>CAJMEC010000008.1 GCA_905212345.1 uncultured Sutterella sp. | reverse complement strand
CCGGCAAGCCACTTTCCAATTGGTCCACGCACACGGTAAAAAAAGGCGAGACACTGAAAGCCATAGCCAAACGTTACGGCATGACTGAAGATGAAGTGCGCGCAGCCAATAAGATCCCGAAAAACCGTCGGGTCCAGGTCGGCAGCACCATCCTTGTTAAAGATGCTCATGCCAGTCAAGACATTCAGGTCGCCGAAGCTGACTCAGCCATGCGCCTTGTTCCACTGCCCACCACTCGACGCATTACGTATCGAGTCCGCAGTGGTGACACTTTATCGGGCATTGCCGCGCGCTTTGGCGTCAAGGCCGCGGACATTCGCAAACAAAACCGACTCAAAAGCAACACAATCAAGGTAGGCCAAAGACTGCACCTGACCGTACGTGAAGTGCAACGTGCCGGTCTTCGGAAAACAGCCTATCGTGTCAAACGCGGTGATACGCTTTACACAATCGCCCAACGTCATCGCACAAGCGTAAGCGCCATCATGGACGAAAATCATCTTCAAACCAAAGACCTCAAACCCGGTCAGCGTTTGGTCATCCCTCATTAATGCCAAACCTCGGCCTATAACTTCAAAGTTGTTAGCGCTTTAGCTAAAATCCAATCCGTTATCCATTGTTTTTAAAGTGAGGATCAAATGGGTTTTCTTCAAGGTAAAAAGATTCTGATTACGGGTATTGTTTCCAACCGTTCTATTGCCTATGGCATTGCCAAGTGCTGCCACCGTGAAGGCGCAGAACTCGCTTTCTCGTACGCCAACGAACGCTTCAAAGACCGCGTAGCCGGTTTTGCCGCAGATTTCGGCAGTGACTTTTTGTTGCAAATGGACGTCTCCAGTGACGAACAAATTGATGACGCTTTCGAACAAATCCAAGAACGTTGGGGCGCCTTGGACGGTCTGGTTCACTCAATCGGCTTTGCCCCGCGTGAAGCCATTGCCGGTGACTTCCTTGAAGGCTGCACGCGCGATGCCTTTAAAACAGCCATGGATATTTCCGCTTACTCGTTCCCGGCTATCGCCCGCGCCGCTTTACCCTTAATGCAAGGCCGCGCCGGCTCCCTTTTGACCCTCACATACTTGGGCGGCGAACGGGTGGTTCCCAACTACAACACGATGGGCCTTTGCAAAGCTGCGCTTGAAGCAAGCACTCGCTACATTGCCAGCTGCGTGGGTCCCAAGGGTATCAGAGCCAACGCCATTTCTGCCGGCCCGATTAAGACTTTAGCGGCTTCGGGTATCCAAGGCTTTTCTAAGATGCTTCATCACATGGAAGCCAATGCTCCTCTTCGTCGCACGGTAACGACTGAAGAAGTGGGCAATGTCGCTGCCTTCTTACTTTCTGACTTGGCAAGCGCCGTAACGGCTGAAGTTGTCCACGTTGACGGCGGTTTCCACAGCGTTGCAATTGGCGCAGAAGCCGAAGAATAATCTGTTTTTTTAAAAGGTCGGACCGAAAGTGTCAAATCCTTTCGGTCTGTCACTTTAAAGGCCCTGAAAAGTGAAATCGTTTAAGACCGCTGCCGTCTTTGCCAAGCGAACGGAACCGATGGGGGAGGCGTTAAAAAAGCTTCTTGCCATTTTGCGTACAGAAAACGTCCAATACTTGCTTGAAGAAAGTACTGCCGAGCATCTCCCCGGAGCTCAAGGCGTCAGTCTTGAGGAATTAGGGGCCAGGGCTGATGTAATTATCATATTGGGCGGAGACGGAACAACACTCGGCATTGCCCGTCGCATGGCTCGATTCAAACTCCCCATCATTGCCATTAATGCCGGCCGTCTTGGTTTTATCACCGATTTTTCCCTCGAGGAAATGGATAAGGATTTGCCACCTCTGCTTCGGGGTGAATATGAGGTCGATACTCGCTCAATGCTTCATATCCGTGTCTATCGGAAGGGCAAAATTGTCTTTAACGCCACGGCGGTAAACGATGCAGGTATCACCCACGGTCGAGCGGGCTCCATGGTGGAATTCAATGTTTGGGTTGATGGCCATCCCATGGCTACACAACGGGCTGACGGCATCATCGTTGCCTCTGCCACAGGTTCTACTGCCTATGCAATGGCTGCCAGCGGCCCAATTCTTCATCCGGCCTTAAACGCCATGGTTCTCGTGCCGGTCGCCCCTCACGCTCTAACCAACCGACCGATTGTCCTTCCCGGTTCGAGTACCGTAGATATCAGCCTAATTGAGGCAAGGGAAGCATCGGCTTATTGCGATATGCAAGATTTTTTCCCGATGGAAAAGGGAGATGTTCTCCGAGTCAGAACTTTGCCTGAAAGTTTCACTATTTTGCATCCGATCGGACATAACCATTACGACACACTGCGTCGAAAACTGTATTGGAATCTGATGCCTTCGGCCAACGCATCGCTGCCCATCAAGGATTAGCCTTATCATGCTTTTGCACCTTTCACTTAAAGACTTTGTCATCGTCAAAGAGCTCTCTTTGGATTTATCGACTGGGCTGACGGTTCTCACCGGTGAAACAGGTGCCGGCAAATCCATATTGATTGATGCTTTACAACTGATTTTAGGGGGTAGGGCCGATAGCGGTGTTATTCGTGAAGGAGCAAAACAAACCGACCTTACGGCCATTTTTGAAGTCAATGATGAGGTATTTGCCCTCCTTCGTAATTGCGCACTGACGACAGAAGATGATCTGTTGGAAAAAACTGCCATTATTCGACGTGTCATTGACCGCAACGGCCGCTCTCGCTCTTGGATAAACGGCGTGGCTGTCACTGCCTCTCAAGTCAAGGAGATCGCAGCCCAACTTCTTGATATTCACGGGCAAAACGCCCAACAGTCATTATTGAAAACCTCGGGACAATTGGCTTTACTCGATGCCTATGGTGGCTATGGGAAAGAACTTGCTGAAACAAAGGATGCTTTTGCCACCTGGCAAGACGCCCAAAAACGACTGTCTCAAGCTAAAGAAAATGCTAAAAGATTATCTGACGAAGCCGACCGTTTAGCATGGATGCATGAGGAACTTTCTCAAATCAATCCTCAAAAAGGCGAATGGGAAGAACTTAATGCCGAGCATAAACGCTTGGGTAACGCGCATGACATCTTAGAAGCGCTCGATGCTGCAAAAACTGAATTGTCTGAAAATGATGAAAGTGCTCTTTCGCTTTTAGGGCAACATACCGAACAGCTTCAATCACTTTCTCAATACGATGAGAAGTTAGGCGAAATTGCCGATCAATTGTCTGAAGCTCAAGCTATTTTAGAAGATGCTGTTCGCGAACTTGAGCGCTATTCAGATCGAACAGATTTAGATGAGAGCCGCTTTGAGGAAGTCGATGAACGGGTTTCCCTTTACTTTAATGCGGCTCGTAAATTCCATACCCTGCCGGAGGCCCTTTTTGAAAAATACGAAGAAACCGGCCAAAAGCTTAAAGCTTTGCAGCAAAATCTTGACTTAGAAGCTATAGAGAAAGAAGAGGAAAAAGCACGTCAGACTTTTATGCACGCAGCCAAAGAACTTTCCAAAAAGCGACGCTTAGCAGCTAAAACGCTCTCTGAGGCTGTAACCGAAGCCATGCAAATGCTTTCCATGACAGGTGGCCGGTTTGAAGCCTCCCTTAATGAATGTGAACCGTACTCACTTGGCATTGAAAAGTGTGAATTCTTGGTTGCCGGCCACACGGGCGTGGCAGCTCGAGCTCTTTCCAAAGTTGCCTCCGGCGGTGAGTTATCCCGTATCAGTCTGGCCATCTCAGTTATCACCTCAAAATCCACCCCTGTGGATACCTTAATTTTTGACGAAGTTGACGCCGGTATCGGTGGCGCGGTTGCCGACGTGGTCGGAAAACTTCTTAAAAAACTCTCTTTCGAGCGTCAGGTGATGTGTGTCACCCATTTGCCGCAAGTGGCCTGTTACGGGAAAAACCACTTAAAGGTACAGAAGTCTCAGGAAGATAACACAACGGTGAGCCGTTTGCGTGAGTTAAACGATAACGCACGGGTCGAAGAACTGGCTCGTATGTTAGCCGGGGCCGATATCACCGAAAAGGCTCGAGCCAATGCTCGGGAACTAATAGAAAACGCCCGAGCCTACCAAGGCTAAGGCGTTTGCTGAAAAAACGGGAAAGCGCTGTCTATTTGGCAGCGTTTTTTTCTTGGCATTGCTTACAAATGCCGTAGAGACAGAGCGTGTGGTGATCGAGTGTGTAACCGAATCGAGAAGCAATTTCTTGTTGTCTTCTTTCAATTTCCACGTCCACAAACTCTTCGATTTTACCGCATTGCAGACAAACCAAATGATCGTGATGCTCGGGCTCTCCCAATTCGTAAGAGGCGCTTTCTGTATCAAAGTGATGACGTCTTAAAAGACCGGCGACTTCAAATTGGGTTAACACACGATAGACTGTGGCCAAACCCACATCTTCCCCTTCCTCTTTTAATTGAGAGAAAACCTCATCGGCTGTTAAGTGCCGTTTTTCCGTAAGCGCCGCTTTTTGAAACAGCGCCAAAATGCGAAGACGCGGGGCTGTCGCTTTTAAACCCAAACTTTTTAAATCACTCGGATCGTATCTCAATTGATCAACCTCTATAAGCAGGTAAGAATACTCGGCACACCACTGGCCAGTGATTTTTTAATCATAACACGGCGATTTTAGCCAGTGGATCTCGATTTCAGTAAAGTCAACCGCAGAATGTCAAAAAAATCACTATTCCTTAAGCGCAACTGCGCACATTAGTTTATCATTCAGGGATCAGAGACTAACGCACTGAAACGACGTGTCACCTATGTACAAAAAATGTTTGCTGACGGGCGCCATGGCGGCTACGCTCGCTTTGAGCGGTTGCGCCCAAGTGGAATCAAAGTGGGATGCTTTCAATGAATGGTTCCAACCTACCGAAGCCCTCACGTCCGTAATCAAACCCTATCGTCCGGATACCCATCAAGGCAATTTGGTCACCAAGGAAATGGTCGATCAGCTCCACCTCGGCATGACACAATTGCAAGTCCAATTCCTTTTAGGGGTTCCGCTTTTAAGAGACATGTTCCACCAAAACCGTTGGGATTATCTCTATTACATCAATCCCCGTTTTGGCGATCCGGAAATGCGCCGGTTAACGGTGTACTTCGATGATACGGGGCGTCTCACCCGTTATGAATTCACCCCGATGCCTGATGAAACCCAAGCCGACCAAATGATTTTGGGCGATAAGGAAGTTTTCAAGGCTGACAATTCTGATTTGACAGTCGTCGACCAAGCTCAAAAAGCCGAGGAAGACGTGGAGCAAAATGCTCTTTAAATAAAAAAGCTAAAGGACAACAAAAAAATGCAAGAAAAGCTTGAACTCTTAGCCGATCGCGTTCGTGCCCTTATTCAGGAAGTCAATGACTTGCGCGAACAAAACGCCCAATTGCAGGCTCTTTTAACTCAAAAAGAAAATGAAGCCGGTCTGACTAAGGCTGAAACTCAAGAAGCTATCGAACGTTTGGACGCTTTGATTCGTTCTATTGAGAAAGCCCAACAAACGGTCCCAGAAGACCAACCGATGAATTTCTAATTAAGTTCAGGAAACCATGACTGCGCGTAAAACCTTAACCCTGACCATCATGGGACGAGATTATCGTCTTGCGGTGGCGCCCGATGAGGAAGCGAATTTGCGCGCCTGCGCCGAGCTTGTGCAAAGCAAAATGCAAGAAATTCACCAACCGGGTAAGGTTTTTTCGCCTGATTCGGTTGCAGTGCTCGCCGCGCTGCGCATCGCTTATGAAAATCTGATTCAACGTCAGGCGGTCGAAGAGATGAATAAGGCCGTTGAAGATATGAATCGTTCCAAGGGACAAATTGATTCCTTAATTGCCTTGTGTGATAACACTCTGGCAGATAAGGCTTCCGATAACGGCGCCCAATAATGAATTGCTGATTACTCAATCCAAGCGCCGCCATTATCTGCGGCGTTTTTTTCTAACATTTCGCTATGACTGAAAATTTTCGCCCCTTGACTGATGAAGACATCAACCAACTCGATGACCTATTAGCAACCAGCAGTTGCGGAGACAATACGTTTGATGTCAGTATGCTTGACGGTTTTTTGTCCGCCATTGCCCTTTTAAACCCGCCGCTCAAAGAAGAGTCAGAATGGTATCCGTACATTTTCAATGAAGAAGGAACTGCTTGCGAAATCGATGAGCCGGAAACCGTTAGACGTTTAGTCACTCAACGCTTACAGGAAATTCGTGCCTTCCAAGCTCAAAGACAGTTTTACAACCCCATCATCTTTCCGCTTGAAGATGAGGACGGCAAACAAATCACCGGTCCCGACGGATTGGCAGCACTTGAACCGTGGGCAATGGGCTTTTATAACGCGCTTGCCCAATATAGCGACCGAGTGGATGTGACCGAAAGTATCGAGGCTCAGTTATGCCGAATTCATCGCTTTTTAGAGCTCGATGAGGCGGATCCTGATTATCAACAAAACTTAGCGATCCGCCAGGCTGTGGAAAAGGAACACCCCGTTCACACCCTAGAAGAAGGGATGCTTGAGATGATGCAGGGTGTCATTGAAATTGCCAAACTCAATTTGCCCAACAAACCTATCAGCCGCGCAACGCCGAAAGTCGGACGAAATGATCCCTGCCCCTGCGGATCAGGGAAAAAATATAAAAACTGCTGCGGTAAAAACGCTTAACGAATTTGTCCGTTAATCCACTGGCGCCTAAGATTTCTGGAGGGCGCCAGTGTTTTTATGAGCGCGTAATCCGCCGGTAATGGCGCCCCTGTCATCATTGAAGTCAGCATCTCAGAGCAAAGTGCTGACATCGATAGTCCTCTGGATCCCATACCGGCTAGGACCCACAAGCCATCGTTTTCCCAATGTTTGGGATCTTGCGGAATATGTTCAGCCGCATTCCAAACCGACAGCCAACGGGACTCATCAACAGAAGCCCCTACAACAGGAACTCGGCCGGGACCGGCCGCCCGTACTCCCCAATAAGCACCGGTTACAACCACAGGCCAATGATCCACCAGCAAAGTATCCAATTTTTCAAGATTAGCTAAGTGCGCTTTTTGCTCTGTCCATGGCCCGGTTCTGGGCAATTCATAGGTAGCCCCTACTCCACAGTATCCATCCTCCATGTGAGCAATGTAGCCCTCTCCACTCACGGGACACTTAAGGTTCTCAAAGTCCGTGTCACGTAGCAAAGTGATGCGACCCGGCAACAAGTCAAGTCCCAGATGAGGTTCATTTAACAGATGGGAAGTGGCGGTTGCGGCGCAAACGACCACATTGTCGGCCTCATCGATAACCTCTCCAAATTTACCAATTAGCCGCCACCTCTCCCCCTTCTTCTCTATTGAGCACACCGTGGTATTACCACGATAGGGAACTCGGCTCGTAGCTATCAATGCCCTGCAAAATGCACCGGCTCGAGCCATCCCTGCCATTGGGAAGTACCATCCCCCTCTTTTTAACTCAAGACCTGTGATCTGACTGGCCTCTTGCCGATTCAGTAAAAAGCCATAATTTTCAGGAATTCTAAAAGGTTTATTGTCAGCAGCTGCTTGCAACCAGTCCTCGTAGATCGTATCTTTATGCGCCATTTGAAGGCATCCGAGCTCTTTGAAAAGGCTTTCCCCCGTTTGATCTTCCAATTGACGTAAGCGGGAACGTGTCATTAGAAAACCTTCCCGAGAAAGTTTGGATAAGGGACTGTCGTCACGGGTAAAGTGCGGATGCAAAATTCCCCAAGGTAGAGCACTGGCTGCCGCCCCAGGTACCGGAGCCTCGTCAACGACCCGGACATGGATACCTTGAAACGTGAGACTGTAAGCTAAATTTGCTCCGGCAAGACCGGCTCCGATAATGATGACTTCATTAATGGAGCGCAAAATATGCTTTGTCCGTTTCGCCTTCATCACGCCGAAAAGCCGTTCTCGCTTTTTACCGAACCCCTTTTTCTTTTCCAATGCGAAACCAGCATCTGTAAGAGCCCTTCTCACATCTCCTTTAGTACACCATGTCGTTACCGTTGCACCTTCTTTGGCGTAGCGGGACAAATCTCGTAAAAGTTCAGAGTTCCACATCCGCCAATTTTTATCAGGGCTGAAACCATCTAAAAACAAAGCGTCATAACTAAGTGACAATTTTTTAGATAGCTCCATACTGTCGCCAAAAACCAAAATGAGCCGCACATGTCCCTCATCAAAAGACAATGTGTGGTAACCGGGAAGACAGGGGGGCCACTGCTTGGCAAGTTCTCTGGCTTCTTCACTCACTTCCGCAGCACAGAGCAATTGAATTTCTTGTTCAGTAACCGGGAAACATTCAAGAGAGACGTAATTTAAACGTTTGCAGCGATGGGGATCATTTCTCCAGGCTTTTAACGTCGCTAAAAAGTTGGTTCCTAATCCAAAACCATTTTCCAAAATAGTAAAACTTTCTTTATCGGCCCAATGATTAGGAATATCACCTTCAGACAAGAACACGTGAAAAGCCTGACCATAAGCACCACTACGGGTGGCATAAATATCTTCAAATTCAGGAGAATAAGCCTTGCCATCCTCAAGCTCCACACGAGCAGGTCTGACATTTACGGCTGCATTTGTACATTTAAACATTAGTTATGAATTTAGCGCTATCACTATGGTTCTGAGTTTATCAAACGTCAAACTATACGATCATCCTTTGATGATCATTAGAACTCGTTCGATTTGATGAGAAACATATTTTTATTTCAACAACAAAATGGATTTTCCGAATTTGAATATTCGCAATTGTGAAAGTTCAAACCATGTCAGTCATTTCTTCGACCGAATTCCATCAGAACTTACCAAACATGACAAACGCTATGTCTTAAGTCACTTAATTCTTGCAGTACGATAAAAACATTGTTCAAAGTTGCCAATTCTTGTACCGAATGCAAAAAAAACGGTACCTGCAGTTAAACAAGTACCGTCCTCTACAACTAAAACTGATTAATGCTTCAAGGGTTTAAAGCGCAAACGGTGGGGCCTTGCCGCCTCTTCACCAAGACGTTTACGCTTGTCCGCCTCGTATTCCGTATAGTTCCCGTCAAAGAACACCACTTTGGAATCACCTTCAAATGCCAAGATGTGCGTGGCGATACGGTCTAAGAACCAACGGTCATGTGACGTGACCATGGCGCAGCCGGCAAATTCTAACAGCGCATCTTCCAAGGCTCGAAGCGTTTCAACGTCCAAATCATTCGACGGCTCGTCAAGAAGCAATACGTTGCCACCAGCCAACAGGGTCTTCGCCAAATGCAGGCGACCGCGTTCGCCACCGGAAAGCGCTCCGACCAGTTTCTGCTGATCGCCACCTTTAAAATTAAAGCGACCGAGATAAGCGCGCGAAGGCATCTGGAATTTTCCGACCTGAAGAATATCCTGACCGTCACTTACTGCTTCCCAAGCAGTCTTGTCATTGGGAAGAGAATCGCGCATTTGATCTACGGCACTGATTTTGACCGTTTGACCGATTTCAATCTCGCCGTTATCGGGCTTTTCTTTACCCAAAATCATCTTAAAAAGGGTGGACTTACCGGCACCGTTTGGACCGATCACGCCCACAATCGCTCCGGGCGGAATCTTAAAGCTCAGATCATCAATCAAGAGCCGATCGCCAAAACCTTTGCTGACATGCTTAAATTCAATGACATTGTTGCCCAGTCGTTCGGCCACCGGAATAAAGATTTCATTGGTTTCATTGCGTGCTTGATATTCGTAGCTCGACATTTCTTCAAAACGAGCCAAACGGGCTTTGCTCTTAGCCTGACGTCCCTTGGCGTTTTGACGCACCCATTCCAATTCGTGCTTAATCGCCTTCATGCGCGCGTCTTCCTGACGCTTTTCAATTTCAAGACGCTTTTCTTTTTGATCGAGCCAAGAAGAATAATTGCCCTTCCAAGGGATGCCTTCACCACGGTCTAATTCCAAAATCCATTCTGCTGCGTTATCCAAGAAATAGCGATCGTGCGTAACAGCCACGACGGTTCCTGGGAAGCGGTGCAAGAATTGTTCAAGCCACTCCACACTTTCAGCATCCAAGTGATTGGTTGGCTCGTCCAGTAACAACATGTCTGGCTGAGAAAGAAGTAAGCGACAAAGCGCCACACGACGCTTTTCACCCCCCGAGAGGTGTTCAATCTTGGCGTCCCATGGCGGCAAGCGCAAAGCATCTGCCGCAATTTCCATTTGCGTCTCGGCATTGGTTCCAGCGGCGTTAATGATTGCCTCAAGCTTAGCTTGTTCGGCAGCAAGCGCATCAAAATCAGCGTCAGGATCGGCATAAGCCGCATACACTTCATCCAAACGCTTTTGTGCGTTAAGCACTTCACTTAAACCCTCTTCAACAGCCTCACGAACGGTGTGATTGGGATCTAATTGGGGTTCCTGCGGCAAGTAACCGATTTTGATACCGGGCATCGGCAGGGCTTCACCTTCAATGTCCGTATCGACACCGGCCATAATTTTTAAAAGCGTTGATTTGCCGGCGCCATTTAAACCTAAAACACCAATCTTTGCTCCCGGGAAAAAGGACAAGGAGATGTCTTTCAAAATCTGCCGCTTCGGTGGAACTATCTTTCCGACGCGGTTCATCGTAAATACGTACTGTGCCATAACGGTACCGATACCTATAAGAAAAGTTGAAAATAGGCAGCCCCTTAGAGGTTGCCTACCAAAAAATTAATATTTGCGCTTTTTTCTCGCGCGACGGCGTTTTCTCTTGCCAAAGTAGCCCTCAAACACCCATTTGCGTCGCCAGTAAAGCGCTTCCTCATAGAGTGCTTGGCGCTCCTCACCCATGGTTTGCGGCTGCCACTCTTTCCACTTCTTGTATACGCCACTCATATCGACTAATTCGATAATGCGGCGCAAGGAGGCGGGCATCCAACCGGTGGTCAGCGACGCCTGAAAATCAATTAGTAACGGCTTGCCCTCAGGTGAAACAAGCCAATTTCCTGTGCCTCTGGTATCCAAATGCACAACACCCCGATCATGAACACCCTGAAGAAGCGTTTCCATCTCTTCTAAAAACTGAGTGGAAATTTCCGCAGGATCTTTTTCGCTCAAAGGTGTACCCGGCAAAAAAGCGATGGCAATGGCATGGCGGTCAATTACAAAAGAGTCACTGGCAACGCCTGTCACTCCGTTTAACTTTTGAAGGATTTTGAACTCATGACCCAAAAGAAACGGAGCCAAAAACGTTCTCACCCACCAGTTGCGAGGAGAGAAATCTTTAACTGTCCACTCGCGCCCTTGCCAGGTCACACAAGTCACACGTGCGTTGGCTGCGCGACCATCCCTCAATAGGCGCGATGGCAGCTCCGTCATTTGCGCACGAGTAAATCCTTCAATTGTCATGGGTTTAGTCCAAGTTATTAAGGCATTTGAATTTTGCTTGCAGCCGCTGCGAAACCGGCGTCTCCCGGAGTCACGATCTTGCTGGCGGCTTCACGGCGCATTTCTTCGAGTTTTGCGATGGTTTCTTGAACACCGGCCTTGGCTGCTTCGCCATAACCTTTGACAGCTTCTTCAAGCGTGGCGGCCTTGATTTGGAACGAAATCGGCAAAGGTCCCATTTGAGTCATGATCTGTGTTTCACCCATGTAGACAACATCACGAGCAAAGTCACGGGTTCCGTCAACGGTCACCGGCGTTAACACACGGATCGTACCGATCTTACGGTCGGTAATGATTTCTTCACGCACCAAGGCGCTCACATCCATTTGAACATTCATTTGGTCGAGATCGGCCATTTTTTAATCCTTAAAAAACAAACCCCGTACTGCCTGTCAAACACAGGCAAAGCACGAGGTTATTTCAGCTGAAATAACGGTACCTAATTGTACCGATTTTGTCTGAATAATCTTAACGATAGACCATCACCGGCACTTTGGAGTGCGTGAGCACTTTTTGGGTTTCGCTGCCCAAAAGCACCGCTGCCAAACCCTTACGACCGTGGCTGGCCATAAAGATCAAATCACAATCGAGCTCTTCGCAAACTTCCATAATAGCTTCCGAGGGCGAAAAACTCTTTTTAGAACAGATGGTCGCCTTCACACCGACTTTATCAAAATAAGCGCGAGCCTTCTCGAGACGTTCCTTTGCCTGATCCTTAACGCGTTGATCGTACTGTTCAATGCTTTCAGGACGATATTCGCTTAAATTCGTATAGGAGTACGGCTCAATCACCGTCAATACGTACACTTCCGCGCCAAGGTTCTTCGCAAACGATGCGGCTCCTGCCACAGCCATATAGGACAGCTCACTGCCGTCAATCGGAACAAGAATTTTCTTATACATACACTCTCCAAGTACATCTACGCGTACTCTTTTCACTTCTAGTGTAGGCGTTTTTTTATCAAAATAGTTTGCGCTTTGTCAGTTACAGAAAGATTGAATAACCGTTCAGTCCGATTTTCTAGGTCATTGACTGCACTCTTGCAGCAATTGCTCAATACAAGCTTGAGTCAGTCTCATGGCAAAAGTGGCTGTCACGGCCATAAAAACACCGAATCCTTCTCCACCATCTTGGCTGCTTCGGACAGATTCGTCACTATAGACGGCCCCGATGCCAAAAGCTTTCGGCTTTTCGCCTGACTTAACTTTCGGAAATCCATACTCTTTTCTGAGCCTTGTTCGCATGGCAGCAATGAGCGAGTCGCCTTTTGCATAAGCAATGTCTGCAAAACTCACCCTCGAACTATCAACCTTGCCGCCCGCCCCGCCGCTCGTAAGCACGATATGAGCTTTTTGAGAAGCTTTTGCCACTAAAAAAGTTTTGGCCGACAGGGAATCAATACAATCAATAATCGCATCACTAGTGGGAAGCAATTCATCAAAATTGTCCTCATCAACAAAGCGGTCAACGATATCGATACGCGCGTCCGGATTAATATCCCGAAGCCTGCGGGCAAGCACCTCAACTTTTTTTTGACCGTAAGTTCCGTTAAGAGCGGGAAGCTGGCGATTGGTGTTGCTCTCTTCGACAGTATCGCCATCGATTAAGGTAATGTGACCAACAGCTGTTCGGGCAAGAGCCTCTGCCACCCAACTGCCGACACCGCCCACACCAACCACTACCACATGGGAGTGATTGAGAATTTCAAAAGCTTTCGGGCCAAAAAGACGACTTATGCCGCCAAAACGTCGTTTATCACTAGTATTCATGGTCTGAGATTGATAAAAAGCACAATATGGGCTCACGGGGCTAGCGCTTAACCCCAAATGGCGCTAAAGTGATTGTAAGGAGATTGAAGATAAATTTCGTTCTCCGGTTCTACTTGCTCGCGAGCCCTGATGGGCTTGGGCTTGAGGGTTCGGTGCGCTGTATCTCTTCGCACGCAACCGAACGGCTATTTTTCCATTCTTATAAAAGGATGTTTTATGAAAATCCTTATTCCCGTAGATGGCAGTGTTTATAGTGACAACGCGGTGGCATTCGTTGCCAGTCGTACGACGTTGATCGGCCATGAACCGCATATTGTTTTATTAAATGTGCAGGCTCCCCTGCCCGCCCGTGCGAGCCGACTCGTGAGCCGCGAGGCACTCGATGACTATTACAAGGACGAAAGCGAAAAAGCCTTTAAGCCCGCCCGCAAGATTTTGAAGAAAGCCAAGATGGCTGCCGAAGAAATCGCCAAGGTGGGTACGCCCGCTGAAGAAATCGCCAAAGTAGCCGAAGAAATGAAGGCCGACCTCTTGATCATGGGTTCTCATGGTCGCTCCGCTTTGAAGGGTTTGCTTTTCGGTTCCGTCACAAACGCTGTTTTGGCCTTAACCAAAGTGCCGCTTTTGATGTTGCGTGACAAAGAAGCTCCGCAAACCGATGCGTTAAGCGTAGGTATCGCTGTGGACGGTTCCAAGTTCGGCACAGCCGCTGTGAAGTACGCCATCAAGCAATTAGACCTCTTCGGCGGTCAAGGCGCCAAGATTCACTTGATCAATACCGTGAGCGACTACGCCGGTGCAGTTATGCCTGATATGACCGGCATGGCACTACCCGCTTTGTCTGAAGACGAAGTAGTCGAGTTGCAAAAGAGCGAATTTGCCGAAGCCATTGATCCGGTGTTGCCGCTTTTCGAAAAAGCCGGCGTCAAACCCAAAGAAGTGTGCTTGGTTGGTAACCCGGGCGATGAAATTGCCGCCTACTGCAAGAAGCGTCACCTTGACATTTTGGTGATGGGTTCTCACGGCTACGGTCGCTTTAAGGCTGCCGTCATGGGTTCTACCGCCACGCGTATCGCCTCTATCGCTGATGTGCCTCTGTTGATTATCCGCAAATAGTTAGCATAATCATCTAGATTCATCAGCTGAAACGAAGCCACAGTGGCCGTCAACCGCTGTGGCTTTACTTTATTGACCGGAAAAAAAACGATGTCGCCCACCATCATTAAGGTAATTTTGCTCACCGTTGTGGTTCAAATCGGTTGTGTCTCCAACCGCGTGAGCTGCACGCTTGATGCGCTTTATGAGCAAGCAAGCGCTCTTGAGGTGGGCATCATGATGGCGCTTTTTGCTTTCGTTCCAGCTCTTTTTGCTATTCGTTCCGGTCAGTGGATTGATTCAGTCGGCCCCAAAAAACCTGTTTTAATCGGCATTGCCATCATGAGCGTGGCAGCTTTCCTGCCGCTTGCCTTCGATGTCAAAACATTTGGTCTCTGGCCTTTATTTGCCGCCTGCATGATTAACGGTCTGGGCTTTATGTTGGTGCAAATGACCAATCAGCAATTGGTTGGCCACCTCTCCAAGGCCGAAAGCCGAACCAATAATTTCGCATTTCTAGCGATGGGCTACTCGGCGGCAAACCTCAGCGCGCCGATCGCCAGCGGCTATCTTATCGACCACTTGGGATTTCAGAGTGCTTACACCTTGGCGCTGTCTGCCGTTGTCTTAGGTCTGCTCGCCTTTGTCATTTTCATCCGCTCCAAACTTCCTTCTTCGTGGAACCGTCCTAAAGTCGTCAAACGTAAGGGCAACTTCGAATTGATGGGAATTCCGCACGTCAGAAACGTCCTGATAGCGAGCTCCTTTATGTCAATGGCCTGGGATCTGCAAAGCTTCATGATTCCGGTGTACGGCACTGAGATCGGATTGAGCGCCAGTGAAGTCGGTTGGATTTTAGGGGTCTTTGCGGCAGCAACCTTCTTTGTGCGGCTTTTTATGCCGATCATCGCCAGACATCTGACCGAATGGCAAACCATTACCTGTGCCTTTGCGCTCGGCGCCGCTTCCTACGCGCTCTTTCCAATATTTGACAATTTCTACATGCTGGCGGCCGTGGCCTTCTTGCTCGGTATGGCCCTGGGCTCTTCACAACCCAACGTCATGAGCCTTATACATACGGAGTCACCTCCCGGACGCACGGGTGAGGCGTTGGGACTTCGCACCATGCTCATCAACCTCTGCCACACCACCCTTCCGATCATATTTGGCGGCGCAGGCAATCTCATCGGTGCGGGCGCAGTCTTTTATGTTGTGGCAAGCCTAATGGGCGGCGTGTCTGTTTTTACCTCGAGCTGTCAGAAACAGTCGGTCAGCCGTGCCTCTCGCCGTGTGGTTGAAGAATTGGAGCAGGAACGTAACCAAAAAAAGACCGATCAATAGCTCCCAGAGTCGTCAATTGCTTCATTTGAAAGATTTTTTATCCCCAAACATACGCTCAATAGCCTATTGCTCCTCAATTTTGTTGAGGAAATAGTTCATTTTCCTTATTCTCCACAAACGCTCTTCTCATGCACAATTATTTCAAGGTCTAACGATTTAGACCCCTAGTAAGCAAAGGAAGATCGTTATGTGTAAAAAATTACTTGTTGTGATCCTAGCGAGCATGCTAGGAAGCGCGCAGGCGGAAACCCTGCGTTTTGCCAGTCAAGGCGACTTTCTCACATTTGACGTGCACAGTCAAAATGAGTCCTTGAATTCGGCGGCAACAGGTTATTTGTACGATTCTTTATTTGCTTACGATAAGAACTGGAAAGTAATCCCCTGGTTGGCCGAATCCTGGAAGCGCAACGATGACAATACCGGTTGGATTCTTAATATTCGAAAAGGCGTGAAATTTCATGAGGGTCAAACGCTCACCGCCAAAGACGTGGCTTTTTCTTTAAATCGCGCGCTTGAACCCAACAGTCAATTCAAAAATAATATGCTTGGCATTAAAAGTGCCAAAGCGCTTGATGATCACACGGTATTGGTAGAAACCGTTTCGGCTTCCCCCGTCTTTTTCCGTCAGTTAATTGACGTAAGAATTATTAATTACGAATGGGCTAAAGCACACGGAGCGCTTCACCCCCAAAATGCAAGTGCCAAAGAAGAATCTTTTATGGCGCGCCACGCCAACGGCACGGGCCCCTTCAAACTGGAAAGCCGAGAGGTGGATGTTAAGACCGTTTTTGTTGAAAACCCGAACTGGTGGAATAAGGCCAATAAAACCGGCAATGTCACGCGAATCGAATACACGCCGATTTCTTCAAACGCCACTCGTACGGCCGCTCTTTTATCCGGTCAAGTTGACCTCGTCATAGACCCGCCCACGCAAGACATTGCCCGACTTGAACGCAACAGCGATATTACAGTCAGAACCGGCTCTGAAAACCGCGTGGTATTGATCACACTGGATCAATTTACCGATAAGCCCCTTTTTGTTACGGTTCCCGGTAAAGACAAAGTTAATCCTTTTAAGGACAAACGAGTGCGCCAAGCGCTCTACGAAGCCATCGACATCAATGCCATTCAGCGCGCTGTCATGCGCGGCAAGTCTGTTCCAACCGGCACGATTATTGCCCAATCGGTAAACGGCTGGACACCTGAATTAGCTAAGCGTTTTTCCTACGATCCGGAACATGCCAAAAAGCTTTTAGCCGAAGCCGGCTACCCCGATGGTTTTTCTTTCACCATTGACACGCCTAATAACCGTTGGATCAATGATGAAGCGATCACCAAAGCCATTGCGTCCATGTGGACAAAGATCGGTTTGAATGTGAGCGTCAACGCGATGCCGCGTTCACAATTCTTCCCAAAAATTCTGTCATTCAATTCCTCAGCCTACCTCGTGGCTTGGGGTATCAACACTTTTGACGGACTCTATGGGCTTCAGAGCCTATCTCAAACCTTTGATGCCAAGACCGGCACCGGACTTGCCAACCTCGGCCGCGTCAGCGACTCGAGAATTGACGAGCTCATTGCCAAAGCTGAAATTGAGGCCGATGAGGCTAAACGGACGGCTTACATTACTGAAGCATTAAAACTCGAAAAAGAAAACTATTACCACATTCCACTACATGAGCAGTCTCTGACTTGGGCCATGCGCAAAAATATTGACGCGCAAGTCACCCCTAATAACAGAGTCGACGCTTTATCGGTTGTCGTTCATCCCGTTAACTAATCGATTAATAAGCGTATCTCAAAGTAGTCGGAGCTGCTCGGGCGATAGCCTTAAAGGTTGTCGCCTATGAGTGCTTCGGCGTTTTGCAAACTTTTTCGAGAATTCATCATGTTGGAATTTTTTATCAGACGTCTTTTTCAGGCAGCTGTTGTTCTTTTTACCGTAGCGTTTGTGGCCTTTTTACTTTTTCAGTTTGTGGGGGATCCGGTCTCTCAAATGCTCGGCATTGAATCCACTCAAGCTGACCGCGAACGACTGCGTGAGGCGCTGGGGTTAAACGATCCTTTCTACGTTCAGTTCTTTCATTTCGTTTCCAACACTGCCTCGGCTGATTTTGGAATCAGTTTAAGACAAGCCACTCCCGTATCGGAACTCATTGCGGATCGCTTCCCCGCAACGTTCGAGCTCGCCATGGTCAGTGTTGTGATCGCAACCGTTTTAGGCGTCACATTCGGTGTTTTAGTTGCTATTTACCGAGATAGCTTTCTGGCTCGTTTCTTAATGGGCTTTTCTTTGGTTGGAATCAGTCTGCCCACTTTTTTAATCGGTATCTTGTTCATTCTTGTTTTCTCGGTTTGGTTGGGCTGGCTGCCCAGTTACGGCCGAGGCGAAGTTAGCAGCATCGGCTGGTGGACAACCGGACTTTTGACCGCTGACGGTTGGGCTCATTTGATATTGCCGGCTTTGACACTGTCTGTGTTTCAACTGGCTCTCATCATACGCTTGGTGCGGGCTGAAATGTTGGAAGTATTGCGCTCCGACTTCATTAAATTTGCCAGAGCGCGTGGTTTGAGTGAACGCTCTGTGCACTTTAAACATGCCCTGAAAAATACGCTCATTCCGGTCATCACCATCGTGGGATTACAGTTGGGCGGCATCATTGCCTTTTCCATCGTTACCGAAACCGTTTTTCAATGGCCAGGGCTGGGGCTTTTATTCATCCAAGCGGTGCAATTTGCCGACATCCCCGTAATGACTGCCTACCTGTGCCTGATTGCACTCATGTTTGTACTCATTAACTTTCTCGTTGACTGGCTCTATACCGTGGTCGATCCGCGTCTTAAACCCGGTCTGTCTAAAAAACACTAAGAGGAAGCCATCATGAGAAATCGTATTGTTCAAGCCTTATTCACTTTTAAAGAAAGTGATCTCTTCTGGAGTTTTCGTCATTCACCCGTGGCTGTCATTGCACTTATCGTGACGGTGCTTTTAATGGCATGCGCTCTTTTTGCTCAAAGCGTTGCTCCTTTTAACCCGTATGATCTAGCCAGTCTTGATTTGATGTCGGCCCACCTGCCGCCTTCCTGGTCTGATGGCGGCGACAGCCGTTATTGGTTAGGGACTGATGATCAGGGACGCGACCTCTTTTCCACCATGCTCTACGGCCTGAGACTGTCACTGAAGATCGGATTGATTTCCGTCGTGCTTTCGCTTCTTCTAGGTGTTTGCCTAGGACTTATCTCTGGATTTGTCGGTGGTAGGCTTGATGCATTCATCATGCGCGTGTGCGATGTGATGTTAAGTTTCCCTGCTATTTTGATTGCGCTTTTAATTGACGGTATTGCCCGAGCCAGTCTTTCGCAACAAATGCACGACGAATTGGCAGAACCCGTTTTGATTTTGGCGATTACCCTTTCGGGCTGGGTGCAGTACGCGCGAACGGTTCGGGGTCAGACTTTAGTCGAAAAGCAAAAAGATTATGTGAGCGCTGCCAAACTGATTGGCGCGGGCACCTGCAGAATTCTCTTTAAGCACTTAATGCCAAACGTCATGAGCTCGGTTTTGGTACTCGCAACCGTTCACGTCGGAACAGCTGTCATCACCGAAGCCACGCTTTCTTTTTTAGGTGTGGGCGTTCCGCCCACCACACCATCACTGGGCACCTTAATCCGTGTCGGCAACGAATTCCTTTTCTCTGGCGAGTGGTGGATCACCATCTTCCCAGGACTTGCCCTGGTTGCTCTGGTTTTGTCGGTGAATTTATTAGGTGATTGGCTGCGCGATGCGCTTAACCCCAAACTGCGTTAAGGAGTTCAAAACATGTCAGACAATGTACTTGAAGTCAAACATCTGCGAATTGAATTTCCGACTCGAAAGGGATTGCTAGTCGCCGTTGATGATGTCAGTTTTGAAATTGCTCAAGGCGAAATCTTAGGTCTTGTCGGCGAATCAGGGGCCGGTAAATCGCTTACCGGAGCTGCCATCATTGGTCTATTGGAGCCCCCGGGCCATATCGCAGGCGGCGAGGTGTTCGTTGCTGGCCACCGTATTGATAATCTCAAAGCCTCGCAAATGGCGCATGTCAGAGGACGGATGATCGGCGCGATCTTTCAAGATCCCCTCACATCCTTGGATCCCTTGATGACCGTGGGCGACCAACTGGTTGAAACTATTATGAGACACTTGCCGCTTGATGCCCACCAAGCCAAAGAGCGTGCCATTGAACTTTTGGCGCAAACGGGTATTCCCGCCCCGGAAAAACGCATCAATCAGTATCCCCATCAGTTCTCGGGCGGAATGCGTCAGCGGGTGGTGATTGCCTTAGCTCTTGCCGCCAAACCCAAACTCATCATTGCCGATGAACCCACCACCGCCCTTGACGTTTCTGTACAGGCTCAAATTATCGAGTTATTGAAACGCCTTGCCAAAGAATCGGGATCGGGCATTCTTTTGGTGACGCATGATATGGGGGTGATTGCTGAAACAGCTAACCGGGTGGCGGTCATGTACTCCGGCCGCATTGTTGAAATCGGTCCTGTGGCGGAAGTCTTGCATAACCCCAAACATCCTTATACCAAGGGACTGATGGCGGCTATTCCGGATATGAATGAAACCACTGAATTTTTACATCAAATTGACGGAGCGATGCCCAACCTCGCCAATATTCCGGCTGGTTGCGCTTTCCACGACCGCTGTCCCAATAAATGCGAAAAATGCTCTCAGCTTCGACCTCACTTAGTCGCAGTAGCCCCCAACCATCAAGTGGCTTGCTGGTTAATGCAAAACGGTAAAGAGACAGGAGAATAAGATGACTGATACTCAAAAAACAGATGCAGTTTTAGTTCACGTAAAACACCTCACCAAACAATTTGATGTCTCCGAGCCTTGGCTTACACGTCTAGTTAACCATTCGCCAAAAATGACGTTGACAGCAGTCGATGATGTCAGTTTTGATATCTATCGCGGTGAGATCTTGTCTTTAGTTGGAGAGTCCGGCTGTGGGAAAAGCACAACGGCTAAACTGCTTTGTGGTCTCTACGAACCGTCTTTTGGCTCTGTTACCGTTGATGGTATTGATCTTTCCACGCTTTATAACAAAAAAGAGAGTGCCCTCGCAAAAAGTCTCAGACGGCGCATCAATATGATTTTTCAGGATCCGTACGCAAGCTTGAATCCCCGCTGGCGCGTGCGCGACATCATTGCCGAACCGATTTGCGTGCAAAAACTTTTGACAGATCAAAAGGCCATTGATGACCGTGTTAATGAATTAATGAGTCTGGTGAAATTAAATCCTGAGGACGCCGATAAATATCCGCATCAATTCTCCGGCGGACAACGGCAGCGTATCTCCATTGCCCGAGCCCTGGCAAGTAATCCTGACTTTTTAATCTGTGATGAGCCGACTTCGGCCTTGGATGTATCCGTTCAGGCACAAATTCTTAATTTGATGCTTTCGGTTCAAAAGAAGGTCGGACTGACTTATCTTTTTATTTCCCACAACCTCTCCGTCGTGCATCACATTTCCGATCGCGTCGGCGTGATGTACCTTGGACGTTTGGTGGAATTAGCTCCTAAAAAACTACTTTTTAAGTCCCCGCAGCATCCGTACACCAAAATGCTTTTGGACGCGATTCCGGACATGAAAATGACCGGCAAACCTCGTATTCCGGTTAAGGGAGAAGTTCCTAATCCCCTCAATCCTCCAACGGGCTGCGCGTTTCATCCGAGATGCCCTATTGCCTGTGATCGATGCAAAAAAGAAAAGCCTCTGTTGCGAAATATTGTGATTGAAGGAGAAACGGTGCGCGTTGCTTGTCATGCGATTGGAAATTAAAGCTGAAGCTGACTTTTTAGAGCATAACGAAAAGCGGCTTAGATGATTGTGCACCTAAGCCGCATAAAGATAAGACAATAGTCATTCTCAGATCATGAGTTTAAAGCTTAGACCTAACATTAAAGTCCAATGATTTCCAACTCACGGTCTTCGATCGTGAAGCGAAAATCAATCGCCACTCCCAATACGCGTTTAATTTGCTTGCGAATTTTTTCAATCGAGGCCTGCTCAAGAGGTGCGGGCGAAGCCAACAGCACCTCAATGGTGAGAGTGTTGCCATTTTTCACAAGCTTCAGACTCTTGGCTAACGAACGGTGCGTGCGATCAAGGTTTTCTGCGATGAAAAGACAGACCGCGGCCCACTTCTGTGCCTTTGTGGCTGGCGCTCCTTGTAGGAATGCAGGCAATTCACTGCTCGGACGAGAGTGCCAGAAAACCAAACGGGCCATGGTGAGCACTTCTTGCTCGGTAAAACCTAACAACGGGCAATAGCGAACTAAGTACGCGCCATGCATGTAGTGCTTATCGTACGAAATCGCAATCCCAATATCGTGAAGTCTGGCTGCGTAACCGATCAACTCGGACAACCCTGGGTGGCTTTCGCAAAGTTTTAGTTTTTGAGCCTGCTCAAATAAGTTCAGAGCCACTTCGCCCATGTGCTTGGCATGTGCTTTTTCACAGTGATAGTGCTTGGCTAGGCGCTTAACGCTTTTCTTTCGCCAATAATTTTCTTTTTTCCCATCACGCTCAAAATGACGCTCAATATAGTCAACCACCTGGCCGTCTTGCAGGTTATTGGGCGTGACGTAAACACTGGATAAGTCCAATGTCTGCAAAATGGTCAGTAAAATCGCCGCTCCCCCCACAATCACCTGCGCACGGGCGGGGCTTAAACCCGGTAGTTTTTCCCGCTCGGCCGAGGTCATTTGTGACAGGGACTTAGCCAATGCGGCAATTTGCGAGCGCTTTAATTCAATGCCGGCTTCTTTTTGAGCAAAGCCGCCGGCCTCACCAAACTTGGCTTGAGCTAAATTCAAAAGCGCTTGAGCAGTCCCAGAGCTTGCAATCGCAGCCTTAAAACGTGAGCGTTCGGTTTTTTTCAGTATGTGCTGAATTTTCTCCTGAGCTCTTTGCTGCATTTTGGCAAAAATACCCGAAGAAATTTTGCCCTGAGCGTTGCCCTTAAATGCATCGGTCATCATCACGCAACCGATATTTAAGGACTCCAGAAAATAGATCTTGTCACGAGAGGAAACCGAGACTTCGGTGCTGCCGCCACCGATATCGATAAAAAGGAACGAGTCCTTAGTCTTGGGAAGTGAATCCCAGATGCCGACCCGAATCAAACGCGCTTCCTCATCCCCAGAGATAACCTGCAGGTCAAACCCCGTGCGTTCTTTAACTCTATTGACAAAGTCAATACTGTTTTGAGCCACACGCAAAGCGGCTGTACCAACCGCCACCACCTCGGTCACCCCGTATGAGCGGCAAATTTCAGCGAACTCCACCAAACAGGCTAAAGCTCTGTCCATGGCTTCGGGCTGAAGCACTTTGGTTTCAAACGCCCCTTCGCCCAACCGAACCATACTTTTGACGCGATTTAAAACCGTCACACGTCCCCTTCGGTCAAATTCCACAACGGTCAATCGTGAGGAATTACTGCCCAAATCAATAAAACCCACACGGGTGACGGTCGGATTGGGGCGAACAAAGCCGCGCTCTTGCGACTTGGCCGATTCCTCGGCCAAGTTCAAATACTGGTGATTGGTACTCGCCATGGTTAATACAGACTCTTTAAATGATTTTGGGCGTTCTGAGCGTCCACTTTCTTCATGCCTTTCGGACGCACAAAGCGCTTATACTCGCCTGTTGGTCCCATAATCCAGGACTGCTCCGTATCGGCCAACTGCAACCGCATGATGTTATTCATGATGTTGCGGCGGATCTTTTCGTGATTAATCGGTGTAAGCACTTCAATACGGCCATTTAAGTTGCGGCTCATCATATCGGCGCTCCCAATATACATCCGCTCGTCCCCATTGTGATTGAACCAATACACACGGGCGTGCTCCAAGTAGCGGCCCACAATGGACTTAACGGAAATATTTTCCGACAAACCGGGAATACCCGGGCGCAGACAGCAAATACCGCGAACGATGCATTCAATTTTCACGCCGGCAATACTGGCCTTATAGAGTTCGGCAATGATTTCCCCATCAACCAATTGATTGCACTTGATCATGATGTGACCGTTACCGTGCTCACGATGCAGAGCCACTTCCTCCTGAATCAACTTGGTGATGGACGGACGAAGGCTCTTAGGCGAAACGAATAATTTCCTGTACGTGGAAATATCGCCACAACCGGTCATCACGTTAAAAAGGTCGGTCACATCGGCGCAAATCGCTTCATCGGCAGTAATCAATCCCAAATCAGTGTAAATCTTAGCCGACGAGGCATTGTAGTTACCTGTGCCAATATGAACATAGCGCTTAATGCCACCTTCTTCACGGCGCACGACCAGACAAAGCTTCGCATGAATCTTTAAGCCAACGAAACCGTAGACAACGTTCACTCCCGCGCGTTCCAACTCTTCGGCCCAATTGATATTGCGCTCTTCATCAAAACGGGCTTTCAACTCCACGACAGCAGTTACTTGTTTACCGCGACGACGGGCCTCGAGCAAACTGCGGATAACAGGTGAATCACTACCACAGCGGTAAAGCGTTTGTTTAATGGCGACAACTTTGGGATCGCGAGCAGCCTGATCAATAAAATTCAAAACCGCTTGGAAGCGATCGTAGGGGTGGTAGAGCACTACATCACGCTTTTTAATCGCTTCAAAGCAATCGCGTTCTCCATCAAGTTCTTTAGCTAACTTTGTGGGATCGGCTTTGTACTGAAGCTTTGGCCGGTCAATGCAACCTAAACTCATAAATTCAGAGAAAGCAAGCGGAATCTTTTGCTTGTAGATCTGATGAGGTTTCACTTCAAGGTGCTCAATCAAAAGATCCGCCAAGCGAACAGGCATGCCGCGGCCCATTTCAACGCGCACAATGTCGCCAAAACGTCGCTGATCAACATAATCACGA
Source organism: uncultured Sutterella sp. (assembly GCA_905212345.1). Lineage (GTDB taxonomy): Bacteria > Pseudomonadota > Gammaproteobacteria > Burkholderiales > Burkholderiaceae_F > Aphodousia. Next base: position 34,985 of record CAJMEC010000008.1, on the reverse strand, counting down.
ACTGCCGCTAAAAGATCATCGGCTTCGTCTTCTTCAATTTCACCGTCCGTGTTGCGAGTGATTCGGAATTGTCCCGCTGCGTTTACTTTGTAGCCCGGGAAAAGTCGTTCCATGCACTCTTCTATCAAGTCTTCAACTAAAACAACATTGACCTCGCTATAGCTTGAGTCATAGGCCAACTTAGCATTAACGTCTTCCTTACCCTTCGGCAAATAAAGGAAACGCGGCACATTATTGGGACACTTTAAGCGTGCATAGCGAATATCATTTTTATTTTTTTCGCTCACCAGTTCAATGATGAAATTGATGCTGGTGTTCGAGACAAGCGGGAACGGGTGACCGGAGTCAATTGCCTGAGGGGTCAAAATCGGGAAAATCTCGTGATCAAAATAATCACTTAAGATTTCTCGTTTTTTCTGGGGCAAATCCGCGTAATCCACAATGCGGATGGATTGCTTGGCTAACTCGGGCAATAGATCCTTTTTCCAAAGCTCTTCTGCTTCTTCAGTTAATTCCCGTACGCGACGGCCGATCTCAGACAATTGACGTCTAGGAGGAAGTTTGTCCGCACCGGTTGCTTCTGCCCCACTTTGCACCTGTTTCCAAACGTTAGCGACACGAACCATGAAGAATTCATCCAAATTGTTAAAGAAAATGGATAAAAACTTCACCCGTTCAAGAAGCGGCACAGATTTATCTTCAGCCTGTTCCAGCACCTTGCGGTCAAAATCGATCCAATTGATCTCACGATTGAGATAAAACTCGGGATTGGTTACATCAATGGGTTTGCCCGCTTTAATTTCAGGGATTGATCTTGTTTTCTTTTGAGTGGCGCTTCTGCGAGTACGCTTGGCTGCGGTTGTTGTTTTCTTTGCGGGAGCGGCCTTTACAGCCGATGTTTTATTCTCGGTATTAGTATTGTCCACCTTGTCACCTACTTTTAAAACGACAGAAGCATCCCCCTGACCCTCTGTCGCAGTCATTGCCGAAACATCCGCTTTGCCCATTAAAATTTCTCCAAAATAAAAAGACCCCATCCGGTTTAACCCATTATTTTGAAGAACGAATATGACAAAGTCATGAACGTCTTATTTCTAAGATAGCACTAAAGCAGCGCGTAAAAAGACTTTTTTTGCTTTCTGCAAAAATAAACCCGTGCGAATCGGTCACTTCGCACGGGTTGCTTTGTTTTTTTAGGCCTCAAGCAGGCTAAAAACAATTTTTATTTTTGTTATTTAATGGCAATTTGTTTTTGAACGGGTGCTTCAGGTGCTTTCTTAGGAACGCTGATCTGAAGAATACCGTTTTCAAACTTGGCATCAATATCTTCTTCGCGAATATGTTCACCCACATAGAAGCTTCTTGAGCAAGAACCGCTGTAGCGTTCACGGCGAATATAACGGCCTGTCTTTTCTTCTTTTTGATCACGTTCCAAGCCCTTTTGAGCCGTAATCGTCAAATAACCTTCCTTCAAATGGGCTTGAATATCTTCTTTCTTAAAACCCGGCAGATCAATATCCAACTCGTAGCTTGCGTCCGTTTCTCGAATATCGGTCTTCATAATACGGGAAGCGTTCTTGCCAAAAAGCGGATCGCGTTTGCCTTCTCCTTCGTAAGAAGTCAAACCAAACATATTGTCTAAATCATCAAAAAGGTTTTCACCATAAACAGTCGGAAACAACATCTCAAACTCCTCAATTCTTCTCATCGAAGGCGAAGCTCTGTTTTTCTGGGGGCTTCGGCCTCGAGCAATCATCTGCGGTTCTGTGCAGCTCTTTTAAGCTCACCCACCGCTTTCACTACCGGATGTGAGTCCTTTTTTCTCTATTTAAAGAGTCATTGTGTTTCAATATGTAACAGCTTTACAAAATATAGCTATTTATCTCTACCTTAAGCCTTATTTTTAGCTTAGAGCCTTGTATGATAGAGGGCTGTCTAAGGGTTAACCCAAGATTAAAACCGCGGATCCCCCAAACGACAATGACAAAAATTAAACAAGCGGAGAAAATTATGGTTACGACTTTTGATAAGGAACAGACGCGCCAATTGCTGTCCTACCGACTTGAACTCGGCCTCACACAAATGGAAGTTGCTAAGCGCATGGGAACTGTCCAGCCTGCAGTCGCCCGCTTAGAAGGTAAGTTAAACCGCGGAGTCTATCCTTCAGTGACAACATTGCAAAAGTATGCTCAGGCCCTGGGCAAAAAAGTTGTTCTGAAATTTGAATAATTGAAATCTTCCTGAAATGAGACGGCCGTTAAGACCGTCTCAAGGAGTTTTTTTCTCAAAAATAAGCCTTTGTCGGCTCTCGCCTTTATCCAAATTATTGGCCAGTAATAATCTCCTTTATCCAGGTTCCAATTGCTAAATTCTGGCAACCGTAGACTTAGAACCACTCAAAGCTCCTTAATGAGCTGATACAATTGCCCCTCAATTCCTACTACCCATAAGTGCTTGATCAAACAACCATGGCAGAGAATCAACAAATCAAAGTGATTTTCGTTGAAAACGATCCGAATGTTCGTTTGAGACTGCAACGCGCAATCAACGGTTTGGCTGATATTCACGAAATCGGTTCGGCAGCAACATACAGGGAAGCCGATGCATTGGTGTCGCAGTTTAAATTCCAGATGCTTATAGTTGACCTGGATCTGCCGGATGGGTTCGGACTTGATCTCATCAGACGAACAGCAACCAATATGCCGGAAGTTGATATCATGGTATTGGCCAACGCCAATGATGATCCCCATGTGGTTAGCGCTATTGAGTCCGGCGCTACAGGGTATGTTCTTAAAACCGAAATCGAAAATAGTCTTGTCTCGGCTATTCGTCTGTTGGCAGCGGGCGGCTCCCCTGTCAGCCCCGAAGTGGCTAAGAGCGTACTGAGAGCCCTTCGGACTTATACAACTCATACGATTGAAAAGACTACGGCCCCCATTCAACCCAATCCGCTTTCAGAGCGTGAAACCGAAATCCTGCAGCTTCTCGCCAAAGGGATGAGCTTTAATGAAATCGGCGATATTTTGACAATTTCGCCCCACACAGTTACGGCTCACATTAAAAAGATATACCGTAAGCTTCAAGTGCATTCCCGGGGAGAGGCTGTGTATGAGGCCGCTCAAATGGGTCTGATTTCTTAAACAAGCTATGCCCGATTTTGTTCTCTCGCGCTTTTTGACCGCAGGCTGTCTGGTTGCTGTGTTTGCCGTTATGACGGTTCTAGCTCACCGCACCAAAGTTCATGCGCACTGGATAAGAGTCATCGGCTTGGGCGTATCTTGTGCGCTTTTGGCCTCAGCCTGGTGGATCAACACCACGTCTTTTGAAATGGCTGCCTTACCCGCGCAAGCCTTCTCACTTGTTTTATTTGTTGCGTTAGGCATTTTTTATGCAGCCGCTGTCATGCGCTCACAGTCTGCTGTTCGTTGGGCAGGCGCGTTGGCTGCGTGTCTACTGGCCGTCATTGGTTTGGTGATGGACGCCATTTTGGCTTCTCACACAACCGACGTTGCTTTTAGCTTTGCCATCTGTTTATTAAGCGTCAACTTCTTGGGGCACTTGCTTCGCGCTCGTGTTAATCAGGCGCTACTTCGTGCTCCTAAAGCGGCCACCGACAATTTTGCCTCTCAGAGTCTTTGTTCGCTTTTAACGCATCACCCCGATTGGGCTCAAAATCCGGATTTTCGTCAAACCGTTGGTTCTGTTTTGTGCTTCAAAGAGCATGTTTTGATCATTCTTCGTGCTCTTTTCCCCCGTTGCTCCTTTGATGATTCAAAAGACAGCACACAAAAGATTGCCCGTCCGGTTCCCGCGTCCGTTATCTTTTCCGTCGCAGACCTCTGCCAAATTATCATGGCCGAAATTTGCTCCAAAGGTAATATTCAGATCACAGTATCAATTGATGCGGCAGGACTTCACATAACCATTGACGCCCCCAACACCCATAACATCCGCTCCGAATCATTAAAAGGCTTATCCAATTTGGATATAGACGCATTACAAACCCATGTTGATGATCAATCCATCAACATCGCTTTCGGTTATCGTTTTTAAATTCATTACTTCTTATGAAAAGCATCAGAATCCTTTCTCTTGCCTTTTATTTGTGTGCCTCAAGTTTTGCTCAAGCTAGCGACTGGCCGGCAGGCAAGCCTATTAAGCTCGTGGTTCCCTTCCCGGCCGGCGGTGGCGCCGATATCATCGCCCGAACGATTTCCAATAAATTGTCTGAAAATCTCGGACAAAAGATCATTATCGAAAATCGAGCGGGTGCCGGCGGCAGTCTTGGCACTGAAGCGGCCCTGCGAGAAAAAGCTGATGGTCGAACGCTCATTTATGTCACAAACGGCACCTTGGGTACCAATCCGGCGCTCTATACCAACGTTGGTTATGACGTGCAAAAAGACATAGAACCGGTCGCAAGACTTACCGAAATCACACTCGTGATGGCGGTTAACCCTAAAAGAATCCCGGTTAAAAATCTAAAAGATTTCCTTCAATACGCCCGGTCAAACTCAAAGCCCTTAACGTATTCATCAGCGGGCAACGGCACAACCAGCCACTTAGCCGGCGTCCTATTAGGTCAAATGACCGATCTGCCTTTTGAACACATCCCCTATCGGGGTGGCGCAGCCTCCATGACCGATGTGCTCGCCGGCCGCATTGATTTCACAATTGATGTGGCGCCTAACGTTCTAAGCCATGTAAAGGCACAACGCCTTACTGCACTGGGATTAGGCTCCCCATCATCGGAATTGTCTTCAACAATTAAACCTATCAGCCAAGAGGGCGTTAGCGGATATGAGCTTTTTGCCTGGGATGGTATTGCCGTTAAGAAAGGCACGCCTGAAGCTATTGTGAAAAAGTTGGCCCAAGCGATACAGAAAACCCTTACGGACAAAGAAGTTCAAGATAATTTAATCGCCAGAGGGGCTCGCCCTGTTATGAGTACACCGGAAGATTTTTCCCAATTTGTCGCTTCTGAAGAGAAAAAATGGGGTGAACTTGTTAAATCCTCCCGAACCTCTTTAGACTAGCGGCGTTATAAATATAAGGAAATAGAACATCATGGAAACTAACGTTGAAATTAAAAAAGCTTTGGACTGGCAACCCGCCGGTGAATTCTCCGACATTCTTTACGATAAGGCTGAAGGGATTGCCAAGCTGACCATCAATCGTCCGCGTGTGAGAAACGCTTTCCGCCCGGAAACAGTTCAACAGCTCTGCCAAGCTTTCAGCGACGCCCGTGAAGATCCCTCAATCGGCGTTATTATTTTGACTGGTGCAGGCCCCTTGGCCTTCTGCTCGGGCGGAGACCAAAAGGTACGCGGCAACGGCGGCTACGTTGGCGGTGATGGCGTGCCCCGCTTAAACGTTTTGGATTTCCAACGTATGATCCGCACGTGCCCTAAACCCGTGATTGCCATGGTGGCAGGCTACGCCATCGGTGGCGGCCACGTGCTTCATATGATCTGTGACCTCACGATTGCTGCCGATAACGCCCGTTTTGGTCAAACGGGGCCGCGCGTGGGCAGTTTTGACGGTGGCTGGGGTGCTTCCTACATGGCGCGTTTAATCGGTCAGAAGCGCGCCCGTGAAATGTGGTTCTTGTGCCGTCAATATGATGCTCAACAAGCTTTGCAAATGGGTCTGGTTAATACCGTGGTTCCCTTGCAAGAGCTGGAAATTGAAACGGTGAAGTGGTGCAAGGAAATTTTGGCCAACAGCCCCATCGCTATCCGATGCTTGAAGGCCGCATTCAATGCCGACTGCGACGGTCAGGCTGGCATTCAAGAATTAGCCGGTAACGCCACGCTTCTTTACTACATGACCGAAGAAGGTAAAGAAGGTAAGAATGCGTTCTTAGAAAAGCGCCGTCCGGACTTTTCCAAGTTCCCGCGCCTGCCCTAATTAAAAATGCAGAACCCTTTTAGCATTTTTGAAGCAGCGGCGAGTTGTCCTGATCAAATCGGGCTTCGCCGCGCGGGAGAGGATTATTCCTTTTCACGGCTCGCCACGCTAACGCAAAATACTATTGATCGGTTGAGAAGGGAAAAGGCGCTGCCTGCGGCCGGTCGCCCGATGATCATCGAAGGCAAAAACACGGTTGAAACCATCGTGCTTTTATACGCTTTGATGGAATTAAATATTCCGGCGCTGATGTTGCACCCGAAACTTACCGCCGCTGAACGCTATGTTCTCCTATCAAGTATTCGGGAAATTAAGGATCCTTTACCCGAAGAGACTGTTGCGGTACTCTTTACATCCGGCACAACGGGACTGCCGAAACCGGCCATCATCACCCGAAAAATGCTTTGGGAGTCAGCCAAAGCCAGTGAACGCAACCTCGGATGGGAAAAAGATGACTGCTGGCAGCTTTGCATGTCGGTTACGCGTATCGGGGGACTTTCTATCCTTACGCGGTGCCTTTTGGCAAGGAAAACGCTTGCCATCTCTCCCCTTTTCAATCCAGAGTCTTTTGTTAAAGCTTTAACAGACGATCAAGTGACGATTACAAGCATTGTGCCCACAATGCTTGCCAAGATTTTTGAAACTTACCCTGATTGGAGAGCGCCTAAACATCTGCGTGTCATCCTATTAGGAGGATCATCGGCTAACGACAAGCTTTTACTGAAAGCCCATCGGCAAGACCTGCCTATCGTGACCACTTATGGGATGACAGAGACTTGCTCGCACGTTGTCATGACGCCCTACACTGAGCGGTTCAATCTTGTCAAAGGCAGCGGCAAGGTTATTGCCGGAGCAGAAGTTCGTACCCGAGACGGTCAAATTGAAGTGAAAAGCCCGATGACCACGCCTGGTTACTGGGGACGAGAACCACTCAAAGGTGAATGGTTTGAAACAGGCGACTTGGGTGAATTTGACGCTGAAGGTGTTTTGCACGTTCATGCCAGACGCCACGACTTAATTCTGAGCGCAGGAGAAAATGTCTATCCCCTTGAAGTCGAAAATATGCTCACCCGCTCCCCCTTTATTAAAGAAGCCTTGGTCATTGGTGAGCCTGACGAAACCTGGGGCGCTATTGTCTGCGCGTTAATTGTTCCGGAAAAAGGCACGCACCCGAAAGTTGAAGATGTCAGACGCTTTTGTAAAGAAACGCTTTCTGCTTACAAGTGCCCGAGAAAAATTGCCTTTGTGGATGCCTTACCAGTAAATTCCGCAGATAAACCCGACAGACGCTCTGAAGTACTCAGGCATTATGAACTGATCCCTGTTCATTACAAACATTAAACATTGTCTGATCAAAATTCTGAGTCTAGTTGGGCGGTATTACTTCTTCTTTTGTCTGCTTTTAAACACTGTACGAAATTGTGTGGACTTGCAACATCATTTCTCAAAGCGCGCAAACCCTCGCTAAGATTAGTCACAACAATTTCGGATGACTGTACCGTGTTTACTAAGCGCCTCCTTGTCTCAATTCTCTGTGCCCATTTGGCTCTGACACCTACCACAGGTGCCTGGGCGGCTCAGGATTTAGCAACGGAGTCGCTTAATCTGAACTTGCCCAGTATGGGCGCGGTAGCGGGCACAGAGTTATCGCCTGCCGAAGAACAGGCCTTGGGCGAAGAAATGATGCGTCAGATTCGGGGCGATCCAAGCTATCTTAATGACTCTGAAACCCTCGAATATTTAAACCGCTTAGGCTACAAATTGGTAAGCGTTTCAGATACGCATACCTATAACTTTTTTTTCTACCCGCTCATTGACCACTCGCTAAACGCCTTTGCCATACCCGGTGGTTTTATCGCGGTTCACACGGGGCTAATCGTTGCCGCTCAAAATGAAAGTGAGCTTGCCGGTGTCATCGCCCACGAAGTTGGACACGTAAGCCAGCGCCATATTGCCCGCATGATTGATGCGCAAAAGGGTAACGCCGCCCTGACGTTAGGTTCCTTCTTGCTTGCCCTTTTAGCTGCTCGTGCCGGAAGCGGACAAGCCGCGACAGCTTTAGCTGTCGGCGGTCAGGCTGCCATGATTCAGAATCAATTAAGCTACTCAAGAAGCGCAGAACGAGAAGCTGACCGTGTAGGACTGATGTCTCTTACCCGAGCTGGATTTGATCCAAAGGGGATGGAAAATTTCTTCATGCGGCTGCAACAAAATAATCGCTACTACGAGGCGGCCGCTCCTGCCTATCTTCTCACCCACCCACTCACGGTTGAACGTATCAGTGATATGGAAAACCGCACGCGCCAATTGGGAGCTCGCACTCACAAGGACTCGCTGGATTTTGTTTTGATTCAGCAGCGCATGCGGGTACTGCAAGAGACAAAGCGTGATGGCTGGTTAAAAGTGATCAAAGAGATGAAACAGGACTTGGCTGATGCCAAGGACAACCGCAGAAAAACAGCCTTAACTTACGGTCTTTCTGTTGTCAGCCGCAAACTTAACCTCAAAGAGGACGCTATTCGTTACACCAATCAAGCGGTAAGTCTTGGCGGCAACAATGCCATTTTGCTCAAAAATCAATCTGAAGTCCTCTTTTTATTCGGCAATAACAGCGATAAAAACCGAGCGCTTCAAATGGCCAAACGTTTAGTCGCTAACAATCCCCTTTCGGAAATGGCCGTCAAACTCTACGCAAGTGAACTTTACGATCTGAAACGCTACGAAGAAACACTCAAATTCATGCGTTCTCAGCAAGCCATGACCCAAAGCAATCCCTCTTATCACGCCATCAACGCGCGATGCTATCGTGCATTAAAGCAGATGAGCCGGCACTACATGGCCGTGGGCGACATGTACATGGCGCAAGGTGACAAGCGAGCTGCTGAATACCAATATAACTTGGCTCAGCAAGCAAACGATGGCGACTACTACACCATGAGCCAAGTCGACGGGAAACTGCGCTCCGTACGCGCAGACATCATTGCAGAAGAAAAATTGAAAAACCGTTAGCCAAATTACGCAATAAAATTTGGCCGGTTAATCAAAAATTAATAAAACACCAATATTCAATAAAAAGTTTTGATGTTTTTGGTGCCCGAATTGTTGTTTTTACTGTACGCCAGAGCCCCCTTTACTATATCTTTCTTGAAGCTGGTCAGGACGGGAACGTAGCAACCACAACGAAGTGAAGGTAGCGCCTATGATAAACCTCACCTTTTTCATGTAACTATCATCAATACCACGAATACTTTTTAATTGCGCCATTCGAAGTGTTCTAAACGCACATTCTCCTTGGAGCCACCAGCAGAAACATAGGCATTGATAATAGCTTTGGATAACCTTGCGCTTGCGCAAAGTGCCAACGTGTTCGGTACGCTGTCTGAGAAGAGCGTGGTAATGTCGAGGCGTTTTTTCTTTGATTCAATGACCTTCAGCCTTATACCTGCAATTTTGGCCAGGCGTTGCACACGTGGCAATAGGGGTTCACATTCTGCATCTCGGATACACCAAAGAAGTAAAATGCGAGTGCAGTCGGTTAGCGAAGCCATTTTTCCCCTTTCACGACTATTGGCCAGAGCTTGAAGCCAAGTGCAAAAGGGGGCTATACCGACACCTCCCGCGAACCAGAGTTCTGTTTTTCCAGAAAACAACTCCGGTATAAAACCACCCCAAGGGCCCTCTATAGAGATATCTTCGCCAACCATCATTAATGGCACCTTTTCGCTCGTAAAGTCTCCTAACGCCTTCACAGCAAAGAGAAATTCCCCATTGGGAAGACTTTGAGCGATAGAGAAAGGATGCTTTTCTTCGTTCTGTGTTGCAAGAAAGGCGAATTGGCCAGGACAAACCGTCATTTTTTTTCGGGACGGATAGTGATTAATGTAATGTCCCCCATCTTTTCAATAGCGCAGACTTTAGCAGGGATTGTCTTTCCACCTCCTGGACCGCGCACAAGCAACACAATGGAGTACCAGAGTCCAACGACTGTTACCGTAATATTAATGAGACCCAGCGGCATAAGACTGTCAGCAGGATCCATCAAGCGAATTGCGTGGACTGAAAGGATGATAAAAAGAACGGAGAAAAGTTTGTGAAGCATGAGCCACCTCGAATAACGAAGCGCTCTCACAAAAACAAGGACACCAAGCACAAAAGCAATAGAAGTAGCCCAGATTGATGATGTAACAGCAAAGCCTCGGAGTTCGCCCCAAAATAGGTCAAAACCTACGAGTTCACCTCGTGCCACTTTGTTGACAGGTTCAAGTGTCATTAAAGAAAGAATCGGTGAGGTTATAGACTTTGTGAGCCAATGAAAAGCAGAGATGCCGAGCGCCCAGAAGCCAATTGTACGATGCCAGCGGTAAAGCTCATCGAGCGGCGTTCTTGTAACTCGCTCAATCCACGCAGGCCGGGCAGCAATAACAATGGCAATCGCCATCAATCCCCAGGCTAAGACACCATTCCAATAGAAGACCTCATGCGTGAGTGCCCGACCGTTCATGTCGGGAGGGCTTACCCAAAGACCAAAGAGCCAAGCCATTGTTGTAATGCCAACAAATCCCCATACGATACCTTTCACTGATGATCTTGATTTTACCCTCACATGAACCTCCACCAACTAAATGCTAAGCATAACTGGCGCTACTTGGAAATGTAGTCAACTATTCGAATTTTCTCACTGTAGCGCAGACAAAACAATCGAAACGTAAATACAGACCTTAATTTGGTAGTGATCAATTTAATCGAGTCGAGAGTCCAGAGACTCAAAACACTTGCTAACAAAATTGGGACAAAAATACCTGCGCAGTCTTTTCTCAGGTTTGAATAGCGAGCGATCACTCCCCCTACCAGCAACCCAACGTTTTTTTGGTATACGCATCAAGTGTTAAAAAATTAATTGTGAAAGAAGAAAATACGCTCAGGTTACGCAGACTCTTTAATCTGTCCAATCCAAATCGGAATTAACTTCTTGCATTCAGAAAGCGTCAGATTTTCTTCAGTGACAATCTTCGCATCAGTCTTAAATGTCATATGATGCTTTCTTCCATGAAGATAGACCCGACCAACGAGCTTCTTTTTATATTTCACAATAACACTCATTGTTGAAGAAATACTGAATGTGAACTTGTTTTCAATACCCGCTTCTGCGGCTTTGGTTAAAAGCTCCTTAATAAAAGAGATTTCAAACTTGCCCGCTTCCACTGGCTGATTATCAGACGTTAAGAAATAAAAGGGTTCAGGCAACGTTTGGACACTCAGTGGTTTTTCGGCTTTGAGTTTTCGCCACGGATACTGAACGCGCAACGCCTCAATTGCCTCTGACAACTCTTTTCTAGGTTTCACGGTTGCCACAATGGTCGTCGTTTCCTTCGTCTCTACCTTTGCCGTTGTAGCTTTTGTATTTCTACCGGTCTCTTTATCTTTGACCAACTGGATAATTTGGTCGTCTTTTTTATCCTGAAGATCCCCCTTACCCCTTACCGGTTCATCAGGAGTAATGTGAATTTCTTTTTCTTGAGTCTCAAAATCATGTTTGGGGCGCCCTAGATCAATCGGCTCACCCGATGCTTTCCGTGTGCCAATGGATTTAAAAAAGTAGGCGATTTTATCGAGAATATTCTTTTCGAGCATGTCTGTCTCCTTGAGCTCCTTTTTCCATACTAACGGAAAAATCGTTCCTTGACACACAATTTTCAAGGATCAGACGAAAAAGGCTTCATCATATACACTATTAGTAATACACTTAAAGAGAAATAGAACAACAGTAACGCTCAAAGCGCCTAGAAACTCTCGTATAATTTTGCCGTTCTATCCGATTGGAAATCATTATGGCTATTGAAGATTATTTGACTATTGCCCCGAAAACCGACGAAATTATTGAAACGGATGCTGTCATTGTCGGCGCCGGTCCCGTCGGTTTATTCCAAGTTTTTGAATTAGGTCTTTTAGAGATTAAGGCTCACGTCGTGGACTCGCTCAAAATGGTGGGCGGACAGTGCATGGAGCTTTATGAACATAAGCCCATTTACGATATCCCGGCTCTTCCTGTATGTACTTCACGAGAATTGACGGAAAATCTTTTAAAGCAAATTCACCCCTTCGGACCGCAATTTCATTTAGGTGAAGAAGTCACCATTGTCCGCAAGGAAGAAGACGGCCGCTTTTACGTTGAAACCGATAAAGGCACGCGCTTTATGACAAAGACCGTGTTCATTGCCGCGGGCGTCGGCAGTTTCCAACCGAAGCGCTTAAGCGTCCCCGGTATTGAAAAATTTGAAGGTACTCAGCTTCACTACCAAGTAAAAGACCCTGAACTCTTTTACGGCAAAAATATCGTCATCTGCGGTGGCGGTGACTCTGCTTTGGACTGGACACTCAACCTAGTCGGTAAAGCCGAAAGTGTCATCCTCTTACACCGTCGTGACGGTTTCCGCGCCCAATCAGCCTCTGTTGCCAAGATGCGTGAATTGTGTGAAAACTGGGAAATGCAGTTTGAAGTGGGCCAAGTCACTGGATTTGAAGAAAAAGATGGAAAACTTACCGAAATCCGCGTGACAGGCGATGACGGTGTTGTGCGCCGTATGCCGCTTGACCACTTATTAGTTTTCTTCGGTCTTACGCCCAAATTAGGACCTATCGCAGATTGGGGCTTGGAAATCTATCGTAAGCAAATCGTGGTTGATACGGAAAAATTCCAAACCTCCATCCCCGGCATTTTTGCCGTAGGTGACATCAATACCTATCCGGGTAAGAAGAAATTGATTCTTTGCGGATTCCATGAATGTGCCCTGGCAGCCTTTGCTGCCGCCGATATCGTGCATCCTGAAAAGAAGACCTTGCTGCAATACACGACAACATCTCCCAAGCTGCACAAAGTGCTTGGGGTCGAGACTCCAACTCTCGATTAACATTGCGTCGTTAATCAAAAAGGGATCATCCAAATTTGGTTGGTCTCTTTTTTTGTTGTTATTTTCTCAAAGGACCTTCTGAACCGAAGACGGTTTTCCACAGTTGCACCACCGTCGCGATATTTTCACGTTGCGCGGATCGATCAACCCTTACCGGCCCATCCCCCAATTCCAGACGATGCTTTCTTTGAATGTGTCGATAATTGCGATAAATGGACACACACTTCTCGGCGAGTTCTTCACCGATCAAACCGGCTCGAGCGGCCATTTCCAGTAAAAGAATATTGCCGAAATTGTTGACCAGCTCCGGATGTTTGTGTGAGTAAGCGAGCACCATCGCCTGAACCGCGAATTCCACATCCACCATGCCGCCACGGTCGTGTTTGACATCAAAAAGCGAGGTCGGATTGGGATGCCCCTCAAGCATACGAGCACGCATTTCGCTCACATCAGAAAAGACTTTTGCTTTATCGCGCGGCAATCTCAAAATGGCTTCGCGCTCTTTTTCAAACGCCTGACCGATTGTTCTGTCGCCCGCACAAAATCTTGCGCGCGTGAGCGCCTGATGCTCCCAAGGCCAAGCACCCGTACCATCCTCGTTTCTTTGATAACGCTTAAACATCTCAAATGAAGAGACAACTAAACCATTTTCACCGTTGGGTCGCAGGCGCAAATCTACATCAAAAAGAATGCCTGAAGAAGTTTGCACAGTCAGCCAACTCATCATTCGACGCACTAGCCTGGTGTAATTTTTACTGGCCTCTGGACTGGGATCATCGTAGAGATAAATTAAGTCCAAGTCCGACGCATAACTTAATTCTTTCCCGCCTAATTTGCCGTAAGCCACAACGGCAAACTTCGGCACATCACAGTGCCGAGAAGCAATGGTTTGCCAGGCAAGCGTAATCACCATTTCCAAAACCGCGTCAGCCAATGCTGAGAGTTGATCGGCTAAACGTTCAACCGTAAAACGGCCTTCCAAATCAGCCATCAAAAGTTTAAAAACCGCCGCATGATGAGCGTCACGCAGAAGGTTCATCTGTGTTTCCTGATCCCCTTCAACTTCACGTAGCTTTTCCCACAAATCGTCCTGCCAACCGCTCCAATCAACGGGTGAAAAGTTATCTAATTCGCTCACGCGTTCATCAACCAACTCATCAAGTACGATCGGGTGTGCCGTCAAATAATCCGCCGCCCAAGCACTTGTCTTTAAAACAAGCGCAACTTTTTCACAGACTTTTGGATACTGAATCAAAAGTGAAACGTAGGTGCTGCGCCCCGCAATCACTTCCAAAAGCGTAATAAAACGCGTGAAAATCACTTCGGGCGCAACGCCTTTATCGCCGCAAGCCAATTTGATACACAATTCGCTGATGCGTTTTACAAGTTGCGCCATCCGAGTTCGAGCCGACTCGGTTTGTGCCGCCAGAAATTTGGATCCCATTAATTCCAACACGCGATCAGCGCAATGACGGGCCTCGCCATAACCCATTTTTTCAAGGTCATCGGCCAACGCTTCTTTTGCGCGCTCAAAACCCACGCTCCACCCTTCGGGCCAATCATCTTCTTGATTTTCTTCTTCGCCCACCTGGAAGATACCGTCAAAAACCTGCGCCACGTATTCACGGATTTGCATAAGTTTTTCTATCATTTGAGAACTGCTCAAGCCCAAAAGCGCGGCAATCTGCTCTCGAACTTTCTCATCAGGCGGCAAGCGATGCGTTTGCTGGTCATCAACGTACTGAATGGCGTGCTCCAGATTACGCAGAAACACGTAAGCCTCTGAGAGGCACTTAACTTGCTCTGCATTCATCACACCCAACTTTTCCAAAACCGGCAACGCTTTCAAAGTATTTTTCAGACGTAACTGAGGTTCTCGGCCTGCGCGAATGATTTGAAATGTCTGGGTGATGAATTCAATCTCGCGAATTCCGCCCCGACCAAGCTTGACATCGATACCCAAATCCTTACCGGTTTCTCGGCGCTGCGTTTCGGCACGGATCAATTTATGAAGGTTTGATAAGGCACTGATAGCGTTAAAGTCAACGTAGCGTCTGAAGACAAAGGGACGCACAACATCGTAGAGGTTTTTACATTGCGCCTTAAACGTTTTTTCGTCAGTGAAAACCGGCTCATTGACAATCCTGCCTTTTAGCCACGCAAAACGTTCCCACTCGCGTCCCTGAACATAGAGATATTCTTCAAGCATTTCGTTGCTGATTACAATGGGGCCGGAGTCGCCATTGGGACGCAATCTCATATCCACTCTAAAGACAAAACCCGCGCCGGAAATATCCGATAAGGCAGTGATAACTTTTTTCGAAAGACGTTCGAAGAATTCCGCGTTTGTTAATTCTCGTCTGGGATTGGGACACTCTGGAGTCGCTCGGCATTGCCCCTGCTCGTCGTAGACAAAAACGAGGTCAATGTCAGAGCTGACATTAAGTTCCTCCCCTCCTAATTTCCCCATGCCGACAACTAAAAAATCTTGGGCTACGCCGGAGTCCGACGTCGGCACGCCGTACCGCAAAGACAAAGCCTTGGCATGCACCCTAACCGTCCGACTGACTGTTTCTTCCGCCAAATCTGTCATCGTACGGACAACTTCAAAATAATCTGCCTGACCGGTAACATCTCGCGCCACCAAAGTGAGCAACACTTCCCGTCTTAACAAACGCATGCGCTCGGCCAATATTTCCGCATCATCAGCGCCTTGCAAAAACGCTTTCATTTTCTCCCGACTGTAAGGCTGATCGGCAAGGCTCTCTAACCATTCCAACCGCTCATTGTCGTTGGACATCGGGCGGGCAGACATCAAGGCACGCTTTACGAAAAATGAGTAATCAGGCAATACTTGAAGAGTTAAACGGGGCATTTTGAATCGGTAAAGAAAATTAACGGAATACAGTTTAGCGAAGCCATGAATTTTTTCGAAAAGTTTCAATCGAAAAATTTTCCAAAAATTTTCCTTCAAAAAGCCCAAACCGCTAAAATTCGGGATAGTTCGTTAATTCTTTACGGAAACTACCTCTTCTTTTGAAAACGACCCAAACAAGCCCTCTACAAAATTCGGCTGGACTGCCGCGCAACCGTCACCCCGGCAGGTGGCGACTTCTTTTGCGCACGGCAGGGTGGGTTCTTTTGTTTTTATACCTGTTTTTAACGTTTGCACTGATTGCTGTCAGACTCTGGGTAGTTCCCAATATTGAAACGTTTTATCCGAAACTGGAAAGTTACATCGAAGAGCGCACGGGAACAGAGATTGAAGCGCAGGACATCCATGTGGACTGGGAGTGGCTACGCCCTCGCATCACACTCACAGAAATGACGTTTTCGCGTCCGGGTCAAAGAGCGTCGCTGACTTTGCCCAAGGTGCAGGCAACGTTCTCGCTCTCCTCTTTTTATACATTTAGGCCAACTTTTTCACGCCTCGTTGTCTTTAGTCCCCGTTTTAACGTTGAAAGGCTGAAGGAAGATTTATTCAATATTGCCGGCTTTGAAATCAACACAGCCCCTTCAACAACCCCCACGGCATCAACCGATGTTGCCACAGCACAAAAAGTTCTCGACTGGGTTCTTTCTCAAGAACATCTGGAAATCATAGATGGCGATTTCAACTACATTGATCTGACGGTGGATCATCCGAGACCTGTTCTGTTACACAACACAAACGCCGTGTTGCACCGATATATGATTGCGTGGAATTTTGGCCTGCAATCAACAGCCATTCGTCAAAACAAAACACCAATTGACCTTCGAGCCACTTTCAGAGAAAAATGGTTTGGTTCATCCAATCGCTTGGCTAAACTCTACGGCACGGTTTACGCTTCCATCCCTTCTATTAACTTCGGCCGAATCGCTCGCCGAGTCGACCTTGATCATTTCCTTCAAGACGGAACCGGTCAAGCCAATATTTGGTTGGAATTTGAAAACCTCAAACCCACACAGTTAACTGCTGATGTTGCCCTCGATGACGTCAGTCTGCGTTGGAACTCAGACTCAGCCCCCATCCGCGTTGATTACCTCCAAGGGCGACTCAATGAAACACTCGATGGCAATCAGTTGACTTTCGGTACGCAAGATCTTGTCATTAAACCCATCGGGAACGATCCCGTATATTTCGGAGATGCCAAGATTGAGGCAACGTGGAAGAACAAAAACCTTTATGACGGCGTACTTACCATCGCCTCCCTAGACCTTCGAGCCCTGACAACGATCGGCCTTCAACTGCCCATTTCTGAAAAGGCCCTAAATCTTATTCGTGATCTCCAAGCCACTGGCACTATCGAAAACTTTGAAAGCTCCTGGCAAGGGCCCGTCAACGCCCCTGATCGATACGAATTCAGTACAAACTTTAATGGCCTGACGGTTCAAGATCACGTCGCGCACGAAGATCACAATTTCAATCGATTCGGCTTTTCCAATCTTTCCGGCTCTATCGTAGCCGATGAAGCCGGTGGCACGGTCACACTGGATTCTCCCAACAGCACATTAAACTTTCCCGGTATTTTCTTTGAAAAGGATTTCAGCTTAGATACACTGCAGATGCAGGCTTCCTGGACAATAAAACCCAAGCTTGAATTTAAAGTCGACAGTCTTTTAGTCTCCAACACCGACGCTTCTGCCCAAGTACACGGCGGTTGGGCGGACACGGGCGGAGCCGGCACTCTTGAAGTTCGCGGCGATCTGCATTACCTAAGAGCTTCTGCCGCACACAAATATATTCCCATTGTGGCAGGCGGCAAAGGAACCAACGATTGGCTCAAGGCGGCTTTGCAAGGCGGTATTGCCAAAAACGGCACCGTTGACCTATACGGTCCGTTAGATGAATTCCCCTTTGTTGACCAAAAAGACAAGGGATATATCTTTAAAATTACCGGCATGGCCGAAGACGTGAAGCTCGATTATGTGCCCAGTTACCAAAAAGATAAAAACGGCCAATGGGTACCGGGCGAGTGGCCCACTTTTGAAAAGATAAACGGTGAAGCTATTTTTGAAGGCCTGTCCATGACCATCCATGCCCAAAGCGGTCAAACGCTTGGCGCAACCGTCACGGATGTCACAGCAGAAATCCCAAGCTACACCGCCCCTGGCGTACCGCTTATTATCAAAGGTAAAAGTCAAGCTTCGCTTCAAGACATGGCCAATTGGGTAAACCAAAGCCCTGTTTCGGCCATGATCGGCAATCCCTTTGTCGGCACTACGGCAACGGGCAACGCCTCTTTGGAGTTGGAACTCAATATCCCGATCACAGACTTAGAGCGCACGGCAGTTTCCGGTGCCGTTTTATTAAACGGAAACACTATCAAAATGGAAAATGTGCCGGAGTTAGCTGCCGCACAGGGGCGAGTTTCCTTCACCGAAAAAGGTGTATGGGGCAGTTCTCTCACAGCCAATGTTTATGGGTGTGACGCACTCGGCAACATTACAACGGACGATCAAGGCAAGATTCGCATTACGGCTTCAGCCAACGCTACCCCTTATGCCGCTTCTCGCATCATTGATTCTCCCGCTATTACATCCCTTCTGACGCATGCCGAAGGGGCTGCCCCCGTTAACACTGTTGTGGAAATTGATCATGGTGTCAATATCCACGTAAGCAGTAACCTTTTAGGCATCAAAGGCAATGCGCCGGCCCCCTTTAACAAAGCTGCCGATACGGCCTGGCCCTTGCAATTTGATTTTGTCCCCTGCTCATCTAAGGAAAAGTGCTCAACCAAGATGACGCTTTCCATTGATGAAGTGTTCGGGATGCAAATTCACTACAACGATACCGATCAAGGACTTAAAACCCAAAGAGGGATTCTCTCTGTCGGTAAACGTTCCAACGTAAATCCTACTGCCGATGGTTTAGCGCTGATTATTCAATCACCCTCTTTGAAATGGGAAGAGTGGGAAAGCATTCTTACCGAAGCTCAGGGGGCACTAGCATCTGACCCCAAGCGTGAGATGAAAACTCTGGATTTAAATCGTGCGGATATTCAAATCGGGCGTCTGACCTATAAGGGATTGAATTTTGACTCGGTGAAAGTCAATGCAAGAGCGTACCCGTCGGGCGCTTGGAGCGGTAACATTGCGAGCACCTTGGCAAAAGCCGATTTTAACTACACGCCACGCACGAGCCACTCTCATCCGCTTTTGACAGCCAACTTCGATTATCTGCACATTCCACGTCCGGAGCTTGTCGATGAAGCAATCAAAGTCGCTCCAAAAGAAACTCAGTCTTTGCCCTCTATCGCTTTAACCGTTAAGGATTTGCGCTACCAAGATTTCAACTTAGGCACATTAAAACTTTGGGCAGAAAATGAAGGTAGCGGTCCGAGCACCCTTTGGGACTTAAAACAGTTCTCGCTGGCTAACAGCGATGCAACGCTAAGTGCCAACGGTTCTTGGAATGCTGGACAACGGAAAAACTCCCAGACAACGCTCGAGGCAACCCTTGACATTAGCGATTTAGGCGAATTGCTCGAGCGCTTTAAACTGGCCCACGTCATCAACGACGGCAGCGGTCAAGTTCATGCCAAACTGCAGTGGAACGGCGCTCCGGTTGACTTCAACACGGACTCGTTAAACGGCACAATTTCCACTACACTCGCTTCGGGCCAAATTCTTCAAGTAGAACCCGGTGCGGGCCGCATTCTGTCACTGTTGTCATTGCAAACACTATTAAGACGCCTTACCTTTGATTTCCGCGACGTAGTCGGTCAAGGTTTTGTTTTTGACACAATTTCGTCCAATGACACCATCACCGATGGTGTTCTGAATGCTAATTCGTTCCGACTGATCGGTCCTCAGGCGACCATATTGGCCGAAGGCTCGATTGACCTCAATAAGCTCACGCAAAATATCACCGTCACGGTTTTACCAGACATAAGTTTCGGTGGCGCTAGCCTAGCACTTGCCGTTGCCAACCCCATTTTAGGAGTTGGAAGTTTTATTGCTCAATTGGCTCTTCAAACGCCGCTATCGGAATTACTAAGCACAGAATATAAAATTACCGGTTCAATTGATGAACCCATCATTACAAAGATAGGAGAAGCAACAGATTCGTCAGCTTCTTCTCAAAAATAAGAAAAGGAAAAATCATGCGAATTGCTGCTTGTCAAATGGTTTCGGGTACGAATATTGATGAAAATATACATACTGCGAAGTCTTTGATTGACTCGGCTGCCCAAAGCGGAGCCGAACTGGTTGTATTACCAGAGTATTTTTCTTTGATGCCCGCAAGCGACAAAGATTGGGTGACGGCGGCCGAAGCTTTCGGCGATGGCCCCGTGCAAAAGGCGATGAGTCAGGCTGCCAAGGAAGCTCAAATCTGGCTTGTCGCCGGCACCATTCCTCTTAAGGCTAATGATGACCAACACTTCATCGATGCTTGCATTGTTTACAACCCCAGCGGAGAAGTGGCTGCCCGTTACGACAAAATTCACCTTTTTCAGTTTGAAAGAAGTGAAGAGCACTATGAAGAGGCTCAAACGACACAAGCCGGCCACGAAGTAAAAACCGTTGCCATTGAGACTTGGGAAGGCGCCTGGAAGGTCGGTCTATCCGTTTGTTTTGATCTTCGTTTCCCCGAATTGTTCCGCAAGCTCGACACGCCCGACATTATCACTTTACCGGCGGCTTTCACAAGCTTTACGGGTCGCGCTCATTGGGATCCCCTCTTACGTGCCCGAGCCATTGAAAACCAATGCTATGTGCTTGCCTGCGCTCAAGGCGGCAATCACGAAAACGGACGTCAAACTTGGGGGCACAGCATTTTAATTGATCCCTGGGGAGCCACCGTTGCGGAATTAACACAAGGCGAAGGCGTGTTGCTCGCGGAGGTTCAAGCCAGCCGTATCAAGCAGGCAAGAGACATTTTGCCCGCATTAAAGAGCCGCACGCTTTGATTCTTTTGCTCCGATATTGACGGCAACGTTCACCATCTTCGGACAATTGCATTATTATCTGTATTTGTAGTTAATTTTATTTTTGAGACCTGTCTGCTATCAGGCCTTAAGATCAAAAGGGGTTTGATCTTGTTTCGTTTAATGACGCCTATTGTGTTGCTGACGCGACTTTTAGTCGGTGCCTATCCCCAATGGATCGGCAGTACACCATCGGACAAGCAACGCATCTATTTTGCCAACCACACTAGCCACTTGGACACCATTGTCCTATGGTCATCGTTGCCTAAAGAAATCCGCTCACATACCCGTCCGGTTGCCGCTAAGGACTACTGGATTAAGGGGGCCATTCGCAGACGCATTGCCATTGAAGAGTTAAATGTGGTTTTGGTCGACCGCCGCCGCACCGAACACAGCGATCCTCTTGAACCCCTGAGAGAATGCCTGCGTGAAGGCTCTTCCATGATTATTTTTCCGGAAGGCACACGTCGCCCTCAGGCCATCCCGAGTGAATTCAAAAGCGGTATCTGGCGCTTGGCGCGTGAATTCCCGACCGTGGAATTAATTCCGGTTTACATTGAAAACCTTTACCGAGCCATGCCTAAAGGCGTCTTAATTCCTGTGCCCACGGTCTGCTCAGTCCGTTTTGGCGCACCATTACCCTTCACACCAGAGGATCCGAAAGAAGAATTTCTGACGAGAGCCCGCGAAGCGGTCATTAAATTGTCGGAGGCTTAATATGCGGTTGGGTATTACCTTACAAGAAACCTATACGCTGGTTCTGGTTGTTTTGGTGCTTTTGGCCATCATCGGGACAAGCTATTGCCAATGGGCTATTCGCAAAGCCGTCGCTCCGGAACAAATCGAACGGATCCGTGTCGTCAACTCCCGAGTCAAAATGGGTTGGTGGCTTATTATCGTTTTCACCTTGGCGTTCTGGGCCGGTCAAAACGTCCTTTTGATTGTCTTTGCCTTGGTGAGTTTTTTCACCTTTAGAGAGTTTGTCGCCCTGACCCCAATTAAAGTCTCGGACCATTGGGCGCTCGTTGTCTCTTTTTATATCGTCATTCCGCTTCAGTACATCTTAATCGGGCTTGACCGCTATTGGCTCTTCACGGTATTTATTCCGGTCTACCTTTTCTTGCTGTTGCCTGTTTTGATGTCCTTGCGTCCGGACAATGACCGATTCCTTGAGCGTGTTGCCAAAATCCAATGGGGCGTGATGTTAAGCGTTTACTGTATCAGCCATGCCCCGGCCATCATGAATTTTGACATCACACGCTTTGGCTCCAGCCCGTCGCTGCTGTTGCTCTTTTACCTCTTGATCGTCTTTTTGGGTGATCTCTTCGTCGTTATGGCCAGTTCCTACTTCGGCGGTAAAACCCTGCGAGACAACCCGCATAAAACGGTTAAAGGCATTTTGGTGGGCGGTTTCATCACAATCCTTGTCGGCTATGCGCTTTTCTGGATGACGCCCTTTAGAACGTGGCAGGCCTTGGTCATGGCCACCATCATCGTGGTAACCGGTGCTTTCGGTGATATCGTCATTTCATCTGTTAAGCGCTCCTTAGGCAGCCGCTTCTTGGACGGTGACAAATACATCGGCCGCGGCAACCTTGAACGTCTCGCCCCCCTGATGTTCTCCGCTCCGATTTACTATCACATTACACAGGCCTACTTCTCGGCCAATTGGTAAAACATTTTGAGGGCTCCCAATTTCGGGAGCTCTTTTTTTTGCGCCCTTAGAATATATACCTCCAAAGAGGGTTGTAAATGCTATTTTGATGCTTATTTATTGAAATATTTATACTTTTGTATAGCTTAAATCCGCCTTTTTAAGATTTTCCGGGCATACACTAAAGAGTATCTTTTCATCTACCGGAGTTCTTTTATGTACGACCCCAAATCAAAAGTCGCCACAGAATTCATCTCTCACGAAGAAATTGAAGCGTCGCTGGCCTTTGCCGAAGAGCACAAACATGACCGCGAATACATTCAAGCCGCCCTCAAAAAGGCAGAAGCTTTTAAAGGCCTCACTCACAGAGAAGCCGCGGTTTTACTTGCCTGTGAAGAACAGGATTTAAACAACGAAATTTTTGCAACCGCCAAAAAGGTTAAAGAGCATATCTACGGCAACCGTATCGTACTGTTTGCCCCGCTTTATCTTTCCAACTACTGCGTCAATACTTGCACATACTGCCCGTACCACGCTAAAAACAAGCACATTGTTCGCAAAAAACTCACGCAAGAACAAATCCGTCAGGAAGTCATTGCCCTTCAAGATATGGGCCACAAACGTCTTTTACTCGAAGCGGGCGAACATCCGCGACACAACCCTATCGAATATATTTTGGAATGCATCAATACGATCTATTCCATTAAGCACAAAAACGGTGCCATTCGCCGTGTCAACATCAATATTGCGGCGACCACGGTTGAAAATTACAAAAAACTTCACGAAGCCGGTATCGGCACTTACCAACTTTTCCAAGAAACCTACCACAAAGACCAGTACGAACTGCTGCATCCGAAGGGACCCAAGAGCGACTACGCTTACCACACAGAAGCGATGGACCGCGCGATGGAAGGCGGAATTGATGATGTGGGCTTAGGCGTTTTATTCGGCCTGACGCTTTACCGCTACGATTTCGTTGGTCTCTTAATGCACGCGGAACACTTGGAAGCGGTCTGGGGTGTTGGCCCACACACCATCAGCGTGCCGCGCATTTGCCCGGCCGATGATGTCGATCCAGCCACCTTTACCAACGCCGTTCCTGATGAGCTCTTTTTAAAGATTGTCGCACTGATTCGTTTGGCCGTTCCCTACACCGGCATGATTATTTCCACACGCGAATCAGCACGCGTGCGCGGCAAGTGTCTTGAAATGGGTGTCTCACAAATCAGTGGCGGCTCTCGCACAAGCGTTGGCGGTTATGTCCTTGAGGAAGAAAAGGAAGAGAACTCCGCTCAATTTGAAACAAGCGATCGCCGCACGTTGGATGAGGTGGTGAAATGGTTATTGGACGGCGGCTACTTGCCCAGTTGGTGCACCGCTTGCTACCGTGCTGGCAGAACCGGAGACCGTTTTATGTCATTGGCCAAAACCGGTGAAATCGCCACGTATTGTCAAGCCAATGCCATCATGACGCTAAAAGAATACGCTCAGGACTACGCCCGTCCGGCTACACGCGAAGCCGCTCAAAAAGTCATCGAGGCGGAAATTCCGAAGATTGTTCATGAAAAAATCCGCAAAGCCAGCGTGATTCGCCTTCAAAAAATCGAAGAAGGCGAACGCGATTTCCGATTCTAATTTTTTCTAAAAAAACAAACCGGCGAATTGTTAAACTTTTCGCCGGTTCGTTTTTTCAGGTGCTAGAAGCTGGCAAAGCCGGAGCACACTTTCAACTTTTTAGCGCAAACTGTTGCGGTTTAACTCGCGCTGCTGAGACAGAATCATATGTTTGAGCAATCGAGCTAATTCGCGTTGCTCTTCCACGCTTAAGCAAGAAGCAAATTGCCGCTCCACTTCAACGTGGGAGTTAACTGCGTCCAGTGTCAGAGCTTTACCTTTTTCAGTAGCCTTCAAAATGACGCCTCGTCTGTCACCCGTATCCGGGAAGCGCTCAAGCAATCCTTTTTCCTCAAGCTTACGGATTCGATTGGACAACCCACCCGAGGTGATCAAAATTTTAGTTTGCAAAATCTTGGGCGTAATCACCGCATCGGGATTGCGCGTCAAAACAGCCAACACTTCAAATTCACCACGGGTGAGATCGTAGCGGGCGAGGTTTTCAGCCACGCGCCGCTCCACGTAGTAGCTCATGCGTACCAAACGGGCCACAACCGAAATAGGCTCGGTGCTTAAAGTCGGAACCTGAGCCTTCCACTCTTCTTCGAGCGAATCGACAAAGTCCTTCAAATTGCGACTGGTATCTTCCGTCACGGTTATTTTGCTCCTAAGCGCTTGATGGCCAGATAGTGATAGATGTCAAAGAGTTCTTGCAGACGGAATTCTTCAAATTCAAACTTGGCTTGATGGTGACCGGCCTTTAACTCAGAACCGACAACCACGTAACCGGCCTTACCGCCTTTGTTTTGTACTCGACGCATCAAAACGGTCGCATCATCGCTGCCGTTAAAGTTCATGGTGTCACTGATCTTCGTGCAGTACTTAGCGTGTTGAGCCGCTTCAGCAAAGTCGTTTTGAACTTCTTCGTCTTTCACAAAGTCGATGGCTTCGCCCATCACTTCGCTTTCAGCCTGGCAACCGTACATAGCGGCTGCGCCGTTGACACGAGCCACGGCTTCTTCAAACATGCAATTATTAATCGCTTCCGTTTCACCACGCACTTCCACTTGCATTTCAGCCGTCGAAGCGATCACGTTGCGGCCTTCGCCTGCGCGCATATAACCAACGTTAACACGCGTCATGCCTTGACCGTGACGAGGAATAGCCATCAAAGCCAAACTGGCCGTTGAGGCTGCCATCAGTGCATTACGACCTACTTCGGGCTGCATACCAGCATGAGACGGCGTTCCCTTAAAGCGGAAGTCGACCTTGGTCGTGCAAAGGAATTTTTCCGGAGCGGTGACCACTTCACCACCGGGGATATCACAACCCAAGTGACCGCAATAGAGATAGTCCAAATCATCCAAGACGCCGCTTTCGGCAATCGGACGACCGCCACGAGAACCTTCTTCGCCCGGTTCAAAAATGAGTTTAACGGTACCGCAAAGCTGATCCTTGTTAGCAGCCAACCATGTAGCCAAACCCATCAAGACAGCTTGGTGTCCGTCATGGCCGCAGGCATGCATGTAACCCGGGATTTGAGAAGCAAAACCTTCCTTTGTCGGAGCGTGTTCAGGATCGCTTGATTCAGTCACCGGAAGGGCATCCAAGTTGCAGAGAAAACCGATCGTGGGACCGGGACGACCGGTTTCCAAAACACCGATCACACCCGTTACCCCTTGCATACGTTCAAGGATTTCTGGACTCACCTTCTTTTGAGCCACTTCGTAGAACTTCGCAATTTGCGGCTTAATTGCACCGCGAATAAAGTCCTTGTTGATCACATCGTAACCACACAAGACCTTAAAGCCCAGTTTTTCCATGTGTTCAATAACACGGGCGCTGGAGACGAATTCACACCAACCGGGTTCCGGCCAAGCATGAATTTCGCGACGCTTGGCAATCAACCACTCTTGAGAGATCGGTTCTAAATAGGCCATGACAAATCTCCTTCAAATTAGATATAGCGAACGAACGACATAACCATCACGGCAATGAAGCCCGCCAAAATCGGTACAGAGGTGCGCTTAACCACTTCAAGCGGATTAGCACGCACGGAAGCCGCCACAATAATAATCACTGCGGCCACAGGCGAAATGGAACGAATTAAGTTCGAGGTACATTGCATCGGCAAAGCGACCATGATCGGATCAATACCGGCGTTTTGAGCAATGGACGGAATCAACTCGATGAAACTATAGAAAACCGCGTTACCCGAACCACTAATAAACGTAATCAAAGCGGTGATACCGGAGAAGGCAAACATGAGACCTGCGCTTGCGTTTTCAACGCCGGCGATGGAGTTGGAAATCATGTCAATCATGCCCATGGCACGGAGCCCCGCCACCATGGTGGAAGCCGCCACGATCAACACCACAACCTGAGAGAAGCCCTCACCCATTCCTTTGAAAAAGAGATTGGCGTCCTTCATACCTTGCTTGACGTTACCCTTGCGAATCAATTCGCAAATGAAGGCCAAGGCAAAACAGAAAAGGGTAATTTCAACTAAGCCCACCTTAGCGTGTCTGAAGCAAGCCCAGAAGAAGATCACCAAAATCAACGGCAAAACCGGGAAAAGCGCATAGTAAACGGGAACACCGGTCAAATCACGCGTTTTAAGTTTGCTTTCATCAATCTCGGTGGAAAGTTGGCCAGCTTGACGCTTATCCATGTAACGTTGCCAGAAATAGTGAACGATACCGATGATGATCAAAGCGGGAACCGTGATGGGAGCATGGTGGTAGAAAACATAATCGACCACGTGATCGAATCCTAAAACACGGGCGGCCACCACATTATCACCGCCGAGCGGTGTCGGAACAATCGTAGCCGTCGTGGCAATCACACCGGCCGCGGTCAGTGAGCTCATGCGGGCAGCGCGCAGCACCGGATAAAGCGTGGCCATCAAAATAACGGCCAAAGACGAGGCACTAGGGATAATGATGGAAAGCAACGTACCAACCCAATAGACAAGCGGCACAAGAATGTAGGGGGAATGAATCTTTTCAAGCGGCTTACTCAATACACGAATGACCATGTCATTGGCACCGATATGGGACATGTAAGCCGCAAAACCGAAAAGAGTCAGAATGATTAAACCGGCATTGGAATATTGACTGATAAAGAGATCTTTCATCGCTTTAAACGGATCAACCCAATTTAAGCCGGAAGATGCCTTAGCACTGACCGCAGGATGACCAAGCATCACTGCAACAGCTAAAAGCACCAAGCCCGTGGCAAAGAGCACAACCTTGGCGTCGTAGTTTTTAGCAATTGCCCAACCGGCAATAACAAGTGCCACCACGCAAATAATTAATTCAAGCATTACCTATCCTTACAAGAGAAAAATAAGCTTTTTGATTTAAAAAAGAGACCGAGGTCACTATACGCAACTTCCACCACTCGGGCAATAGATAAATACACCGAAAGGCCATTCTTAAAGATCAAATATCTTCTTAAAAAGTATCTTCATGTGAAGATATTTGGTTATAATTTTGTTATTACTTGATTTTCAGTATTACTTTTTTCATGATGAAGTTTGTTTTTCCAGGTTTTATTCTGGCAGCCTTTGCCGCAGTCCTGTGGGGAACGGCCGGCACCGCCCAAACATTTATCACGAGTCCCTCACTTTCACCCCTATGGGTGGGAGCGTTGCGCCTGGTGTGCGCCTGCCTTTTTTTCTACCCCATGCTCGCGGTCAGCCAACGTCAATTACAACCATCAAACGCTTCTGCTAAAGGTGAAGATCACTACCTTTTAAAAGTGATTGCCGCAGGTTGCTGCATGGCCATGTTTAATCTCTTATTTTTTAGTGGCGTCAAAATTGCCGGCGTTGCGCTCGGCTCTTGCACAATCATCGCCTCCGCCCCTGTCTGGGCCGGCATCCTAGAAGCCGTGATTAAACGCAAAGCGCCCGACTCTTTGTGGCTTACCGGTGTCGCCGTCGCCATTGCGGGCGGCATTTGGATGGCCGTTTCGCAAGCTGAAAATATTGAAGTTAGTGCCTTTGGTTTGGGTATTTGCCTCACAGCCGGCTTCTTTTACTCAAGCTACTCTTTACTTGCTAAAGAATTGGTTCGAATCACTACCCCATTGAGAGCCTCAACTCACTCATTTACCGTGGCCGCTGTCATCGCTTTGTTGGCTGCCTGGATCTTTTCTCAAACGCCTGAAATTATCTTTGAAGACATCCTCATTGTTTTTTATTTGGGTGTTGTCGTAACAGGTTTTGCCTATCTGCTTTACGGAACAGCGCTTAAAACCACCCGGGTTTCAACCTGTGTGGCTCTGGGACTTTTGGAACCCGTGACCGCCTTTGTCCTAGCCATCGTCGTTGTGGGTGAAAATGTTAACCCCTGGGCCACGTTGGGATTGCTGGCCATTCTTGCCGGTCTGGCTCTGGTTTTACGATCAGAACAAAAACAAAACACGGCCTCCTAACGAATAGAGTTTTTCTTTTTGAGAAGTCTGCGATCATTTTTGACTACAATGATCGCAGATACTCTCACGGAGGAAACTCTTCATGCTACATTTAGCTGCCTATATCCCGGAGATGATTGAGACAAGACGCCATCTCCATCACCATCCT
Organism: uncultured Sutterella sp.; assembly: GCA_905212345.1. Lineage (GTDB taxonomy): Bacteria > Pseudomonadota > Gammaproteobacteria > Burkholderiales > Burkholderiaceae_F > Aphodousia. Next base: position 6,401 of record CAJMEC010000008.1, on the reverse strand, counting down.
GAAATTGCCTGGACAGAATTTCTCACCACTCAAACCATTGTCAAACGCGTTCGCGAATTAGGCTTTAAGACAATTCTCGGCAAAGCTTTGTTTGACACCGAGCACGCTTTGGGCCGTGAAGAAAAAGTCATTGAAGAAGCAATGCAACGCTCTTTAAAGCTTGGCATGGATCCTGCACTTCTGAAAGAACTCGAAGGTTACACAGGCTGCATGGCTGTCTGGGAAACCGGTAAACCGGGGCCTGTTACTGCTTTACGATTTGATATTGACTGCGTCAATGTTGAAGAAAATCATGATGCCTCCAATGAAGCGAATCGTGAAGGCTTTGACAGTGAATGCTGCGGTCTCATGCACGCCTGCGGACACGATGCCCATGCGGCCATGGGTCTAGCTGTTGCCCATTGGATTCATGACAATGCCAAAGAGCTCAAAGGAACCATCAAATTAATTTTCCAACCGGCAGAAGAAGGCACTAAAGGGGCTGCCGGCATCGCTTACTCCAAGAATTTAGATGACGTCGATTATTTGGTTGGCGGTCACATCGGTGTGGATGCCAAATTGCACGAAGTAGCGGTCATTCGCAATGGTTTCCTTGCCACCACCAAAATGAATGTTACTTTCACCGGTGTCCCGGCTCACGCGGGAGCTGCCGCCGAATTGGGGCGCAACGCTTTGATGGCCGCTTGCTCAGCCGCTATACAAATCATGGGCATCGCCCGTCACGGAAAAGGTGACACCAGTGTCAACATCGGCACTATTTCAGCCGGCGAAGGACGAAATGTCGTACCGGTTCACGCCAAAATGGAATTGGAAGTTCGCGGCAAAAACGATGAAATCAATCGTTATATGCAAGAAACGGCTGAACGCATGATTCGTGGTTCGGCTGAAAGCTACGGCGTAAAGTACAAAATTGACGTGATGGGCATGCCTACCGATATCCACTCAGACTCCGCCCTATCGGATATGCTTGAAGAAGAGGCGAAAAAAATCCCCACTGTTAAGAAAGTCTTTGATATCAACTCTTGCACCGGCAGCGAAGACTGCTCGTTGCTGATGAAGACGGTTCAAAAACACGGCGGTCAAGCCACCTTTTTTTACTATGGCTGCAACCACCACGGCCACCACAGAGGTGACTTTGAAATTCAAGACACAGAAAGTATGCCCGAAGGTTTTGAAATCTTTGTCCGCATGCTGGAACGCTTAAATTCTGATTCCGCCCAATAATCATAATAGGCCTCAGGACTCGATCCCTGAGGCCACTCTCTTCTGGAATACTGGGATGCAGTTTCTTGCTCAATTTTTCAAGTTCGAAGAAAAAAATACAAACTGGCGCCGAGAACTGATGGCAGGCTTCACTGGTTTTGTCACCGTTTGCTACGTCGTGCTCGTGATTCCTGCCATGTTGGCCGATGCCGGCATGAATTTGCAGGCTGCGACGATTGCTGTTATTTGGGCCACGGCGTTTGCCAGTCTCTTAATGGGATTAGTGGCTAATTTTCCGGTTATCGTTGCACCGGGACTTGGCATTTGCGCCTTTTTCTCTTATTACGTTTGCGGACCGATGGGGCTATCCTGGCAAACCGCTTTGGCAGCCGTCTTTATTTCTGGCGTCATTTTTTTCTTGTTGACGGTCACTAAAATCCGTCAACTGATCATTGACGCGGTGCCAACCGATATTAAGCACGCCATTGTTGTCGGTTTAGGTTGCTTTATTTCGTTTATTGGTTTGAAGAACGCCGGACTGATTGTGGCCGATCCCTCCACTTTTGTTGCTCTGGGAAACTTGCGCAAGGCTGAACCGCTTTTGGCTGCCTTAGGCGTCCTTTTAATCAGCGCATTAATGGTTCGACGGATTAAAGGAGCCATGATTATCGGCATCTTGGCCGTCACTGTCTTGGGATTACTCTTGGGTGTCTCGCCGCTTCCTGATCTGTCAACACTAAGCACTCCCTCCTCATTGACACCCTGCGAAACCTTCTTTGAATTGGATTTCAATTCTGTTTTTGCTTATGGCATTGTGACCATTGTTTTCACGCTGACGATGGTGGATCTATTTGACAACATGGGAACCTTAATTGGTCTATCCATTCGCGCCAATATGCTCGATCACAAAACCGGACACATTGAAGGCTTGGAAAAGGCGCTTTTTTCGGATTCCGTTGCAACCATGGCCTCAGGTGTCATCGGCACACCCACCTGTACAAGCTATATTGAAAGTGCTGCGGCAATCGCCGAAGGCGGACGCACTGGCATTGTCCCTATTGTCAGCGCAATCCTGTTTTTACTCTGTCTCTTTGCTTTGCCTTTTGTGACGGTTGTTCCGGCTTACGCCACCGCTTCAGCGCTCATTGTGGTTGGTGGATTAATGATGCAATCCGTTGTTCACATTAATTTCAAAGACTTCTCAACCGGTATGCCAGCTTTCCTGACAATCATCACTATGCCTTTAACGTTTAATGTGGCAACCGGTTTCGGATTGGGCTTTATCAGTTACGTGTTTCTCAAGCTACTGACGAATCAAACCAAAGATCTCAACATTGTGACAATTCTTGTTGCCTTGGCTTTTGGCATCAATTTCACGATGCGCTGAAAAAAAGAGCGCTCCACTTTTGAGAGCGCTCCTTTTTCGTTCAGTTCAGAAACGAATTATTGGGCGGCCATCATGGCGCAAGCCGTATCGAGCATACGGCAAGAGAAGCCCCATTCGTTATCGTACCAAGCCGTCACCTTCACCAAACGCGTACCAGAGACCTTCGTCAACGTGGCGTCAAAGATAGAAGAGTGCGCATCGTGATTGAAGTCGATGGAAACGAGCGGTTCATCGTTGTAGCCCAAAATGCCTTTGTTTTCAGGCAATTCAGAAGCAGCCTTCATCACCGCATTGATTTCTTCAACCGTCACATCACGCTTGGCTTCAAAGGTCAAGTCCACAAACGAGACGTTGATCGTCGGAACACGCACGGCAAAACCGTCAAGCTTGCCGTTTAAGTCCGGCAACACAAGACCCACGGCAGCAGCCGCGCCCGTCTTGGTCGGGATCATGGAGTGCGTGGCGGAACGAGCACGACGCAGATCCTTGTGATAAACGTCCGTTAAGGTTTGGTCATTGGTGTAAGCGTGAATCGTCGTCATCAAGCCGCGTTCAACACCGATAGCCTTATGCAAAGCATTGACAACCGGGGCCAAGCAGTTTGTCGTGCAGGAAGCATTGGAAACCACGGTCATATCTTTGGTCAAGACGTCTTGGTTAACACCGTAGACCACCGTAGCGTCCACGCCCTTACCCGGAGCGGAAATCAACACTTTCTTAGCGCCGCCTTCCAAGTGGGCCAAGCATTTTTCCTTGGTACGGAATGCGCCCGTGCATTCGAGCACAACGTCCACGCCCAATTCTTTCCAGGGCAGATTGCGGGGATCGCGGTCGCAGAACACGCGCATGCGGTCGCCATCAACAATCAGGTATTTTTCCGTATCAGAAACTTCCTCAACCTTCACTTCGTGGTTGAAGTGTCCGTGAACCGTGTCATGACGCAACAAATGAGCATTGGTCTTGATGTCACCCATGGCGTTAATGGCCACGATTTCGATATCGTGCTTTTTGCCCAATTCATAGTGGGCGCGCAACACGTTACGACCGATGCGGCCAAAACCCGTAATGGCAACTTTAATGGTCATTTTGAAAATCCCCTCTTTAGTAATTAATGATTAATGGCTTTCATAGCGGCTTCCACCACGCGATCCACGGTAAAGCCGAATTTTTCCCAAAGCACACCGGCAGGAGCCGATTCACCGAACGTATCGATGCCGACCACTTCACCGTTTTTAACGTACTTGTACCACAAACCGGTCACCGATGCTTCAATGGCAACTTTGGGCGCATCCGTTAAAATCGCACGCTTTTCTTCTGAAGACAGTTTATCGAAAAGTTCCGTGCAGGGCATGGACACCACTCGTGTACCGATGCCTTTTTCTTCCAAAGCTTCGCGAGCCTTCACCGCCAAGGGCACTTCTGAGCCCGTGGCAATGAGAACGCAGTCGACCCCATCGGCGCCTTTACCCGACTCTTTCATGACGTAGGCACCGGCTTTAAGAGCTTCTTTAGCGTCACGCACGACCTCTTGCGGATCACGGGCGATGAATTCAATATTTTGACGCGAACCAATGATGATTGACGGCGTATGGCGGGATTCAATGGCGCTTTGCCAGGCCACCAATGCTTCAACCGTGTCACACGGGCGCCACACATTTAAATTCGGGATAAGACGCAAACTCGGAATGTGTTCTACAGACTGGTGCGTCGGGCCGTCTTCACCCAAACCGATGGAATCATGAGTGAAAACAAAGATGGAGCGCTGCTTCATTAGCGCGGCCATGCGAATAGCATTTCTCGAATAATCAGAGAACGTCAGGAACGTGGCGCTGAAAGGCACAAATCCGTGATACAAGGCGATGCCATTTTGAATCGCAGACATACCGAATTCACGCACACCGTAATTAATGTGACGGCCCAAATAGGTGTCCGGTCTCATGGCTTCAACACCGGTCCAATTGGTCAGGTTAGAACCCGTCAAATCAGCAGAACCGCCAAGCAATTCGGGCAGATGCGGAGCAAAAGCGTTCAGCGCTTTTTGACTTGCTTTACGGGTTGCCACGGTTTCCTGAGCCGCCGCAGCCTTCTCAATGGCTTGCTGCATGACGGCTTCAAAATCTTCAGGCAGATCGCCCTTCAGACGGCGGGAAAGCTCTTTACAGAGTTGAGGATATTCTTGGTTATAACGAGCCCACATCTCGTTGTACTCAGCTTCAAGCTTTTCACCCTTTTCACGTGCGTTCATCGCATCGTAAATTTCTTGCGGAATGACAAACGGATCCCATTTCCAACCAAGCGCTTCACGAGTGAGTTTGAGCTCTTCTTCACCTAATGCTTCTCCGTGAACTTTACTTGTGCCTTGGCGGTTGGGAGAGCCCTTACCGATGACCGTACGGGCGATAATAAGCGTAGGCTTATCTTGACTTTGCTTGGCCTTTGCAATCGCGCGATCCATCTCATCGATGTCGTGGCCATCAACCGGACCAATCACGTTCCAACCGTACGATTCAAAACGCTCACGCGTGTTGTCCGAGAACCAGTTGATTACTTTACCGTCAATGGAAATTCCATTGTCGTCGTAAATCACAATCAACTTGTTGAGTTTCCAGGTGCCTGCCAATGAACACACTTCATGGCTGATGCCTTCCATAAGACAGCCGTCACCTAAGAAGCAGTACGTATAGTTATCAATAACATTAAAACCCGGACGGTTAAATTCGGCCGCGAGCATTTTTTCGGCCAAAGCCATACCCACTGCGTTACCGATGCCTTGTCCCAAGGGACCTGTGGTGGTTTCCACACCGGGCGTTACATCCACTTCCGGGTGCCCCGGCGTCTTGCTGTGCCACTGACGGAACGCCTTTAAATCATCGATTGTCAGATCGTAACCCGTCAAGTGCAAAAGTGCATATTGCAACATCGAGCCATGACCATTACTCAAAATGAAGCGATCACGGCCAATCCACTTCGGATCAGTGGGATTGTGGCGCAAATGCTTCGTCCACAAGGCAATTGCGATATCGGCCATACCCATCGGCATACCGGGGTGACCGGATTTCGCCTTTTGCACGGCATCCATGGCCAAGGCACGGACAGCATTAGCCATCAACTGAGGAGTGACACAACAAGTCATAGTGTTTCTAACCAATTTAAAAGGAGAAAATCACACATCAGACGAAACCATTTTCATCCGACTTAAATAATGAGATTGTACTGAAATTGTGGGCGTAATTCGGTTTAAGGCGCAAAACTTTTTGACCGAATAATTTAGAGTGACCACCACTTTTCAAACTTTGACAATAAGGAAATAACCCTAGGCGTTTTCATGGAGCTTCTAAGTAGTTTGGCGTAGTATTTCTCGCGGCCGGGTATGTTCCGGCTGCCGGATAAATCCGGCTGAACATAATGAGGAGTTTTTCATGTTCAAAAAAGCAACCTTGGTGGCCTCTGTTTTGGCCGCATTCTCAACCATGAGCTTGGCTTGCACGACTGTTTTGGTCGGCCCTGAAGCAACTGCAGACGGTTCTTTCTTCGTTGGCCGTAACGCCGACAGCGATGCTCTGAAAGCTCAACACATGGTGATCCATCCCGCCAAAAAGAACCAAAAAGGGATGTATCGCACACAAGATTACAAGGGCTAGAAACAGTTATACTATAATTACTCAAACTTACTTTATATTAATTAAAATGAGTACATTGTATAGCATCAGTCAAGCCGCTCAACAATTGGGCGTTGCCGTTTCCACCCTCAGACGCTGGGAGTATGAAGGCAAATTAATCCCACAACGCACGCGGGGCAATCAGAGAAGGT
>CAJMEC010000007.1 GCA_905212345.1 uncultured Sutterella sp. | reverse complement strand
AGTGGGATTTCCACCAGAGTACGGCTACGCGAATTTCTGTAATCGCCGGATATTGTTGTTTTAAATGATGGACCACTTGTTCAAGCGTCTTGCCGGAATCCGCCATATCATCAACCAACAACATGCGCCCGGCGATTTCTCCACCCGTCTTGGTGATAAATTGCGCAATATCCAAGTCACCTTGTTGCTTGCCGGCGGCCTGACGATAAGAGCTCGTTGCCAAAATCGCCAAAGGCATATCGTGAACGCGTGAGAAAATATCGCCTACACGCATGCCGCCACGGGCCAAACACAGAATGGTGTCAAACTTGTAGCCGTCATCGGCCACTTTGAGAACCAACTGTTCAACGAGATCGTCGTACTCTTCTTGGGTAACAAACAGGTCAGTCATAGACATTGAAGGGCGGTCGCAAGCCGCCCTTTTTTCAGTAAGTTATTTGTTAAACGGGTTATCGAGCATGATCGTCTGCGAACGATCAGGACCAGTTGAGACAACTGCGATCGGGCAGCCGGCCACTTCAGACAAACGTTGCAGATAACGTTTGGCCGTTTCAGGCAAATCTTCCCAACGCTTCACACCGAACGTGCTTTCCTTCCACCCCGGGAAGTCTTCGTAGATCACTTCACATTGCGCGCAGGCCTCTGCACCATAGGGCATAACATCAATTTCTTCGCCCTGATACTTGTAACCCACACCCAAACGAACCGTATCCAAACCATCCAACACGTCAAGCTTCATCACAGCCAAACCACGCAAGCCGTTGATTTGTACGGCACGGCGCATAGCCGCTCCATCAAACCAGCCGCAGCGACGCGGACGACCCGTGACAGCGCCGTATTCATAGCCCTTATCGCGCAAGTGCTGACCGATTTCATCGTGCAGTTCAGTCGGGAACGGACCCTCACCAACACGAGTGCAGTAAGCTTTGGTAATACCCAAAACATAGTCGATACGGTGAGCGCCGACACCGGCACCCGAGCAAACTGCGCCGGCAACCGTGTTGGAACTGGTTACATACGGATAAGTGCCGTGGTCGATGTCCAGCATGGAGCCTTGAGCACCTTCAAAGAGGAAGGACTTCCCTTCGTCCATCAATTTGTTGATGGTGTAGGAAACATCGGTGAGCATCGGCTTAATACGGGGAGCATAGGCCAACGTCTCATCAATAACCTTGTTAATGTCGAGTGCTTCGGAACCGAGCAACTTCGTCAACTCGAAATTGTGGTATTCCATCACATCACGAACGCGCTCGATAAAAAACTTCTCGTTAAAGAGGTCTGCAACGCGCACACCGCGGCGGGCAACTTTATCTTCATAAGTCGGACCGATGCCGCGACCGGTCGTGCCGATCTTCTTAGCGCCGGCGGCCGCCTCACGAGCGTGATCCAATGCAATATGATAGGGCATCACCAACGGCGCATTGCTGGAAACACGGATGCGGTGTTCTGCCTCGCAGCCGTGTTCTCTTAACTGTTCTATTTCACCGAAGAAAGCTTCCGGACAAAATACGATGCCGTTACCGAGATAGCAAGTCATCGTCGGGTGCATAATGCCTGACGGAATCAAACGCAACACCGTCTTGTGACCATTGATCACCAGCGTATGACCGGCGTTGTGACCGCCATTGAAGCGCACCACCCCATCGACCTGTTCGGTCAACCAGTCGACAATCTTGCCTTTGCCTTCGTCACCCCACTGGGCTCCGACCACGACAACATTCTTAGCCATTGTTTTATCCCCGAAAAAAGCAGTAAAAACTGTAACCGGACGGCATTTTATAAAGCCGATCCACAACCCTTGTATTATGGCTTAGTTTTTCATTTTTTTGTAGTCTCAATGGCTATTTCCTCAGGCAAAACTTCCATTGACAAAAAAGACAAACACGAAAAAGCCCGCCGAAGCGGGCCCTTTGATTTTGTCAGAAAACTAAGCTGTGATAAGCCAAATCACACCGACACCAACTAAAAGCAATCCTAAACCGATTTTTCGGATCACATCGGGCGAAGCCACCTGGCCGATCTCTCTAACGGCATCAAGCCATTTCTCCGGCGCCGTAAAAGGAATCAATCCTTCAATAATGCAAACCAGAGCAAAGGCCAATACCCAAGTTTCCCACGACATCGTTATTTAGCCTCAGGTTCTTTCATGTACTTGAAGAAATCAGCCGAAGGATCAATCACCATGACGTCTTTCTTATTAGCGAAGCTTGCCCGGTAAGCTTCTATATTACGATAAAAGCGTGCGAACTCGGCATTCTTCGAAAAAGCCTGTGCATAGGTGGCGTTGGCGATGGCGTCCCCCTCACCCTTGATTTGCTGGGCTTGGTTATAGGCCTGAGCCAAAATCACAGCGCGCTGACGATCGGCATCGGCGCGGATTTTTTCCGCCTCTGCCGCCCCGGTAGAGCGCTCTTCAGCAGCCACTCGTTTACGTTCCGCTTCCATTCGGCGATAAACAGACTCAGAAATTTCCGGGGTGAAATCCACTCTCTTTAAGCGCACATCCACCACTTCCACGCCGACGTCTTTTACGCGTTCTTGCAGACCGGTACGAATTTCAAGCATAGCCACATCACGTTCACGGCTGGTGATGCCATTGACCGTGCGTTTATTAACCGTCTGGTTCAAGGCGTCACGAAGCAGAGCCGAAATTCGATCTTCTGCCGCGCGTTCATTGCCTTGGAAAGAAACCCAATACAGACGCGGGTCGGCAATGCGCCACTTCACAAACGAGTCAATCATCAGGTTTTTCTTTTCGCTCGTTTGCACCAGGTCAGCCGTCGGAGCATCCAACGTCAAAATGCGCTTATCCAAATAAACGACATTTTGAAATGGCGGCGGAAGCTTCGCATGAAGTCCGGGCTCAGAAACCACTTCTTTTAATTCACCCAAAGCGAACACCAAAGCGTGCTCACGTTCATTGACCGTGTACAGGCACAGTTTGGCGGCAGCCAACGCGACCAAAACAACCAAGGCAGCGGTTGATAATTTTTTCATGTTTTTCTCCTCTCCCCTTGGTTAACGCACTCGATCACGGATAGCATCACGCGCATTGAAGTCTCTGCTATACGTGCGTGACGTTGAAGCGGCTGGCTGCGTGGCAGGCTGCTGCGACGTAGTCTGAACAGAAGACTGAGAAGGCTCCGCCTGGGCAGCAGTCTTGGCAGAAGCCGCGTTTTGCTCCATTAACTTATCAAACGGCAGGTAAAGCAGATTATTGCCGTCTTTCGTATCCACATAAACTTTCGTTGTCGACTGCATGACCTGCTGCATCATATCCACATACATACGGTCTCGCGTGACACGAGGCGCCTTTTCATACTGAGTCAAAATTTGCGCGAAGCGATCAGCGTCGCCCTTGGCCGTTTCAACCACACGAGCCTTATACCCTTCAGCTTCCTGAGCAAGACGTGCGGCCATACCGCGAGCCTTCGGAATGACATCGTTGGCGTAGGCTTGACCTTCATTGATTTGACGTTCACGGTCTTGACCGGCTTTCACGGCATCGTCAAAAGCGGCCTGAACCGGTTGCGGCGGTTGGGCGTTTTGAATAGCCACGCTCATCACTTCAATACCCGTGTTGTAGCGATCAAGCATTTCCTGCATGATCTTCTTCACGTCTTCGGCGATTTCCTGTTTGCTTTCAAAAAGCACGCTGTCCATCTTTTTACGACCGACGACTTCGCGCATAGCGCTTTCGGCCGATTGACGAACAGACTCATCGGGATCACGAGAGCGGAAAATGTAATTCATCGCTCCGTCACCCGATTTAATGCGATATTGAACATTGAAACGTAAATCGACAATGTTTTCATCATCGGTGAGCATCAAGGCTTCGGCCTCGCGGTTGGCGCGACCCATGGCACCGATTGCCACCGTTCTCACGCTGCTGACATCAACAATATTGACGTCTTCAATCGGCCAGGGCAAATGCCAGCGAAAACCCGGCATGGTTGTTTGCGTGTATTTGCCAAACGTGGTCACGATACCTGACTGGCCTTCCGGAACAATGTAAAAACCGGTGGCAGCCCACAAACCCACTACAACCACTGCCGCAAACGCTAAACCGCGACCGCCGGGTTGCTTCTTAATAAATTTAGGCGGCTGCATATTCTTAAAAGATTCAAATTGCTTTTTTAATTGCTCTTGAGGATTTTGTCCGCCAAAGGAACGAGTGTTATTGTCTTCGTCACGCTTTTGTTCAAAAGCGTCTTCACGACGGGATCCGTCCTCTCTGCGCCCTTGACCTAACATTCCACCCAAAGCACGGTTAAATTCATCCCAGAGACGATCCAAATCATCTCCTTCATTTTTTCGCTTACCGGCCTCTTTATTGTCCAAACCATTCTGATCGCGTTCATCTTGGCGATCGGTATCCAAACGGTTTTCCTTTTCAGGCGAGCTCTTTTTTTCCTCGTTATCGTCCGAGCCGCCCCGGCCCCAATGCGGGTCATTCAAAGACATGCGTCAACTCCCTGACCGCACAATCACCAGGATAGTGACAGTCGGTCTTTTACTTACATCAATGTGAACCGTTTATTTTAAAGGAATTTGTTCCGACAACCCTTAAATCAATCTTAGATATTAAGAAAAAGGCGCTAATTGAATCCCTTTTTCTTAATTCCTTATCAGGTATTTCCCTTAGAACACAGCATTAGACACTCAAAATAAGTAATTTCACCTAGACAGAAAAATGTTAAATACTTTACTATCCGTTACATGGATGTTTTGGGCATCCATTTCTTTTAATTATTGACTAATAAAAGGATCATCCTATGTCTGAACAAGAAAAAAAGACTACGGAAGAAAAAGTTGGTATTGGCGGTTATATCGCCTTGGTTTTCGCCATCGTGTTTTTCTCCGGTGTTTGCGCCGGTAACCACTGGTGGGGCATTTTTGACTTCTCCACGTTAAATGGCGCTTTCGGTAAGGTCATCACGAATGTTACCCTCAACGGCGATGTGTTGAAGACCTCCACCGGTATGTTCCGCGGTGTTGGCGGTTCCGGCGCTATCGACGGCTTCTGCTTTGCCTTGACGTTGGTTCCGACCGTTATGTTCGCTTTGGCCATGATCACGGTCTGCGACCATTACGGTGCTTTGGCTGCCGCTCGTCAACTCTTGACCCCGATTCTCCGTCCTTTGATGGGTATCCCGGGTTCCTGCTCTTTGGCTTTGATCGCTTCCTTGCAATCCACCGACGGCGGTGCCGCTTTGACGCGCCAATTGTTGGATAAGGGCGAAATCACCGAAGACGAAGCTGACGTGTTCGCTATGTTCCAATTGTCCGCTGACGCCACCATCACCAACTTCCTTGGTGCCGGTGTTGTGCTCTTGAGCTTGACGGACTCTGCAGGCAACACGGTTCCTGCTTCCATCGCTTTGTGCTTGGGCATCATGCTCGTCATGAAGGTTTTCGGCGCTAACGTTATTCGTTTCTTGAAGATCTTCTCCGCTAAGAAGAAGGCCGCTTAATTCAGGATTGGAGGATATTGAATATGTCTAGTGAAAACAGCAAGCCGATGGTAACTGACGTTTTCGTCAAGGGTGCCATTCAAGGTTGGAATATTGCAACCCACTCCACGATCCCGAACGTTTTGATGGCTTTCGTGATTATTGCCGCTTTGAACGTGGCTGGCCTTTTGCCGATCTTGGGTGACATTTTCCGCCCGTTGATGGGTCTGTTCGGTCTGCCCGGTGAAGCCGCTGCCGTTTTGATCGCCGGTTGGATGTCCATGGGCGGTGGTGTCGGTGTGGCTGCCGCTTTGTTCGATCAAGGCGCCATCTCTGTTGGCGACTGCGCCATTTTGGCTCCCGCCATTTATTTGATGGGTTCCCAATTGCAATACATGGGCCGCTGCTTGGGCGTTATCGGTACGCGCGGCAAGATGATCCCGTTGTTGATGTTGGTTTCCATCATCAACGCTTTTATCTCTATGATCATCATGAACATCCTCGTCTAATGACCGGATTTCGCATGCCATAGAATTAAGGGGGATTTAACGCTAATTAATCCCCCTTTTTCATACACTAAACAGTACAATTTCATCAGGTCGATTGATCGTATTCAATCGGTTTGTAACACATTTAGAAAGGATAATTCCGATGGTTCAAGAATTTCTCAAGGACTTGGAAAAGGTCGTTAACGTAGACGCCGGCACGGCTTGCACCGAGGGTGTTAAGCAAGTTGCCGAAACGTTCAAGCAACACTATGAAGGCATTGGTTTTACCGCTCGCCTCGTTGACTTGGGCGACAAGGTCGGTCCCGCTCTTTTCGCTACCAACAAGCCTGAAGCCACGCATTATGACGTGATGCTCAACGCCCACTTGGATACGGTTTTCCCGGCCGGCACCGTGGCTGTCCGCCCGATGTCAATTAAGGGTGATCGTGCCTATGGTCCTGGTGTCTTGGACTGCAAAGCCGGTTGCATGACCATTTTCTACGCTTTGAAGAATTTGCCCAAGGAAACGTTGGACAAGCTCTCCATTTTGGTGGCTTGCAATCCCGACGAAGAAACGGGTTCCGTCTCCTCTCACGATTGGCTGAAGGAATGCGCCTCTAAGTCTGACCGTGCTTTGATCTTTGAACCGGCTCGCGAAGGCGGCGAATTGGTCTGCGCCCGTAAGGGTTCGAGCACCTACAAGATCACGTTCCACGGTGTGTCCGCTCACGCCGGCAACAACCCTGAACGTGGCCGTGACGCCATCTACGCCATGGTGAAGTTCATCGCCGCCGTTAAGGAATTGGCCGACTGGGATCGTGGCATCACGCTCAACTTCGGTATGGTTCGCGGCGGCACGGTTGCCAACGTTGTGGCTGATTTTGCTGAAACCGAACTTGACCTTCGCGTCTGGAACGATGACGATTACAACGAAGTCAACGCCAAGATCATGCAATTGGCTCAACAAGAATGGGTTGCCGGTGTCACGCAAGAAATCGTTGAAAAGAACCACCATGGCGCTATGCCCTTGAGCGAAGCCACCAAGGCAATGGCCGGCTTGATTGAAGAAGCCGCCAAGCTCGAAGGCTTCGACATCGCTTGGGTGAAGGCCGGTGGCGCCTCTGACGGCAACACCACCGCTTCTATGGGCGTTCCCACCTTGGACGGTTTGGGACCTGTCGGCGGTGAAATGCACTGTGACCGTGAATACTTGGAAATCAACTCGATTGAAAAGCACATCAAGGTTGCTGAACGCTTCTTGACCTTGATCGCCGAACGCAAGTAATTTGTGATTGACTTTCAATAAGTCCTGGGGGATGGTTCAAAAACCATCCCCTTTGTTTTTTCTGTTTTCTCTCAAACTTTCTGCCTCAATTAACGTCCTTGACTCGTCATTTAGGCGCTATCATTCCTAGCGGATTATTTCATTTCTGAAAAGACATAAAAGAGGAAGTTACTATGGCCCTTTTAATTAAAAACGCCCATGTATTTGCCCCGAAGGATTTGGGTGTGCAAGATGTCTTGATGGCTGCTGAAAAAGTGATTGCCATCGGCAAAGACTTGCCTGCTACCTTACCCGATACAGAAGTCATTGATGCCAAGGGCCAAATCATGACCCCCGGCTTTTTTGATCAACATATTCACGTCACCGGTGGCGGCGGAGAAGGCGGCCCGGTTACCCGTACGCCCGAAATCATGCTCTCTGAACTTGTCGCCTGCGGCACAACCAGCGTTGTCGGTGTCTCAGGGACGGACTTTGTAACTCGCTCCATCGAAAATCTTTTAGCGAAGGTTCGAGCTCTTAAATCTGAAGGCGTTTCGGCTTGGATGTATACATCCAACTACAAGTACCCACCCACAACGATGTCCGGTTCCGTTTCCCAAGACATGTTCCTTGTGCCGGAGTGCTTAGGGGTGAAAATTGCCTTAGGCGACCACCGCTCCTCTTTCCCAACCGTTCAGGAAGTTTTGGCTCTTTTAGCTGAAATTCGTGTGGGCGGCATGATCGCCGGTAAAACAGGTTTCCTTCATATCCATACCGGTAACATCCCCGGCAGTTTTGATATGTATAAGGAAATTGTTTCTCGCGGTTTTCCGATTAAGCATATTCGTCCGACACACTGCGGACGTATCCGCCATGTCTTTGATGCCGCAGTTGAGTTTGCCAAGGCAGGCGGCTACATGGATATCACAACGGGAGCAAGCTGCGCCTTTGACAATCCTGCTATCGCAGTGATGACAGCACTTGATGCCGGTGTTGATCCCACACACATTACGCTTTCCACGGACGGCCACGGCTCTGTTCCTCGCTTTAACGATAAAGGAGAAATGATCGGCTTGGGCGTCGGCGGCGTTGCCGGCAACCTCACGGAAGTCAAACGCTTAATCGCCGAATTCAAGATGCCGATTGAAAAAGCCATTACCTTTATTTCTTCCAACGTCGGCGCTGCCTTAGGTCTGCCCGGTCAAGGCGTTATCGAAGTGGGCGGTTGTGCCAATGCCTGTCTCTTTAACGATGCCATGGAATTGACAACGGTGGTCTCACGCAATCATGTCATGATGCGCAACGGTGAGATCGTTCAAAAAGGCACGTTTGAATACTAATTCAATGCCGAATTAGACTGATGGGCGGAGATTTAAAACCTCCGCCCTTTTTTTGCCTTTCGGCCAAAGAGCAAAAAGCCTACAATGGCCTGAGGAATTAACTTTTTAGGTCTGTTAATGAACCACATTGCCAACCTGCTGGGAGCCGTAGCCCTGATTTTCTGGGGGACCTACATGGTGAAAAGTGGCATGCTGAGAACTTTCGGCATGTCCCTTCGCACCGCGCTCTCGCATGGTTTAGGCAATCGTTTTAAAGGATTTGCCGCTGGCTTTTGCTTATCAAGCCTCTTACAGAGCTCAACGGCCGCGACGCTTTTGGTGGCCGGTCTTCAATCCGAAGGCTTAGTTAACACACTTATTGCCATTAGCTGCATTTTCGGCGCCGAACTCGGCAGCGCCTTTGTCGCCACGGTTTTAAGCCTGAATCTTGCCGTTGTCGCCCCGATTCTGATTCTTATCGGTGTGGTGATGTTCTTTCACTACACCCCATCCAGACGCCAAGGGCAGTTTGGGCGTATTGTGATGGGTTTGGCCTTTATCATGGTGGCCATCAACCAAATTGTTGTCTCTACTGAACCGTTACGGTCGAGCGCTGATTTGGCTCCGTTTTTTGTCCTCCTGCACGATTATTTAATTCTGTCATTCATCGCAGGCATGCTTTTGGCCATAGGCTGTGTTTCCAGCCTGGCGGCAGTCATCGTCTCTTCTTCTTTATGTGCCGCTCAAGTGCTCGACTATGAAACGGCCATATGGATGGTTTTAGGAGCTAATGCCGGCAGTACCGTTTTAGCCCTTTCAACGACCATGTTTGCCAGTTCAGTTGGTCGACGAGGTCCCTATGCCACCTCTTTTTTCAGAGCGCTTGTTATTGCGGTGGCTCTCTTCGTATTGTCTGTCGGGTTACCGGATTCAATAAAACTGCCCGACAATGTGGTGCTATTTCATTTATCGTTTAACGCTCTTGTTGGTCTTTTAGGTTTACTTTTTATTAAACCGCTGAGTACTTTGATTGAACACTGTCTGCCTAACATTCAGACCGATCCCACGGTTTACTCGGATAATAAGAAGCTTTTTGTTCAGGAAAATTTTCTGTCTGTCGGAATTTCTTTATCAGTAGCCAAGAAAAATTTGGTTAAAGAAATTAAAGGCATTCGCCTGCTCTGGGGTGATGTTGACACGCTTTTGAGACGCAATCCCAATCCGGGCGATGTGATGCTCATGCGAAATAAAGCGGCAGAATTAGTGAGACTGAACAGAAGCTTGTCTTTATTCTTAAATCGTGCTGTCACGCCGAGTTTGAGCTCATATGAGGCGATTGAGTGGCAAAACATGAAAAGTGTTAACGGTTCATTAAAGTCAGCAGTCAATTTAATCGACCACACGCTTGAAGTAATCAATGAAGGTAAATGTCTCAAGCACTTGGATTTTAGCCCCGAAGGCTTAAGGGAACTGAGGGAGTCTCACCAAATTGTGCTCTCCAGCATCGATACCCTTCACGCATATCTGAGTTCCGGCAATACCGAAGAGAAAAAAGAGTTGACTAAAAAATTATTGGCGCATCAAAAAAGGTTATTGACCGCGGCCAGAGAGCAAACTCATCTGCACTTACTGCGAATTGCCAACGATGACGTCAACGCCATTGAAACCGACGCGTTACATCTGGAAATTCAGTCACTTTTTAACCGCGTCGCCGGATTAATTTGTGCCAGCGTCAATCTGGAGTTGGAAAAAATCTAACTCCGAATTAAATGGTCAGATCTTTGCCTCTGCGAACGGATTCCTGCACTTCGTCAAAAATGTCCTTCATCGCTTGCGAGGGCTTCTGACCGACTAGCGAGAAGATGACAATCGCCACCAATGCCAAAATGAATCCGGGAATAATTTCATAAAGACCGAACCAGCCGAAAGTATTCCAAACAATAACCGTCACGGCACCCGTGACCATTCCAGCCAGGGCTCCGTTTTTCGTCATTTTCTTCCACCACAAACTCATGATGATCACCGGTCCAAAAGACGCGCCAAAACCGGCCCAAGCGTAGCTTACTAAACCCAACACTTTACTTTGAGGATCCATGGCAATAAAAATAGCTACAAGCGACACCATCAACACCATCAAGCGTCCGAACCAAATCAGTTCGCGCGTAGAAGCCTGCGGTCGAATAAAAGCCCGATAAAAGTCTTCAGTCAACGTAGAAGAGCAGACCAATAACTGACACGACAGTGTGCTCATCACAGCGGCCAGAATAGCCGACATCAGAATACCGGCAATCCATGGATTAAAAAGCACCTGCGTGAGAACAATAAAAACCAATTCCGGATTGGCAATAACGGATGTGCCCTGTGTGATGTGCTCAGCAAAATAAGCGCAACCGAAAAAGCCGACGCTGACGGCACCCGCTAAGCAAAAAACCATCCAGACAATAGAGGTCCGGCAGGCTGCGGGAATAACTTTGATCGATTTTGTCGCCATGAAGCGAACCAGAAGATGAGGCTGTCCAAAGTAACCCAAACCCCAAGCCAAAAGCGATGCGATGCCGACCACAGTCTGTCCTTTAAACATATCAAGCATGGACACATCAATAGCACTGACCTTGCCGATGGTTTCAGAAAATCCGCCTAATTCGTTCATGACCACGATAGGCGTCACCACCAGTGCCACACACATCATCGCTGCCTGGACGGTATCGGTCCAACTGACAGCTAAAAAGCCGCCGATAAACACATACAGTATGGTTGCGGCCGCGCCGATCCACAATGCTGTTGAATAGTCCATGTCAAAAGTCGATTCAAAAAGCCTTGCGCCCGCCACCATGCCGCTTGCGGAATAAATTGTGAAAAAGATCAAAATAACAATGGCACAAATGATACTTAATACTCGTTTGTCATCGTCGAAACGGTGGCTGAGATAGTCCGGAAGCGTGAGGGCGTTTTTGCATCGTTCTGTGTAGACACGCAATCGTGCCGCAACGATTTGCCAGTTAGTCAATGAGCCGATGCAAAGACCGATCGCCAACCAACTTTCAGAAATACCTGAAAGAAAGACCGCTCCCGGCAATCCCATCAAAAGCCATCCGCTCATGTCACTTGCGCCAACTGACAAGGCGGTTACCAAACCACCCAGCCTTCTGCCGCCCAAGACGTAGTCGTTAAAGTCTCGCGTGTAGTGCCAAGCGATAAAACCAATGGCAACCATCAATAAAAGATACCCGCAAAACGTAATGGCAATGGGATTAAAAGACATCGTTCATTATATTTTTAAGAAAAGCGAGCGCTTAGTTTAATTCATTGGAAGCGAAATGTCCCTTTTGAGATAGGACATCTCGCCTAGTAATTTGAATCTAGAAAACAGGAAAGACTTCGATTTACTGATATTGTCAAAGCGACTCGCCAATCACTAAAAGTCCTTTTTTTATGGCAATAAAAAATCCACCTGATTCAATACAAAACAGATGGATATTTTCGTTCAAAACGAACAAGTTGTATGGTGATGAGGTTCACATAGTTTTCAATGTTTCTAGGGATTGCATCGATTGTTTATTAATTTTTATACCATCTTTTATGCCATAGGGCAGAGGCTAGACATAAAACCAATTAACCTCTTGTCTAATGAGTATAACTCTACTTATCACTTGATGAGCGTTCCAAGATACGCGTCAGCTCGCTTGAGTAACTCTTCACCTCGGACCGCCAGTCTTGATAAGTCGTCTCGCTGACGGCGGCAGGTTGCCAAGTCTGTACTGGCGCCACGGAAGGCCTCGAGCTGGCGCAGCCGGTTAGCGCTGTCGCTACGAGCAGAAGCCAAAGCGGCGTTGAGATTTTGAATTTGTAATTCATATTCAGATTTCACCTTGTTTTGCGCATCAATGACTGCTTGCGCCTGAGCAAGTTTGAGTTGCTCAAGAGCTAACTCTCCTTCAGTCTTAGCTCTGTCATACCCCAGGGAATAACAGAACCAGGCAGCAATTAAGGAAACTACCGCTCCTACAGCCACCAATTTAAGATTTGTAGTCAAGTTTTATCCCCTCGATTACCGCTCTTGCCCGGAGCCTGTTTCGGTAGCTAATCATGTCAATAAGTTGGCCATGTAAAAGATCACGGGAAACCTTCGGCGTGAACCCCAATTCTCCAGAATCCCACTTGTCTAGCATGGCTCGCAACTTTTTGATCCGAATATCCAACTGATAGTATTCAGCCTCAAAGCGCTCTTTATAATCCGAGCTCAGCATTAAAGGCACGGTCTCTTTTAATTCCATGGCTATTCACCTTTGGAAAGTTTCTTTCTGTCCCTATTTAACCGCATGAGTTCTTTGGCTTGCGCAGCATTGTCTTTGATCTTTTCTTGTTGTTCTTTGATTTCTTCACGACCTTCCAAGGGGTTAATAGAACCCTGTTTGATGTACCGGCTCAAAGAACGGATATTGGCCAAGATTTCACGGTTTTCTCTTTGAATGTCAGAAATCTTGAAAGAGAATTCCTTTTGGAAATCTACATTTCTAACCTTCAGGCCCAATGTATTGATAGCCGCATTCAACGGTGTAACAGCTTCACCGTTTCGTCCAATACCCGTGTAACCCATAATCGGTTCACCCGTAGCGTTGGCCAAACCATTTAACACTCGTTCAAAGTGATAGCCACCATAAGCCAAAGCCGGTGCGAGCTGACGCCACAGATAAGTAGCTCGTTTCTCAGTAGCCTCTCCAGCAGTATCGCTATCCTTAGTAATGCCTCTCCCTGTAAATGTGTCAACATTCAAACCCATCGCTGCCCATAATGTATAGAGGGGTGTACCAACTGTAAGAATTTCTGGACGTGGAATACCCCCTGCCTGATTTGTGAAATCAAACATTTGACCACCGGGAACAAAGTTGGAAATATTCCAATAAACAGGCAAGTTTGTTGTGGGATCAGTCCATAAACGCATGAACTTAGGATTAAACATTGCCCCCATGCCTTGCATATATTCTGGGAGAAGTCCCTCTTCAGTCTCTTTCAGTTTTTGGCCTTTCTCAAAGCGTGTCCACCAGTCATCACCATCGTCACCAGCAGCAATGGCATAACTAAGCATATTTATCGTCCAGAGCAGAACAGCGGGTGCAAAGAAACGATGTGGATAAGCAAACATCGAAATAGCCAAACGAGGAACTATTTTGTACGTCCAAGCAAAGAACGGCACCGCTGAATCACGAATAGCTCTGGCGCCGCCCGGCAGGTCGTCATAAGTCGGAATGAAGCCTAAGGCGTAATCAATGGCATCCTTTGTGGACATGCCACGATCTTTCGCATATTTATATATTAGGGCCTTGAAGAAGCTATCTTCAGCTTCGTACAAGTTACGCATCTTCTGACGAAGGCCATAGTTGAGCAGGTAATTGAACACAAACTCAAACCCACGCTTAACCATAGATTCCTGCTGTTCTTCCAGCCTTGTAAATTCTTCGGGAAGTAATTTGGCGATTTCTTCCTTCGAGAACGAACCAGAGAATAAGCCATTTTCCTCTGCTTCTTTCAACCAGCCCGCATTGTGTCTGAAGGCCTGAGCAATATCCCAGTAGGCCTTGGCATTCCACATATCGACACCGGCAAGATGGGCCATAATGATGTTGCCCGCCGTGTTGTTCATATGAGATACCGGATTCAAGGCCGTCTTGCCTTCCTTCCAGTAGGCCAGCAAATTACGATATGCACGTGCAAAAGCAGACGGAACCTCAGCGTGAGGCATAACTTGAGCCAACACCTCGTCCTTGACATACTTGCCAGCCAGAGATCCGTAGCGCTTGACGCCGCCTGTTTCCGGAATGACCGTATCCGGAACAGCGGAATAGCCTTCGCTCGGAGTGTTGCGGGTCCATGCCGGGTTTTCTGCAATCTGCTTGAAAAGACGGCCAAGAGCCAAGTCTTCCTGCATTTGCATGTAACCCATGACGAAACGGTATCCGGCGTCACGGATTTCACCCATTTCCTGACGTTCCTTCGGAGTCCAGTCACGCCAGACGTTCACCGTTTGGTGTTCGTCAACCTCAACTTCAGGCATATCCTTGAAAGTCAGTTCAGGCTGAGATTCTTTGGCTTCCTTGTTGAAGGTATAACGCTCGTCTCGAACCTCCCATCCGTCACGGATGTATTTGTCAAGATCCTTGACCTCAATGAGTTCGTACTTACCACGGCCCTTGAGAGAGCCGCCACCTACACCACGGAGCGGAGCACCACGCTTCATAAAGTTCTTAAACCAGCCTTCGCCCTCCAATTCCTTGCGGCGATTGTAGAAACGAGGTAGGTACTGGCCACGCCAACGATTGAAGGATTCTTCAGACAGCATTCCAAGAGCGACAAGATCTTCACCCTGCTTCGTCATTAAATCACTCATCATCGAGGCCATCTTCAGGACGTGTTCCGGCGGGTGAGCGTCTGCGTCCAGCGCTTTTTCAATCACGTCAGAAATCAAGCGGCGATCATTGTCACTCCACTTGGCCATTTCTTGAGCGACCTTTCCAGCTTTGCGCCTGGCGTTATCCACTTGTGCACGCAGTTCACGATACATTTCACGGACTTCCTTCGGCGCCATACGCATGGCGTACTTCGTGCGAAGTGCAGGGATAAAGTATTCAGCCGCCTCCAAAACGAAATTTCCAGCACCAGTTACCAAATGCTCACCCCATCCGGACTTCCAATCCCCACGTTCATCACGTTCCAACAATTTGCCCCATCCGGAGCGCAGGCCTAAATTGCGAGACCAAATATTGGCTCCGCCCTTCTTTGTGTGAAGATCGCCACGGCGTTCACGCCATTCTCCCTTGTAGTCATCGGCAAATGTCGTCATTCCGTTGGAAGGCTTACGCTCAACATTGCCCAAAGACTTGGCGTTGGCTCTGGCCACGGCCACAATGTCGTCAGTCGTCAAACGAAGTCCCGGCAGATTATTAACACCGAGCTTCTTATTGATCCACAAGCGAACTCGGCGCATCAAATCCTCAAGCCACTGAACAATGGGATGGGACTTCGGAAGATCCTTTTGAGCCTTAACTGCCTCTTCAACAAGGTAAGCAGCAGCTTCTTCAGGAGAGGTTTCGCCGGCCGCATCCATGCGGCGCTTAGCTGCCTGAGCAACTTTGTCACCGTTGGCGGCACCGTTCCAGACAATCTGCTTGGCACGTGCAAAAACTGCCTTCATATCACCGTCAGCGGCCATATGAACACCGACTTCGTGCATGAAAACCGCACGGGCATTTTCGTCTGTCAGATTGTCAGCAACCAGATAAACCTTTTGCGTGCGAGGATCGTAGGCACCTTGGATGGAGCCATTGGCAGAACGCTTAATAACCACCCCGTCAATTTCCACGCCGCCTCGACCGTTGTCAATAAAACTGCTATCATTAAATTCAACAGATCGAGATTCAGCCATAATGCCCCCGTTACGGCCTTGCTGACGGCGGGATACGGATGATGGAGCATTTGCCGTGTATGCTTCGTGAACGAGAGAGAGGCTGGCGTTCCCCCGATCTTTCCAAAGGCCAGACGAAAGTTTGGCCTTTGTGTTTTTATCAGAACTCGGCGTTCGTGTGATGATGACATAGCCATTGTATTGGTCATTCCACCGCAAAACGTAAGCACGTTGAGGGGTTTCAAGAATAACCTCGCCGCCTTTTTGGGTGTACACATTGACCGTCTGCTCACGCAAGTCATCAATTGTTTGCTTGATCAAATCATCAACCAATCCATATTGAGAACGTTCCTCTGGCGCTCTAAATGGATATTCTCTCGCATGATCAAATGCATGTG
This sequence comes from uncultured Sutterella sp., assembly GCA_905212345.1. Classification (GTDB taxonomy): domain Bacteria; phylum Pseudomonadota; class Gammaproteobacteria; order Burkholderiales; family Burkholderiaceae_F; genus Aphodousia. The sequence continues at coordinate 43,485 of CAJMEC010000007.1, read as the reverse complement.
TAATATCCCGACCAGCGTGCTCTTTACGGGCGTATCCTAAAGTTAGGTGAATGTTTCCATCTCGAACCCCGTTAACACCTTCTAATCGTGCAATAAACCCGGATGTGTTCCAAGCCTCTTCGGCATGAGAAACTGGTGAATTTACAGTAAAGTCTTCACCTTCATAACCATGAATATACGACTTACTTGTCGTGTTATTTGTAGCCTTTAAAAGATCCTCTTCAGACTGAACCACAACCACTGAGCCACGGCTTCTTAAATTGCGGAAGGCCTCGCCAATGTCAGAATCATTAGACAATGTTTCTGTGATCGCTTCAACCGTTGAGCCACTCTGATAGTCATTTGTTCGAGAGGCATAGGCACCTGCCTGACCTGTATCTGCCTTTTGTTGAGCTTGGCTGAAGAAGTCTTTTATTTTCCTTTGAGTAACCGGACCTTCCCACTCAGCCTCATCAACAATTCGACCATCTGGTGTGTAATACGATACGATCAGTCCGTCATTTTCATAGGCCATGCGTTGCATCATTTGAAGTTGTGCACGAGTTGGCTGACGAGTTAAAGCAGCAATTCCTGACCCATAATCCATACGCATAGCGCCAGTACGGGCCATGAAGTTGTACATGTAATCGGATTGATTCTCAATATTTTGATTCTCGAAGAAATGCTCTGTGGAAACTCCACGAATGTTGGTACCACTTACCTCTCTGTGATCAACATTTCTACTACCACGCAAATCACGTTTTGTTCGCTCATCCTCAACTTCATGAACACCGCTCATGTTAAGCATGTCGCCATCTTGCATCATGTAACCAGACTCACGAGGATCCCAAGTTGTACCAAAGTACTCTTTAATACCCTGTACTAAATCGGATTCAGGCTTAAAACTAGTTGCATGTGAAAATTTTAAACGTCTATCGTTAGGATTGAATTCTCCGTTATTTTCACTTGCTGATTTAATCTGGTTTGAACGGAAGGCAACATAATTGTTTGTAGCCTCGGACAATTCTGCAAAGCCAGCCCCGTCACGGACATTATTAAAAATAACGCCGTCATAACCATTGTCTTTGGCCCATTGCGCCCATCCGTATGTGTCATTGACCATACCGTTATAACGGATAGAGTCGTAACCGCTATTGTTGGCGTCAATAATTAAAGGATTTTTTAGATTCAGATAAACATCATAAATGTTGCTTCCGTAACTTCCTGCATTGTCACGGTTGGAGTTAAAGAAGTGACCGGGTTGTTCATCATATTGAGTTTCAAAGCTCTCAAAATTTGAATACTGATATTCATCGAAACCAGTTCTGGGGTTGCGCCTAATTGTCTTTTGGACATTATTCGTTCCGTGATAAACGACCCGAGGCTCGCCATTTTCATCCAACACTTTAGAGGCTGACTCTGGGTTATTTTCCCAGTCACCGAACCAAGCCTTAAATTCTGGTGTGCGAACTTGTTGCCATTGAGACTCTGTCAGATTTGATGTTTTACCGTTCGGTGCAAGGCGTTCTTCATTACGAGAGAAACGAAGATCCCCTTGACCACGCAGAGCATCTTCTGCCGAGGTGCTGTCATCGGTTAATGTGAAGTTATCGGAATACTCATCGTTGAGGCTCGCCACTTCATTGCGAAGGTTCTGAGCCTCTTGGCGTTGCTGATCTTGGGTTTCTTCACGGACTCGCTGGGCCTCAGCCTCTTCACGAGTCTGTGCTTCCGCTTCTATTTCTGATTCTGTTTGTCCCGTGAGACTGAAGCCTTCATTTCCTTGAGCGTCTGAAGATCCTCTTGGCTCATTCTGGCTCGGATTTGTTCCGGCGTTCCCCCTTGGAGCATTTTGGCCAGAACGGACGCTCCCCGCTGAGTTTTGAATATTGGCCGTTTGGCTTCGTTTTGCTTGTCGTTGGGCATTTCTTAACTCCGTAATTTGGTTATTCGTTTGCTGGATATGTTGCATTAAGTCGGCACGAGAGGCTTTCTGCACGCCGCCAAACATATCTTCTGTTTCTGTATCCCGAGTAGCTTCATTGTAGGCAAAATCAGCAGCATCACTCAAGACCTCAATTACTTGCTTATTACTGCGGGGATTCTGGGCAAAGAGATCCAAGAACAAGGAAATATCCGGATCCGTGAAGGCATCGACTTGTTTGACGATGTCTTGCATCTTAAGCCCCTTGCGCTTGCCTTCTACAATTTGGTTGACGGCCTGAATCAATACTCCACGGAAATCTAATTCGCCACAACCTTCCAGTCGGGCCATCTTCGGAGCGACAGCGCTCAAGGTATTGATCACCAGTTTGGCTTCCGGATCCACAGCCATAGCATACATGGCGATCACGTCATCATTGCCGTAGGCCTTGGCAAAGATAGCGTTATTGAGACGATCAATGGCCTGACTATTGGGGCGGCCATGTTCATCAATCAATTCAGCACGCTCACCGGGGGGCATACTTCGAATGAATCCAACAATTGAATCCTGAGTTGGCGAACCATCCTCATTAAATTCCATGCCTTCAAAGTTGACACGGTTGGCATCGGTATGAGCCTTTTCCACGGCGTTGAGTTGGTTGTTTCCGGTGGTATTACTTAAGTCCCCAATGTTGCCCGTCACTCTTTCGTTGGGCATGATGCGAACCAAAACAGGGTTACGCATGCCATTGATTACCTCGGGATTAACTCCGTGCATTGCAGAATCTTCGGCTAATTCCTGGCGATACTTTGCAGCCGTTCCCTTACGGTAAGCCGCAGCAATACCCGTGACACGACCGTTACCGGCAATGGCTGTCACTAAATCAGTACGGCCGTAATTGGGATTTTTGTTGCCTGTAATATCATGAGAGGTTGAAACCGTATCTGCCTCCACAACGGCATATTGAATCGGTATGCGTTCGCCGGTTGCAGCCGTTGCATAATCAACACGACCCTTTTGGTTTTCGGGAACGGAGCCATAAGCGACAACCGGAGCGCCATTAGCAAAATCACGACCAATACCGACACGACCATAATCAGGATTGCCGGCGATTCGATCCATTTGTTCGATGCTGGCCTTGTTGCTACGGTCACGGTTTTGGAGGATAACCGGAGCCTGGGAGGTAGATTGAGCTGTGGGTTGAACAGTGTTTTGTTGCGCTACAACTTCAGCATTGTCCACCGGTGTGGGCTGTGTTTGTCGGGCTTGCGGCTGAACTTGCTGTGCATTTTGTCCACGGGGTTGAACCTGAGGTAACGGAGTTTCCTGAGGCTTAACCTCTTGGCGTGACGCTTGCGGAGCAGCTTGCGGCGTTTGTGTTGACGCTAAATCACCAATGGCTTCCAAAGCGCCCTCAACGGCTGCCTGAGCATCGGTGTCTTGAGGAGTTGCTGACTGATCTCGCTGAATCGCTTGAGGTCTAGCGGCAATAGAAGAAGTTGCCCCAATCGGACCGCCCATAATGGCACCTAAAGTTGAAGCCAAACCAACACGCTTAGCCCCTTGATTCCAGTCAATCGGTTGGCCTGATCCGACAACTTCACCAGCAATATTGCCAGTTTCTTCAATGCCTTCTTGAACAAATTCCTTGCCGCCACCTTTAACCATGCCAACGAGCGCCCTTGTCGCTGCATTCTTTCCAATTTGTCGAGCGGCGTTTCCGGTAAATAGCTGAGCCAAGATATTTTCAGCACCACCGCCAGTCACCTTTGAGCCCAACATAGAAGTACCGGCACTAACCAAAGCACCGAGATAGCGATCTGCCTGATCTTGATTTTCTAAAGCGTCAGAACTGTATGTGTCCGCTGCATTGAGTGCGGCATTGCCAACCATCGTTCCGGCAGCGGCTGCTTTTGAAGGAGCGACATTACCTAAAACACGAGCTAAAGCACCACCTCGACCAGCCTGAGCCAAGCGTCCCATCTGACCAGCAAGACGTGCAGCAGCCACACCCGTACCAGTCGGTAGGAGCATTGACCCTGCCGATTCAACGGCAGATCCCAATGTTGCCCTAGGGTTTTCAGCTATTACTGCGGGCAAATCAGCAATCGAATAATTGGGATCAGCCATGACACGATTCAATCGTCTTTGCTGAGCAAGAGCCGCATCACTTAACGCAAAATCCTTGAAAGAATCCGTTTGTTCACCAATCCAATCGCTGAAATTTTTCAGGATGTCCGGATCACCAGTTGCCATACGGCCAACGTCAACAATCCCCTGAGCGGCACTTGGAATAGCAGACAAGGCGTAAACACCCATGTCTTTAATTCCGGACAGAAGGCCACCGCTTTCTGCGTCCCAATCGTCAACAATATCTTCGGCGGTTTTTGGGGCACCCAGTACAGGTTGATCTTTCAACGGATCAAGACCTTGATCCCATGCGTCAAGTAATTCTTCGGCTCTCATTATTGGAATCCCAATGATTTTAAGGCAATAACGGCATCTTCACGACTTAATTCACCGCTTTGTCTACGGCGGCGAATGCTCTCAATAGCAGCGTCGCGGTTTGTTTGTTCGGGAGGAACATAGGTTTGTTGAATTGGAGCGGTATGAAGCATGGGGGCAGTTTGCTGTGCAACCATACTGGCTTGCTGCTCATGCAACTGCTGTGCATAGCGATTGGCGTCATCAATTGAATTAAAGACACCGAGATTTTTACCGGTTCGTCTAAATTGATCAATAGCTTCTTGTTCACTCATAATCCTTCCATCATCGCTTACGGTAGGAATCAAAACTTCTTTGCCGTCAACATTGATAGACATTGAGCGAACTGTGCTTACCGTTCCGTCAGGATTCTGAACAATCGGTCGATTATTTAGATTAATATTCCCTCGCTGTACCATTCCTTGCATAGGATTAGACTGCTGTACGGCTGAAACCCCTGAGAAAATCTTCGCAGTCGGAGAAGGCATTCCACCCTTAAAGGCAATAAAGCCATCCAAGGTTGACGGATAGCCTTGTTTCTGCATTTGAATCATGTCTTGCAACATAGCCTTGTCGTCAGTAGTCATGACCGGTTGAAACGTACTGTTATTGATAACAGGCTCCCCTTGATCATCCAACAACGGTGTGGGATAAAAAACCTTTATCTGGCTCGGATTCAGTCTCGGACCACTGCCTCCACCAGATCCTCCAGATCCACCAGCACCTCTTGAAACTGTCTTAACTTGGAAGATACGGGCCAAGTCCGGATTACCTAAAGTCTGAACACCCGTGGCCTCATTGATAGAAAAACCAGTATTGCCAACATTTGAGAAAGGCGTGTACGCCTTGCCGCCGCCCTGAAGAGCGTAGAAATTGGCAGCGTCTCTGTCTGTTGGAAAAAGTTTGGCCGCACGAGCCATCAAACCTAATGCTTGATTCTCCCTAGCCGCCTTTGCTCTGTTTAATTCGATTTGAGAAGCACGGCTATCCATCAAAGACCTATTCATCATGGCCTTGATTTCGTTTTCCTGCTCCATTAAGCGAGCTCTGGCCGGTAACGTGGCCAAGTTTTGAAATACTCGACCAAGGGCATTTGTGCTTTGATTATCAAACTGCATTCGCATCAGAGTACCTCTTTAAGCAAAAAGGCCGCCGTACGAGCCACTCGAAAAAGCATTCTTCCAGGCGTCATTTGTACTTGCCTTAAGAACGTCTCCGGCATTGCCAAAATTGAACCAAAGTGAAGGAGAAGCGTTGGAACCAAATACGGCTGAGGAAGCCGCATAAGAAGGTGCATAGCTCGAACCCAGCTGAGCGCCTGTATCTGCTAAGGTGCCGGCGGTTGTACTGGCCGCATTTCCACCTAAGCTAGACCCCAAAGACAAAGCCGTGCCAACAGCGCTAGCGCCTTGCCCCAGCATCTTTAGAGTTTGATAGCCGTTCAAGGCATCTTGAGCATCTAACTTAGCGGCCGTTGTACGATTGATGGCATTGTTGGCCAACCAGTCATTTTCGGCAGCCATATCCGATAAACGGGAACCTTCGTTCATGCGTAAACGGCCAGAGGATTTCACACGCCCCATCAGGTTGGCTAATGTGCCAATTGTCTGCTGTGTACGTTGATCAGAAGCTGCCTTAGCCCGTTTGTAGTCATCAGAAACGTCACCCTGAGTTGTTTGTTGTTCAGAGCGAATCGCTTGAGAATCACTAACAGGTGCCTTGTATTGGCTTTCAAGTTGAGCGGCAATCTCATCTTGAGCTTCTTTCCGCTTTTCGGCTGCGTAATTACTTGTTTCCTGATTGATGTTGTCAATCAGTTTTTTGTGATCCGCAGTGTTTTGTTCTTCAGAACGGTTGATGATATCTTGCGCATCTTTATTGGACTGATAGCTGGCATAGCCCTGCATCGCAGCGCCAATAAGCGAAATAATCAAACCGGCAATGGCAGCGGTTCCCATGGTTTAAAACCTCCTACTTAGGACACGGTGCCGCCGTAAGAATTTTGCGGAGCAGTCGGATCCTTCTGTTGCTGTGCGTAGTACGGGTTGTACAAATTGGCGTTCTGCTTAACGGCTTGGTTGTACAAATAGGCGTTTTGCATATCACCGAAGAGGTTTCCCACCTGAGAAACCGCTTCATTGGCGGCGGCGTTTTGCAGATTAGCCTTCAATCCTTCCGTAGCTAATTGAGAAGCCTGAGCGGCATTAATACCGTTATTGGCCATGCTTAAAAGACTTTGCTTTGTGTTTTCGTCTTGCGTGCGCAAAGAGGCTGCTGCATCATCAGCCAGACCTTGAGCCTGCATTAAGCCTTCATTGGTACGACGGTTTAATTCTTCGTTGGCGTCAATATTGACTGAGCCGCCCAACAAACCGTTACGGGCTAATGCAAAACGATTAGCGCGTTCCGCTTCTTCAGCCTGACGGTCCACTTCCTGACGATTCAAGTCATAAACAGCGTTACGGTGATCTTCGTAAAGTTCTTCACGACCGGCATTGGCAAACTGTTGCATGATGGCGTTTCGAGCCGCTTCAGCAATGGCTCGGCGTTGAGCTTCTAACTTAGCCGCCCTGTCACTGCCACCACCCTTATATAAGGGGGCAGACTTTTGGAAATGACTCTGGCGACCATACGCACGAACGTCACCGCCTCCGATAATTCCAATTTCAGATAAGCACATTTCAGATTTCTCCTACAGTTTTAAACGCAAAAATTCATACGTCCGTTGGAAGTTCAGCTTTGACGTAAGCATGCGGGCCATAGCTTCTGAGCACGAGCATTCAACATATTCAATGCCGACACTTTTGAGCATGTTCAGAATCCTTGCCCAAAAGACTTCAGCGCTGGGAATTAAATGTTTTCCACCCAAAGCCATGATGTTCACCGCCTTCATCTGAGGATAAATCACCCACTCAACCGCAAGCGCAACGGACGGCTGACCATCCCAAAAGCTATAAATCACGAAAGCCCTTTGCTCTTTCACCATTTGGTAAATGTCTTCAACTACATATTCACCGTGGACTGCGTGAGTTACACATTTCTGAAGTAATGGCTTAACTTCTTTCCAAAAGGGTTTGAGTTCGCTTTCAGACTGTAGGAACAGAATCTTGTCGTTCATTTTTAGATCGTATCCAACAGTTCGTAGTACAAAGTGATACCGTTTAATTGAAACGGTTGATCGTCATAATTTCGCACGCGCACTGCAAACTCTGTTCCCATACATTCAACGGGAATACGACCTCCCGGACGAGTGTTACCTTTAACTAATAATTCCGGGGTGAATGCGTCAGGATCATTTACGTTGTATCCAATAGAGACGAGCCCTTTACCTTCAAAAACAACGTCCAAACCTGTGATATGTTTCAGTATCCCAGGCTTTTTAAAGTCCATGTACGGCAACTCAACGAGCATTTCGTACTGTTGGCCATCGTCCGTGTGGTACTCATCATCAAGTTGATAGACTGCATCACCAGAACGGACATAGAGTCTTTGATTGTTTTCTGCAACGGCGTCAATCGGAAAGCCAAGAAAATATTCAGACCAAGCTGCAACCTTTGATGTACGTGAGAATGAGTACACGAATAAGTGATTACCCACAGCACAAACATACTGGCCAGTACCATAGAAATAAAAGGACCTAGGATTAACATTTGGATCTTTCAATGCTTGTCTGACAAGTGAATCGATCGGAGAACCAACGTCAACATCGGCAAGGTTATTTGTGTATTGAAGCGTTGTGATAGAGCGGAATCCATAGTCTCCAAGAAAGTAAATATCTCCGCCAACATTAGCCACTGTTCTAGGGAAAGAAGTACCTACGTTTTCAACAAGATCCTCTAAAACCATTGCAGTTGGATCAGGATCCACAACCCAAATCTGGGCATTGTCTCTTGCAAATACAACTAAGTTCTTTTTGTAGATACCTAACGCATTCGCAGTCTTATCACCTCTGGCATTTAAACCTGTTGGTAAAAAGCCGGCATCATCTGATTCTGTCCAGTCTCTAGCGTCACCTGTCTTAGAATAACGGACAGTATCGCCATCCTTACCAACGGAAAACATCTTAGACTGCATTTTTACGCAGGCCTTCGTTTGCGGACAATTAGCATCTGTTACCTTTGTGTTGCCTGAATTGTCTAAATAATGGTGCTGAATCGTGCCATCTTCATATTCCGCTACCGTATATAAATAACCATTAAAAATATCCGTGTACCAGATATCTTTTATGTTCTTGCCATCGGTATCCAACTGATGTGATTGAAAGGTAGCATCTTTGTGGCTAACAGCCTGAGAGCTAAATGTGTTCAGTTTTCCGTTTGCAGAAAAAAGGCCTTTTGTTCCAGGTTCTAAATCTGCTATTTTCCGAAACCCTGGGCGTTTTGCTGTTGCTAAACCTGTAGTTACGTAGGCATTTTTCATTTTTCGTAAGCGGTTAGCATCTGAAACAGAAGCGCCCTTTCGGAGGTCGATGCCGAGATCGAAGCGGGAAAAACTTATTGAAGGCATATTACATTTACTCTTAAATAACTTATAATTGATTTTATAGGGAGATTTTTATGGCAAAGCCAATTGATTTGACGGGAAGAGTTTTTGGATACTGGACGGTTATTTCCAAAGCACAAGAACCCGAGAAATACAAAGGAACACATCAACAATGGTGGCTCTGCCGTTGCAAATGTGGGAAAGAATCGATCCGTAAAGGAGGACAACTCCTTTATGCCGAAAGAAAAGGTATTTTCCAATCTTGTAATTCTTGCGCTGCAAAACTTGCAGAAACCACTCATGGATTGTCTAAAACTCCTGAATATAAGATCTGGATTTCTATGGTGGAACGCTGCACCCTTCCAACTGCTCAGGCTTACAAGCGTTACGGTGCCAGAGGAATAACAATTTCTGACGACTGGATGAAATTTGAAAACTTTCTTAGAGATATGGGAAAACGCCCGTTTAAAGGTGCTTCTCTTGATCGAATCGATAACAACAAGGGATATTCGAAAGAAAATTGCCGATGGACTACCCCAAAAGTCCAGAATAGAAACAAACGAGACAATGTATGGCTTGAATATAACGGGAAGCGACAAACTCTTTCGCAATGGGCCGAAGAAACTGGATTGAGTGTTTCGTTGATTCGACAACGTATAAAGCTTCATGGTTATTCGATTGAAGCTGCGCTCACAAAACCTGTACGTGGATGTCGTTTTAATGAATATAAAAATGCTAAAAAATACCCATACAAAAAAGAGGCGCATACTCTCAAAGAATGGAGCCAACGTTTTGGGATGAACTTGGATACGCTTAGAAGCAGAATCGAAAGAGGGTGGAGTATTGATCAAGCTCTTGAGACACCTGTTAGACAGATCAAACATGGCTAATATCTCCTTGCCACAAATTTCCCATCACCACCAATCGTCACAAAGTATTTTTCAGACTCACGATCACGGCATAAGTTGTATTGCTTCATCGTCACAGCATTTCCACGCTCATACGTGAGCAATTCGTTATAAGCCGAAGCCGTGTTTTGAGCATCGGGCATCCGATAATGAGCCTTAGCTGTGGCCAATGCTCTTAAAAAGATCAATCTAGAGTTAACAGGACAACGATCCGTTTTTTCTGTGAACTTAAAATGCGTGCTATTCCATTCAATAACGAGTCCGTATTCTCGCTCTGGGATTGGGTACAACTCTATTTGACCGTTTGTACGATCAAAATGCGTAGGCATACTCTGATCAATCTCAGCGCGCATCCATTCCGAAATCCCTTCAATCAGGCGATAACGTTGATCAACGCCGTCCGCAATGTAGAGTGCTTCCACATCCTGAGGATTGATATCTTCATCGTTTTCGTCATCATGCCAGTCATAAAATTTTGAGCCTTTAACGACCTTGATTGTGGTTAATCGTTTAAAGCACGGGATCCCCAAATCCGCCACCACAATGTCTGCTGCTTCTTGTAAAAATGAAATCAAAATAGGATCGTTTGCTTGCGACGAGGACCCCTGAGCAATAAAACCTAATCTTGAGCGCAGCTCCGAAAGCAGTGCCCCCATTGTCTTCTGCCGTCTTTGAAGAGGATTGGCTACCATGATGCTTTACTCCGCTGATATCTTGATAGAGAGTTGACCTGTTTCATTCACGACTAAATTCACCGAAAGCAATGATTTGCCAATGAGATTTGCAGTCTTGACTGTTTGATCAACGGATGTCACTAAACCATCCGTACCATCTTTTCCTGGTTCACCCTGAGGCCCTGTTTCACCCTGAATACCCTGTAGGCCTCTTTCACCCTGTGCTCCTTGATCACCTTGGTCCCCTTTATCGCCTTTGTCACCTTTGCCAAATGTGACACCAGAGGACCAATCAGCTTTTGTCGCGGACAGTTTCCAATAGAGTTTCCCCTCGTCCATAGCGAGAAAACTAAAACCTTTTGGCATCAGGTCGTACATTGCGCGATTCGCCTTGATATCAGATATATCTGCTACAAACGATGCACCTACGTCCCCTTTAATGCCTTGTTCTCCCTGAGGCCCCGCTGGACCTGTATCACCCGTTTCACCTTGCAATCCTTGTGGACCACGTAAACGTTCTACAGCCTGTTCGGTTAAACTATTGGCCTGGATAATGTTTTCCTTTAATGTTCCGTCATCGTTTAAAAGCAACGCTTGGTTATCCCTTAAGCCTTTAATTGATTTCGCCACATTGTCGAACTCATTATTAAGAGCGGAATGATCTGTCGCATTACCGCTGTTTTCTACGAAATTTTTACTCCGTGTATAAGCCGGTGCTTGTGCCATAACATCTATCCTCTCTCATCCCAACGAGCATGCTCGCCTCGAACATCAACATGAACAAACGTGTTGTAAAAGCCCACACCGCCTCTGGGATTCATCTGATCACAAATCTGCTGCAATTCCGGAAGATCACTCATGTTGTCAGACAAAGGACGTATGTCAGCAGCCAGACCTAAAGTGTGATAGGAGTTCTTCACACCACCAACTGCTTCATTGTGCTCAGGACTTCGATAGCCAGAATTGACCACAATCGGTTTTCCGTATCGGCTGCGAATCGCATTGAGCATGACAATCAGTTCACGTTTGACTACCGTGTCATCAAAAGGTGATGGTTTACCGTCTTTACTTTCGAATTCTTTTGTGTCAAAAAATCCAATTTTCATTTGGTTATTCCTTTTTGTCTGGGGCGTGAAGTTTGATAGGCAAGGTTTTTGAGGCACGCTCTTCAAGATATTGGTTAATTGCGTAGAGAATGTAGCGAAGCACCGGAGGCACAATTCCGCCCAAGCCTGACTTCTCTAAATTCTTTATAACTGAACCGAATTCCCCGGCGGTGTAAGCAACAATGACAATACTTTGAACGAAATTGAAACTAATCAAATCCTGAAGAGAAGCATCCAACCCGTGTGCTAGAGCAATGATGCAGAACATAACGACCTTGCGGATCGTTCCATAAAAGAGTTTCTTACCACTTAGACTGTTACTTCTTATGGCAGCCAAGATACCAGTTACCATATCTGCTGTAACAAAAATGGCCAACCACAAAATTAAAGGAGCGACGTCTCCGAAAGCAAAACTAAATGCAGCGCCGACCAGTCCGCCGATAGTCATCAGCGAACGCTCAACACCTGAAGAAAGGTAATTTGTTAATGAGGTAATCATCCCAGTACATCCATTGGAATTCCTGGGATGATCTTATGATGGGTTTAATTTCGCTTGCGCAGTGGAATTCTGTCAAACGACGGTGTGATAGAATTTGGACCGCACGTTGTTAGGAAGAGACAACATCTCGCCTCGGCCCAAAGATTTTGCGCCCAATCTTTCATGTTGACGCGTCTAAAAAGGATTTGGGCGAAAGCCCAATTGGGCCCCTGCAGAAACGACAAAGGCCCGGCGTTAACGCACCGAGCCCTAGTCATTGATATGCGAGGTTGATGATGTTCACTCTCCAAACCTCGTGCCTCATTATCGCACACTTTGATGTCGGTGTCATGGGCGGTCTCAGGCTTAGCCTGATGCTCGCGAGCTTCATCATTTGGGTGATGATCCGCACGAAACCTTAACGGGTTGGGGCTACTTTCTGAAAAGGGAGTAGCCCTTGTACGTTTTGCGCCGTTCGTTTAATCGTTCATGATTCACAGTTATCCCCAGAATCTTTGGATAAGGCTGAGGATAACTTATTTTTTAATTATGGACTTTATTCATAAAATTCTTTGGGACGATCTTTAGAAGGACTGAGGCACACTCTATAAACTTTTTGAGACAGTTTCTCAGCGTCATCACTCCAGTTAACGGTAAAGTTACGAAGAGTGCTAAAAGTAAATGACCCAGAGGCCTTTAGGGAATAAATCATAGTTGCAGATGAAAATATAGGATTATCACCCGTTACTTCATTTGTCGCTAAGCTTCTTACAGCGTTATACACTGAAAATTTTTTTCCTATCTCACCTTCTAATAATGTGTATTTGGCTACCTCAAGATTTCCATAGCCTGCTGAGCTTCCAATTTCCACTAATTTGTATCTTATATCCTTGGGTAGAAGTTATGATAATAGGTCTTGTAGACACCATTCTACTGTTATATACTGGGTCACCTAAATACGAATTATCTTTTTGGTATATAACCCCTGTGGTTCTCCAGTGTCCAGGAATCACATCAAAACAACCAACGTCTTCTGGATATTTTTTAGTTTTGTCATTTAATAGCAACAGACTGTGATTAAGCATAAGCACCTCCCATCGTGCGAGAGGTGCAATTGCTTAGTACAAATCGCCGAAGTGCAGATACGACCCCTCCATTGGATAATCGATTCGAAAGATTCCTGTGGAATTCGAGAAAATATTGTCGGAGTGAACCAAGATAAATAATTCTCCCGAAACAACAGAGTCTCGATACGACGCTGTGATCATCTCTCCAATCGGAAGCTTGATAGTTTTTGTCTCTCCTTGCAAAACTTGTTCTGAGGATTTGTCGAACACAATTGCTCCACCTTGATCACAATAGTTGATAATAGTGACATTGGTTGTCGTACTCTTGTTGGTGAGCAGAAGATTTTTGTTAAACATCTAAGCAACACTCCGATAAGTTGAAGAGTTGATTGAAATACAACGGTTTAGAGCCACGGGGGGGGTATTACTTAACCAAATTGGAATAGTTTTTCCAATATCTTCAGAGGTTAACAACAATTTTTGATCCCAAGTTACTTGACCAGATTGCTCTGACCCGTAGGAGGGCAAACCTAAACTGAGCTTTGTATCTGATCGTGCTAGATACAAACCTCTTGCATTTTCAAGAAAACCATCTACGGTCAATAAATGTGTATGCGGGAAAATTTTATTTCCCGACAGCAACAAATCTTTATTGAACATTTTTCACCTCTCTTAAACTCGGTGGTAGCTGACTACGATTGACCTCGCTCTCATAGGCTTCCTTGCAATGGTTGTCTTGCCAAAAGAAAAGCTTGTTGATAACCCATGCAGGCCAGGAGCGAGAACCATCGAGTTTATGTCTCCACGCTCTGGCCGATAGCGTTTCGTCAGCGTAACCACCTAGAATTGTGTTCAATAGTTGGTCAATGGCGACCAGCACTTGAAAGTAATCCGGGTGTGTCATTATTCAGCCTCTTAGCTAAAGTCCAACCCCGTGAACTTGATCTCAATGGTGTCCAGCGCTTTTTGGTTTTCAGCACTTTCAATAGCGGTACGAAAAGCCCACTTCTGCTGGTAAGCATCTTGCCCGTTTTGGATAATTTCCAACTGTAAAGTCTTTAATTGCTCCAACGTCAACATGTGAGGTTCATTGTCATGATCCATGAACGACACGCTCGTGCGTGATTCTACGGGCGTGGATTCGGACACAGTGATCAGACCGGACACGTCGGTCACCGCTCTAACATCAGAATCTGCGACAAAACCTAAAGACGAAGTCACCACGGCGTCTTTCTCGTACCACTGCAAGAATTCGTATTCCAGATCAGTGAGCTTTTGTTCTTTGAGGGTCCCCAAGGGAACCTCCACTTCGGTTTCCGTGTAGGTCACACCCAAGGCTTGCCAAAATTGAGTTTTCCCTTCGTCAGGCTCTTCACCAAACGCTTTTTTCTCAACATTCAAAATCGCTTTGCGAACGAGGTATTCGCTTGGATATTCCTGTCCTTGATAGAGGTAAGTCTTCTTAATCATCGCGTCAATCCTTTAGGCTTGAGAATTCTGCAAAGCGGCGAAGCCGAAGGTGCCGTACCACTTCAACACTAAAACGGAGTTGGCTTTCACCGTTGGCGCTTCGCCGCCGGACCAGTGCCAAGAGCCGCCAAGGGAGATGGTTGCTCCGGCGTTCGTGATGCCCACGCTCTTGGTCCAGGTGGTGCCCGCCGAACCGTTGCTCACGGTGATTGCGACAGCCCCCGTGACCGCCGTGTCGTCCGGAGAATCTTGAGAGATAGTGACGGCCGCGCCTGAACTTGTGAGCGTTTCATACCCAGCGAGACTTCCCCGCGATCCGCTCATGTTGACCTTCTGCCCGAGCGTTGTGTTCACCGTTGATTGAAACGAGTTGAACGTTGTGTTCGGCACATAATCGGCAAGGTCGGCCACCATGGCGATCTTGTAGCCGCCCTGTGTCGCGCCATCCATGACGTACATGCGATGCCCATCGGTGCTCCAAACCAGTTGACCTGGCGCTTGCGTAGAACCGGAATATGAAGCGATCTGCGCTTCCGTGCCGTATGCCTGTCCTCTTATTTTCATTTTTATGCGATGCTCCCATAAGAAACGACATCGGCCATTTCGTCGTAGCCGACGGTAGATTTTGTTGCCAAAGTCCCCAGCCCTGAGATTTCAGCACTGGTGTGCGTGTGCGACGCGGCGGCATAGTTGCCTGACGGTTGCTTGCCTTCCAATGCGTCTTGCAAACCGCTGACACTCTCAATCGTGTGGGTATGAGAAGCGTTTGCCTTCCCATTCAGCCCCGTGGTGACCTCGCTCTTTGTGGCGTAAGTCGTTGAGGCATCGTTCTTGGTGAGGTAGGTGCCGGCAGCCTCTTCTTTGCCCAATGGATCGCCGATATCTGTGGCGATCTGCTGAGCCTCGTCTTTGGCGGCAATCGCGTCATCACGCGCTTGCTCAGCCGCGGTCTTGGCATTGCCCGCAGTTGTCGCATAGCCACTGGCTTCAGTCGCTTTGTTCGTCGCTGTGGTGGCGGCCGATTGAGCGTCCGTCTTAGCCGCTTGCGCGTTCGTGTTGGCTGTCTCCGCTCCGGATTGAGCGGCAACGGCTTCGTTCTTGCTTTGAAGCGCCTCAGCCGCGCTTTGAGCGGCTGCGCCAGCTTGCGCTTGAGCGTTGGCAGTTTGCGTTGCCCCGGCTTGGTTAACCGCGTTCACCTGTGTGGTGCCGGCGGCATTGACCTCCGCAACGGCGGAATCCCCGGCCGCTTCAACCAAGCCTATTTGTTTCGTTCCTTCCGCTGCCACGGCTTGAGTCTGCGTTTGACCGGCGGTATTGACGGCATTGACTTGAGTCGTCCCCGCCCCGTTAACTAGCCCGACTTGCTCTGTGCCCTCAGCCGCGACATTGTTGACTTGAGTCGTGCCGGCGGTGTTCACTGCCGAGACCGCTGTCGAATGCGCTGAGCTGATGTCGCTTAGGGCTTCGGTCTTCGCGTCATCAATGTCTTCAAGTCTTTGAGCGGCTTGCTGGGCATAGTACTTGGACGAATAGTCTTCGTCATTGACCATGCCGTCTGTCTTCGTTGCCCAATCTTTGGCAAGCGTGGCGTTCTCAGAAGACTCGGTGACGATCGTTTCCCCTTGCGCCACGAGCTGCTCCAAGCTTTCGATATAGCCTGGCGCCTTGTCCATCTGATCCTCAAGATTGAGGATAGAAGACATGTTTTCGGCAACGGTATTGACGGAAGAAATGTTGATCGACACCGTTGCAATGTGGCCACCGGTTATGTTGCAGCCACTATCAATTGGCTCTGAAATGGGTCCATAGCTCTCAACTGCCTCGTGGCACGTTCCCTCAAGATCGTCGGCGATCAACCCCAAATCAGGCAGGCTTGGGACAACAGTCTCGATGTCCTCTTGCATACCTGCAACTTTTTCAACATTGGGCTTCATGCCGGCGACAATGACAATCTCATCAGCGATATCCGCGTCAATCGTTATCGAGTCAGATATCGGTGCTAGATCGTGGATATCATTAATGTGCTCATAGACCGTTTGAAGAACTTCTGAGCTAGGGTTCAAATTCAAAATCAAATCAGCCTTTTCAACGACTAATTTGGTGTTCGCATCCACGGCGTTGGCATTTTTCTGAACCTTATCTGACAGACCTTCGACCATTGCTCTATCAGAATTTGTTTGCTGAGCGTCTTCTCTTGCTGATTGGGCTGACTTGGCTGCACTATCGGAATAGACTTGGGCGTCCTTAGTCGCCTCAATCATTTCTTCTTGGAAACGATCAAAAACATCATCAGCTAGATTTTCAGCATGAACAATGCCGATGGCTAAGGAACCATCATCCCTTTGTATTAGAGCAAGATTATCCCGTAGTCCGTTAATTGAAAGAGACGCGTTATCAAACTCTAAGTTAAGAACAGATTTATTCAAATCGTCATCATTAACGAAATCATGCTGTCGTGTGTACGCTTGAGGCTGAGACATGATGACCGTTCCAATCTAAAATTATTAAGCAACTTCCTCGACAGCTACTTCTTCCTCGTTTTTCGCTTTAGAAGCACTCTTTGAGGTTTTGTTTTGTTTGTATTCAAACTTCTTAATGAAGTTGACCCAATCAGTCGAAAGCTGGCCAAAAACCTTGGTAAAGACTTCTGAGTCAATAAAACGGTTTAAGCGTTGCGCTTCTCTTAACGGATCGACATCAATGACGTGATCAACCTTAGAAGAAACCTTCACGGCATCCTCGCCAAACATAATCTTTTTAAGATAAAGCTCGGCTGCATTGGCATAACCAGTCACTGAAGAGCGAACGGAGAGTCGGAGTTGATATTCATAAACGGCAAGTTTCATTTTGTTTTTCCTTATGAGTTCTTGAATAGGCTTCTGGGGACGATCAGTCCCCAGATAATTTGGTAATAATTAAGGTTCTTCAGGATCCTCGGAATCCAAAGAATATCCGGAGGCGGCCTCAATTGAAATAACGCTATGAGCGTTGGCACGCTTGAGCACCATGGAGTAACGAACAATCATCATTTGGTAGAGGGCCAAAATGTTGTACGGACGAGTAGGCTCAACCAAATCAAAGCCGTCATCGAAGTACTTGAGTTGCTCCATGTTCAACATGTAGCAACGATCCACCCATTTGACCGTTTCAGAAGTAAACATTTCGTCCAAGCGGTCGAACGTGCTGTTGTAAACAATCGGGATACCCTTGAAGAAGCAACCGGTATCGGTTCCGGATTTAGAAGCCAAGCCCAAATCAACACGATCAGGCGTACCGGCGTTAGTGTTTTGCACCAATTTCACCGCATCGGCGTAAGCGTCAATGAAGTTGCCACCTGCCATGATGAAAGTCGGACGGCCGCCATGCTTGATACAAGCACGCCATTGTTGTTCCATCACACGGCGCAAGTTTTCAGGCTTAACACCAATAGCGGAATTGTTACGCCAGAAGGTTTGCGTGGAACGATCAAAGCCACCGACAGTGCCCTTTGTAGGATCCGTGGATACCAAAGCATCCAAACCGGCGATACAGTCGGCTGCTTGAGCTCCATTCAAATGAAGATGAACGTCCAAGTTTTCAAGGAAGCCTTCCTTCAAGGCGTTTGTGCTGTCAGCCAAAAGGCTAGACAACTGAACCTTTTCATCTTGGGTCATGCGGTAATCCCCACGGCGACCTTCTTTAACGGTAATACCGTTGGTTTTAAGACTGTCGTGCGGAATGTAAAGGCTATCGGTCGCACGTGTCCAATCGAATTCAGCCATGTCAGTCGGCTGGCGTTTATTGAAAACAATCGGACTTTCACCCTTGGCGTTTGTGAAGTTGCTTCCGTAATCCTTCATCACGGTCTGAGTAATGGACTTACCACCTAGAAAGTTTTTACGGTCCTTCAAAAGTTCAGCCAAAAACGGATGATCACGTTTGATTTGATCGACAGGTGTTTTAGAAAGCTGTTTAGAGAGCGTCAGCTTTGCAAGATATTTGAGGTCTTCTGTTGCGATGGGCATTGCAGTCACCTATGGAAAAGTTAAATAACAAAACTTTTTCCACCCGTGCAAGAAAGCCACTTTTGCGTTCATTCAGACTTAAAACACTTGAAAGATGCGATCCTTTCTTACGGCACAAATTGTTTTAAGCCTTGGCTCTACTGGACGCGACCCCAGCGGTGACTGCGAATTAAAGTTTTCGGATGTAAGGTTTATCAGCTCTTTTGGAAAAGACTGCGGGGAGGTGAACCCCCGCTTACACCATTCAAGTCTCTGGAAAAAGAGCTTTAGCCGTCATTAGTCATTATGTCTATTTTTATTTTTCCTTCAAGTTACATGTCCTTCATTATTTCCATGGCATATTGCTCAACACTCATCTTCGATGTGTCCCGATTACCCGTATTCATAGGCCTTGAGCGTAAAGGTTGCGGTTGATTTGAGCGAGGTTTCGCTTGCGCACCGGAGGACATATAAAACTGTGCAGGAAGCGTGTTGTACATTTGTTGGATCTTTGCCGTCCATTGTTCAGGCGGTACATTCATGACAAAGTTCACCATATTGTCGCCGGTACGCAGCCAAGCGTGGATAGCATTGATCTTTTGAACAAAGAACGGATCGTTTTGCATCGGCAGCAATGCGGATGACATTTGCTGTCTGGCAGCGTCAATGCGTTGCCCCCACTGGCGTTGCTCGGCTTCAATCTTGTTGTACTTTGCCTGTTCTTGTTGCTGACGGCGAGCGGCCGCAATTTCAAGCGCACGCTTGCGATCAAGATTCATTCCTTCAACTTCTTTTTGAAGATCCGGGTAATCCTTTAGCAAATCCACGCCTGGGACTTCTTGGCCAAGTTCGGCTGCCAGATTCGCACGAACCTGATCAAGCATGGCCATGGCCATCTTCTTATCGTTATTGTCATTGGAGCTCAAAAGGCGGCCAAACTCCAACACTTGAGCGAAGGTGTTTTCGTCATAACCGGCTCCACGAATCTGATGAACGAACGATTGGGCTACTTCACGAGCCTCCTTGCGTTCCTGCAAAAGTTTCTCAAAGCGCTTGCGAGAGCGTTCATTGCCCGCCATGGCCAAGATTTCGGCTTCTTCTTCAGCCTCGGTTTTAGGCTTTTCCTGCTGCTTGGCTGCGTCTTGGTTTTGCTGCTGTTGATCTTGAGTGCCAGGCGCTTGTTGTTGATCTTTCGGCTGTTGCGGCTTTGTTTCATTGGGCTGATTCCCTTCCGTAATAGAATCAAAAGCGTCATCTAAACGCTTAGAAAGTTCATCCTTGATGTTTTCCTGATTTTGTTCGCCATCATTATCAGCTTCGGTAGGAACATCCACTGAATCCGTTTGTGGTTTCGGTTGATCTTCTGATGCCGGATTAGGTTGCGGATCAGACACCGGCGTTTCCAGTTCTTTGCCTTCGGGTTCACCGGGAACATTGATTTCGGCGATTTGATCTAAGGTTTCAATCTTTTCTTCAGACATGAAAAACTCCTATTGGGGTTGTTGCTGCGTAGCGGCAGCTAATTGGGAAATAAGTTCAGGCGGAAGCTGTTGTTGAGCACCTGCTGCCATCTGTTGAGGCACCATTGGCATTTGGCCCGCCTGTGTTTGCATTTGTACGATTTGAGCCGGCAAGAACTTTTCGACTTCAATACGATCATCGAAACGGCGTACCGTTTCACGCATGAGGTTGACGAACGGCGTTGCATCCATGCCGGTAGCAGAAACCTGAATAATCTGAGCAAGTAACTGGCTAATCGTTGGCAAAATCTTGCCCCATGTTTCCTGCTCGCTTGCCTTGTTCGGCGCTCCTGACGTACCAGCCACAACATTGATCGTCACTCGTTGGAAGGCCGTTTCTCTGTCCATCTGCTCCCAGACGATTTCATTGGGATCATCCTTGCCCAATAAATAAAGAACCTGAGAAGAATCCAAATTGGTTACGAAGATTTGAGCCACATATTTGGCAATGTCCGTGATCCAACTTTCGAGCGTATCCATGAATTCAGCTGTGCGACCCGTGAGACTGTTTTGGAGGATTTGCGCCTCCGTTGCGGTCTTGGCTTGACTGACGGAAGAACGCATGGCGTCTTGTAAGCCTGTCGTTTGCTCCCAATCCTCTCGGACTTGAGAGGTGTCATAAAGTGTGGGATCAATAGGCGGGTAGGTTTTGGGAACCAGAGTATTTCGGACATTCTCGGTGGGCATACTGAGCTGAGTAATGCTGCCGATGCTGTTATCCATGACAATGGTCTTAATGTCTCGCTCTTTGACATCAGAGCCGACAAAGTAGCCGGGCTGAATAAAATCTCGGTGCTTAACGAGCTTGTCCCGGATATCGTTGTGTTCGTCTTGGAGCTTTTCAGTCAAGTCAACGATAGACGGCCCCCAGAATTCGCCATCAACCTTTGAATAAGGCAAAAGGAAAAACGGATAAAAACGGGCACCAACGTATTCAGGCGTGTACGGAT
Organism: uncultured Sutterella sp.; assembly: GCA_905212345.1. GTDB lineage: Bacteria > Pseudomonadota > Gammaproteobacteria > Burkholderiales > Burkholderiaceae_F > Aphodousia. Next base: position 22,460 of record CAJMEC010000007.1, on the reverse strand, counting down.
CACGTAGAAAATAGTCGCAGCCCTCGGCGATTGTGTAAACAGTCTGGTTTTGTTTATCCCAGATTTCCCAAACAATGATCTGAGTATCATCATCTTTGTTCGCTTGAGGCTCGTCACCAATGTTCAAACGAGGTTTATTGTTCTCTTCATCAAGGTTGTAGAGGTTGGCATTTCTGATTTTCTTTTTGAATTGAGCCTCGGCATCCGCCTTCATCATCGGAATCTTTTGAGCAATCCAATTCGCATTGGGATAGTCTGAGAATTCCCGAACGGTCGGATCAATCAATAGATCGTCAATTAAAACATGATCAATGGCAACCCCATAGGAAATACTTGCCTCGACTTGCTTTTGCAAAGACTGCATTGACAGGAATAACTCTTCACGCTTAGCCTTGTATTCCTCGATGGAATCATCACCTTCCTCAAGCTGAGTTAAGAGATTATCGATATGTTGAAGATTGTCCTGTGCATCATCAAGGCGCTTTTTAAGCATTGGATTTGTATAAATACTGTCCTGCCAAACTACTTTGACGGCACCAATGGATGTAGTCACACATGATCGAACCGTGTCTTTACCGATTTCTTTGAGGTTCGCTTCTTTAAGCTGCATGTTGATTAGGTCTTGCAGCGTTTGAGCGAATGCCTTTTGATGATCGTGAGGGCATTTCGGTATAACACTGATTTCCGGAGCACGGGCATAGACAACCGGCACAAGAGCAGAGATCGTTCCCTGAATCAAATTAGCCCGCTTGACGTTGAAAGCATCAGAACCCGGATCTGCATCATCCGAGACGTTTTTGACGATCTTGCGGTTGTAACGGCAACGTTTGTGATACTTGGACCAAAACTTACGAGCGAACTCAATGCGTCTTTTCCACTTAGCCGCCAACTCATTTCGCTCCGGATTCTCTTCGATCACCTCGGCCTCGTTTTCCTGCTGCGGCATTTCAGGAAAGATAGTGACTTCATCAAGGACCATTTCATTCATAGTTACACTCTCATAGACATACCGTTAGAGGTATATTCAAAGTCGTTTGTAGGCGTTTCAACGGTGTTTATAGCTTCAGGACTTCTCCGCTTGCGCATTACGCCGTAACGGATAGCGTCATAGGCGTGATCCTCTTCGGTGGTGTCCACGTCATCAGGAATTGTTTCGGACGGATGCAAGGCAGGAATTGTGCGAATGGCATGCTTGCAGGTCTTAAAGAATTTGAGTTTCCCATCGGCAAGCATTTGAATCATGGTCTGGGCACCATTGATACGTGAGCCCTTGGCATTCCAAGCCGGGTACCACTTGACGCCCTCCTCCCACATGATCGAAGCAACGGTCTTTTCAACACCGACTTTGGAGAAAATGGAAGGGTCGGCCAAAGGCAGCCGGACGTCATAACCAAAGCGCTCGAAACTCTTTTCCATGGCCACGATCTTTTTGGCCACAATGCGGGCATCTTCTTTTGTGCCGCTCCCGGGCGTATCACCTGCACCGTAAAGTTCTTTCCAGACGTAAATCACCCCGTCAGGATCCATAGCAAGCCAGTAACACGCATACGGAGCTGAATAACCCCAGTCGAACGAGCGCCAAACTTCCCACGATGAGGGAATCTCAAACGGCTCAACAATGCACTTTTTCGGATCCCACACTTCTTCAAAGAAGGAACCAACATGAATGTCCCAGTCACCATAAAGCCATGCCTTACGCCGATTGGGGTCTTTCAGGTCAATCAAAGTTTGGATGTAGTCCGGGTCGGCCTTCAAAAGATGCGAGTTTTCAAAGATCGAGCTGAAGATTTGAGTTCGGGCCTTAGCGTGGCCAATAACGTAACCAGCTTCATGGCTGCCAATTTCGTACCGGTCTTTCACCCACTGATGGCCTTTGCCAAACGGATTGGTTGTTGCCCGCACCATCTTGGGCACTCCTTCAATGGACGAACGGCAAGTCGAAAGCATGGCCGAGAAGAAACTGTCATCCTTCCAGTTTGTTAATTCTTCGAATCCAAGCCACGGGTATTCATGGCCATGGTAGTTCCAGTAGTCATCTTCCTTATCGCCATAGCGAAAAAAGAGCTGCTCTCCGGTTGGGAACGTCCAGAGGTAATCGGATTCATTGAACTTTGCACCGGGGAAAATTTGAAAAAACCAACGCTTTGACTTGGCCACCACGTCAGCCAGTTGCGGATAGGTTTGACGGAATAAGGCTCCACGCCACGCAGGGCCATAGCCTTTGCCCACATTTTTGGCAAAAGACATTAAAAGGCAGTCGGTCTTGCCACCGCCCCGGGTACCCTGAATTAGAGTTTCATAGACTGGGCAACTCAGGAAAAGGTTTTGTGAGCCCCGGTGAGGCATCCAAATGATGTTACTCATTTGTTTTTTGCCTCCTGTCTTTCCAGAGCCAGCATCATTTGCTTTTCCAAATCAGCTGCAATCTTTTGGGCGGATTGCTGCCAGTCAGACAAAGCCACCTCTGCCGGAACCAGCAAAACACCAGAAGCCTGAACCTGAAGCGGCCCTCCGTTCTTTCCTGTCAATTCTCGGCGCTCAACAAACATTCCTATGTGTTTTCCGAGTAATTCGAGGGATTTATTCGCTCCTTTGGCATCAAACTGCCAGACGTTTCGACCTTCATCGTCAATGGCCTGAACCATTTCCTTGCCTTCACGGATCATGACGGGCGCACGTTGCATGCAGCGCTCTTTGACCTCAATGAGGTCGGCCACAATAGCTTCGGCAGTCAGTTTGGATTTTTCTGCAAGTTCCTGCGTAAGACGATCAATTTCCTGCAAAACTTTATCTTTTCTTAACAATCTTGCCCCTTGAGCAAATGCGGATCGCTCTGAATAGCCCGCCCTTATTGCCGCCTGAGTCGCATTGCGATCAATGACATATTCCTGTGCAAACCGCATCATTTTCCCTGTCATCGATGGTTTTCTGGGGTGTTTTTGCAGGGGTTTTGCAGATTTTTTCTTAATTTTTGTCATTTTTTCGCTTTTCTTTTGAGTTTTTTCCAACCGACCACATGCTTATTTCGTCTTGAACCGTCTAAAACCGTGCGAATCGTGCGAACCGGCATATCCATCATTTCTGATATTTCACGATAGAAATAGCCTTGATTGCGCAGTTCAAACACCATGTCGATTTCTGCATCGGTGTATTTCGCATTGGGAGCGGATTCACCGACTGGTCTCCCAGAGTCCCCAATTGACACGAGCACGTCCTGCATCGTGACGGAAATACTCGGGGTACTCGGCTCGGACTTTTTCGATAGCTCGTTGGATGGCGAGCTTTCTGGCAACGGACTCAACGGGCAATGTGGCTGCCAGTTCCGCAGCTCGGGAAAGAGCCAAGGCTGCTGGTCGAGGTAAGAGTTCGGCAATGTACGGTTTCTGGTTTTCGTCATAAATCACTTCACACGCTCCTTCCACGTCAACCAAACCTCTATGTCTGGCGGTCTTTTGGTTTCGGCAAATTCCAGTTCTTTGAAATGAAAAGAGGCATCATTGACACCAAGAGCGTCTGCAATACCGTCCAAAGAAGATTTCATACTTGCAATAATGTTGTCCTCATCACGCTTACGTTTATCCCGAGGATGAGCAATCATTTGAACCTCGATATAGTCATCAATCGGATGGGCAAGATTGCCGCAGCCAACAGTGGCAAGAGTTAAAAACTTCGCATTAAAACGATGCCTTTTGCTGATTTGAGACTTCGCCTGCCAATTGATCCTTGAGTTTGGAGAAAGATAGATATGTGGCCACGGGACAATGACCACTATTTTCTTTGTTATTGTTTTGCTTTTGGCCATAATTGATCCTCAATCCTTTAGACGCCCCACGCACCACTGCCGGAAAACTCATCAACAGGATCAACGTCATAAAAACTGAATTTAAATGCCCAATTGGGCAATTCATTGTTTGTTTTATCGACTTGTTGGTACATGGCATCCATGCCGCTCAAGTGCAAACCAGTCTTATGTTCAAACTGCTTACGTATTTCTACGAGCTTGGCACCTGTCTTCCCGCCCATATCCTCGTTGATCGAAAATCCTTTGATCAAAATTTTGCAGTGTAGGTTACGAACGACCTTATCGTTTTCATGCACCTTCTCAAACTCACGAGAAAAGGTTTTAAGAAGGGCTTCTACAATCGTTAAGGGCTTTGCACCAAATAAGGCCTGAAAATTCACCACAATATGTTTCTGGTCCTTACAGACTACATTGTTGATTTTTGCCTGTGTGTCGTATCCTAATGTCATTTCTTTAGCTCCGACATAAAGTTGGATAAAGTTTTGTAGCAAGCTCTTTGTCATACACAAGACTTAATCCATTTCGTTCTTCGTACTCACGCATGAAGTGAATCCTGCTGTCGTGGTAAAACGAACGGCGCTCATCCGGGAATTCGTCAAGCGGAAAGACGCCATTGGTATCGCCGAAGCGATAGTCGTCTGGAAGATTTAATGCCCGCCGCCATGACCGAGCTACAAACTCCGGCATCACGAAGCCGTAGGCTTCACGAATTCGATTACGTCTTGCCCAAGCATCGGCCGGAATATTCTTTTTCAAAGACTCGTTCATCTTGTCGGTGAAAACCTGAGCGACATTCTTTGGCAACGGTTGATGATCCTTTTGCGCTTCTTGCTGGGCATCGTTTTCACGCTTTTGCGAACGCTTGGCTTGCAGCGCCTTATACAAGTCCGCAGGCGTCATCATGCGATTACTGGTTTTGCTCCAGTCGGAAATCACATCCTTAGCTTCACGTGTGGTTGAACCTTTGACAGCATCAAACCAAAACTTCCATGCGCTCGGAGGGATGCTTCCAGCTTTGGCGCTAAAGCACAATGCCAGGGCTTCAAGTTCTTCTAAAAGTCCACGCTGAACAGACGATAGACTTTGTCGTTCGTTGTTTTGCTCTTCGGTCATTTTTCGCTCCCGAAAACGTAATCTTGATCAACATCGTCAAGCGTTACTCGCTGACTGCTTTTGTATTCATCGGTGTGGTACTGGCTCGGCTCATTGACGGCGTTGGCTAAGATGCCGACAAGGTACGGCCCGCCCTTTTGCTCTTTCTTGGCGATGCGTATGCACTGGCGAACATTGTCAACGGTGAGTCTTTGCTGCTTGCAGACTTGCTCGAGCTTGATTGTTCGAGCGACTTTGATCCCATGGAAGCGGGCCAAGCCGATCACTTGGACAGGGGTAACAACCGCGTCCGGATCATCAACGACTTTTTGAGTTTGTTCGGCTGCGAGATTTTCAGCCTGCTCGATGAGAGAATCATCAAAATTTTCTGAACAAACATCATCCTCGCGCGCAGGCTCTTCGTTACATACTTCAGTTTGTTGTAGGTTAGTTTTATTTATTAACCTATCCTTACCTAACCTATCCTGGGTTGCCACCTGGTTGCCAATTTGGCAACCAACGTCTAACTCATTGATTTCTTTAGATTCATCATTTTTTGCGGATTTACTAGTGTCAACCACATGACAACCATCTGGCAACCGTCTGGCAACCACATAGCAACCATCTGGCAACGCTTCGGTATACCCGCCATCCTCTTTTAAGAAGAGCTTTTTGAACTCTTCTTGATAAATGGTCGGCTTATACCGATCCTTACGCAAAGTATTGTGCAGACGCCAATGTTTAATAACGATGACGCCGCTATCAAAAGTCAGAACAAACCGCTTGACAATTAAGATTCGCAGATCATCGCCTGTGCAGCCGATCATTCTTTGAATCTTTTTAGGATTGTTGACAAATCCATCGTCATCAGCGCGCATAGACAAGTGAAAATAAAGCGCCTGTGTTGATAAAGGCATATCCAAGAAGGCGTCACTGTCAATGATTGTTTTGGCAAACATACGTCTTTCTGCCATGACACCCCCCCTATCAACGATCCTTCCAAGGGTGAAAATCGAGAGTTTCTTTGACAGCAGGAATTCGCTTGTATTTTGTTTGAATGAATTGCAAACGGCTTTCAGGAATCCCGTACTTTTTCCAATTTGAAACAGACGGATGCCGAATCCCAAACTCTTTTGATAATTTCAATGTGCCGCCCAATGCTTCGATGACCTGAACAGAACGCTCAATGTCGAGCCGGCGAGCCCTTTTAAATGTAGCCATACATTCTCCAGAATGTAGTTATTCTTTCTATTTGACGTAATTATAGCTACGTAATTAAAATTATCAACAGCTTTCGCCATTTTGTTTTTCATGTAGGCTTAACTACGGAGGACTCTTTATGCCTAGTGAATTAAAAGACAGACTGGCCGAGGCTTTGGCGCAGTCAGGAAAATCAAAAATTGAACTCGCGCGTTACTGCGGCGTATCTCATCCATCCGTTACGAATTGGTTTAACGGAAGAACAAAGGAACTTACCTCAGGTAACGCCATGAAGGCCGCCGTCTTTTTAGGCGTCAGCGTCCAATGGCTCACTACCGGCAAAGGCAATATGAAATCCGGAAGTGTGACGGCGTTGCATGATGAAGACACGGTGCCAGAAGGTTTTATTGAAATCCCAGAATACAGAGTAGAGTTTGGCTGCGGTGACCGCTGCAACCCATCTTTTGAAGAAGTATCCGAAAGCAAACCGGCTATTTATCGCCTGCAATGGTTTAGAGATCACGGTTTGAATCCTTCACACTGCAAACGTTTGAAAGTCAGTGGCGACAGCATGATCCCTATTCTATTTAACGGCGATAGTGTCTTATGCGATTGCTCGTCCAAGGAAATTATTTCCGGAAAAATTTATGCGTTTTGCTTTGGTGGCAGTCAAAGAATTAAACGCCTTTTCACAAAACTCAATGGCGGCCTAATTGTTCACTCAGAAAATCCTAACGAACAGGATGAGGAAATTACCCCTGGCGAGATGGATCAATTCATTTTGATTGGCCGAGTTGTTGACAGATCCGGCAGCGGGCCGTTTTAATTAAATCAACATAAATTACGTGTTACCTGTATGACAGAAGCAATAGTAAAAGAGAAGTGTTTCATTACACTTGAAGAAATTCAAAAATTTGTTAACGAAAATATCAACAAAGAAAATGTATTCGACCTTTTCGTGGAGTTACTTGAATCCAAAAAAGATTCAAAGTCAATATTCATCAAGGTTGAAGGCGATAAGTACGACTGTTCAATTTCCGGAGATTTCGCCAAAGGCTTAGGATTATTACAGGATAGTTTCTATCATTTTTGTGCCCAAGCGTTGTACGATAGTGATAACATCAAGCTACTTGGCAAAGATAAGCAACTATATACGTTGCAGTTCAAGATTAGACCAGGATGTACTGAAAACGAAGCAGACTGGTTAAGTCCCTTAAAAAACATTGCAGGAAAGCTGGCTAACAAAATGACATCAAGGCAAATTTTTATTCTTTGCTTATGCGCTTTGCTTTCTTTTGGAAGCTATAAGGGATATGAGCTCCATAAACGTAATGAATTGGCATTGAAAGATAAGGACATCATTACCCAACTAATTGAAATTAACAAAGTTGAAGCCCAACAAATCCAAAAAGCATTGGATATGCACGACGAAAATATTGAGCAAATAGCAAAAAGCGCTTCTGGAGCAAAATCTTTAACCTATGGCACACGCACATTGACGGAGAAGGATCTCGCAGATATTCGACAACCGGCAGCGAGAGAGCCCGCCCAAGTTACAACGTTTACAGAAGAATTTCTAGTTTTCCAAATTAACAATAAAGATCTTGGTCTTATAAAAATCCAAGCTCAAAATCTTCGCACTAAGGAAGAAATTACCATTAACGTTGAAGAAGATTTATTTCAAGACGAATCGGATGTGGAAGTTCTTTGGGATGCAGTGAAAGACCACATCCCAGTCACGTTGCAAGTAACCGCTTCAACTAAGAAAAGTGGTACCAAATATAGATTGGAATCCATAGCAACAAGATAATCATTTATAGCCCTGGCGGGTTTCTTTCTAAGTTAAAAATGAAAAATACTTTAGCCATATTTTTTCTAATACCGTTTATCGCTTTGGCACAAGAATATAAAAAAACAGAAATTAACGGAATCAAATACGACTGTTATACACAAAATAACGGAGAAAGAGTTTGTGGATGGTCGGAGAATTGGTTCTTGAATGATATTACCCATGAAAAGCATCGACTAATAAGCATTCAAGAAAAAAATAAACTCTGGGTCATGATCAATTATCCCAATGGTAATGAAGATAACAAAAAGATTAAATCTTCTGTAGCCCTAGCTGAGATCAGTTGTAGTAAACATGCTTACAGGGTTTTGCAATACTCAAATCATGGAGATTTTTTTATGGGAGGAGATGTATACCCTGTAACCTTATCTAAATACGATAAGGAGTGGATATACATTGCACCAAGTACTTTTATGGAATCAATAATTCCCTTATATTGTTCAAAATCAAAATAATTTTCTAAACAGTATTAAACCGCCTCCGGGCGGGTTTTCTTTTTATCAAGGAATAGCAATGTATCTAGAAAAGCTAGGCTATGCGTATCTACTCGTCTCTTTAATCACATTCTTTTTTGCTTGCTCTAATGAATTATTTTCGGACCCTACTACGGAAGTCCTAGCTTCGATATTTTCTGCAATGTTATGGCCATTGTATTGGGCCCTTGTATATTTTGATATTGAGCATCCTGCTATAACGTTAATAAGCGGTTGGATAATCATTGGTGGTGGTCTCATGGCTATTGTTATCACCTTCGACAAAATCAGACACTTCATAAAAAAAGAATAAACAGCATTTCAAATACAACCGCCTTCGGGCGGTTTTTCTTTGTCTTTTGAGTTAAATCAAACTTCATTCATGTAGCTTCTTTTACATACATACGTAGCTTTACTTTCTTATTAAATGAAGTTATAGTTACGCAAATAAGAAGTTTAGCTACTTCTTACTTCCGGCCGGACACTAAAAACCGGAAATACCCTAGAACCTGCTGAGTTGCCCGGCCACCTAATTCACCATCGGAGAGACAAATGAGACTGATTCCGAAGTTTTTGAAAGACCCCGACTTGTGGGGGCTGATCAGCATTTTTGCTTTTCTGTACTTCGCCTGGACGATCGCCTCGGTTGTCGATCCCTACTAAAGAGGCTCCACTATGACACAAAATCGCATTGACTGGCTAAAGGCTCGCCGCTCGGGTATCGGCGGCTCTGACGTGGCCGCAATCCTCGGCTTGAATCGATACAAGTCCGCCCTTGATATTTACAACGACAAAATTTCAACTGAAGAACCAAAAGAACAACAGTCTGAGTCGGCCTATTTCGGAACAATCTTGGAAGATGTGGTTGCGAAGGAATTCAGCAAGCGGACCGGTTTAAAAGTGCAGCGTGTCAACACGATGCTGCGCTCAGGTATGGGCGGATGGATGATCGCCAACATTGACCGTGCTGTGGTTAATCCCAACATTGCCGGGCGTGTCTCCGTCTATGACGAGCAGCGTCAAGCTGAAACAGGTCGCATGATAAGCACAAATTGGATACTTGAATGCAAGACGGCCAACCAATTCAGCGCTGACCAGTGGGGAGAATCCCAAGAAACTGAAATTGTCAACGGCCAGATCGTTACTGAGCACAAGATCCCCATTTACTACGAAACTCAAGTCCAGTGGTACATGGCTGTAACCGGTTGCGACACTTGCTTTGTAGCTGTCTTGCTCGGCGGCCAAGACTTCCGCATCTACGCCGTTAAACGTGACGAGGATGTCATTAAAGCTCTCAAAGAGCATTGCTCCGTTTTTTGGCATGAACATGTTCTCAAGGGTATCCCGCCTGAAGCTCAGAACATGGAAGACGTTCAAAAGCTATTCCCGGTCGATAACGGTGACATGGTTGAGGCCACAAATGAACAAGCAGCCGACATTGGCGAACTTCGCACCCTGGCCGAACGCATTAAAGAACTGACTGATCAGCAAACCGTTGTGAAGTCTCGATTGATTGCCTCGCTCGGTGCGAACTCCGGCTTGATGATCGGCGGAGAGAAAGCCTGTACGTACAAAGCTCAAAAGAGCACCCGCTTTGATTCAACTCGATTCAAGAAAGAACAGCCCGCTGTCTATCAAGACTACGTGAAATCTACGGAAACTCGTGTGTTCCGTCTGGCTGCTTAATGGTTTTATTGGAGAAAGATATGTCAACGACTGACACATTAAAACAAGCTGTTGCCCCGGCTGTCGCCCGTGAACGTGCGGTTGAGGCTGTGAAGAAACCCACAACCATGCTCGGCATCGTTCGCTCAAAAGAATTTCAATCTCAGATGGCAATGGCGCTGCCGAAAACAATGACCGCTGAACGCCTGACTCGAATCGTTATGACTGAATGCCGCAAGGTACCTGCCCTTTTAAATTGCGCTCCGGAATCCTTTTTCGGCGCTGTGCTGCAATGTGCCCAGCTCGGTCTTGAACCGGGCAACGCTCTCGGCCACTGCTACCTCCTCCCCTTTGGGAACGGCAAGGCAAAAGACGGTCGCCCGAATTGCCAATTGATCATCGGCTACCGGGGGATGATTGATCTTGCACGCCGTTCCGGACAGATCCTTTCTATCAACGCCTACTGCGTTCACCAGTCCGATGACTTTTCTTATGAGCTGGGTCTTCATCCTGATATTCATCATGTCCCCGCCAGTGTCGCCGATCGTGGTCCTGTGAGTTTCGTCTATGCCGTAGCTCAATTAAAAGGCGGTGGTGTGCAGTTTGAAGTCATGAGCCGAGCCGAGATTGAAGAAGTTCGCAAGACATCCAAGGCTGGACAGAGCGGTCCGTGGTCGAGTCACTGGGAAGAAATGGCCAAGAAAACGGTTATTCGCCGCTTGTTCAAATACCTCCCCGTCTCCATTGAAGCGGTGCGAGCGGTTGAGGTTGATGAAAAGTCCGACAGAGGCGAAGCCGTCACGCCGTCCGATGTGTTCGATTCGACATTCGTAGATAAAGGCGAGGCACCGGAAGAGCCGATTGACTGGGATTCTGTTGAACCAGCCAAGGCGTAAAGAATTGGCGGTGTTGCCCTCTGCCGGAGCGTGACCGGTGGAGTTGGAGCTTCGGCAGCACCGCCAACCTACCACGGGGGAAAGCCACTCCTTAATCCAAGAGGTCTGAACGATCGAACAAAAGGCAAGTACCCCTACTAAACAGGAAGAGAAAATGAATCCAACTGTTGAGATGTTAGTAAGACCGGAGCAAGCATGGGTAATGCTCGGCATAAAAAAGACAAAGTTCTACGAGCTGGCAAAGAAAGACGCTGAGTTTCCGAAGCTGATCAAGAAAGGTCGCTCCACTTTTTTATATCTGAGCGAAGTTCAGGCTTATCTAAAAAACACTACCGAAGAGAAAAAACAATGAAATATGTTTTATTTTCGCTAGTGGTTTTCTTTCTTGTAGCTGGCGTGTTGATCGTTGAATTTGGACTCGGGAGAATGTGATGCCCAAAAGCAAGCACAGAAAAAACGCCAAGGGTAAAAAGCTGCTGCACAAAAAGAAGTTTACGTACAGCACGATCTGGTTGCCCGAAGAGCAGATCAACGCAATCAAGAATCTTTTCCTGCACGCTGAAATGGTCGCCGAGATAAAGCTTGTCCGAGGTATGTGTACTTATGACGATGTTGCGTGTATGCGAGACACAATGAATTTCTGCTCATGGTGCAGCGTCTATTTGTACAACATCACAAAGACGCTCAACGAAGATTGGATCAAAGATAGCTACGCAAAATTTCTCGAAGCGCAGGACGCTTTCCATACGTTCTACCAACGAGGCATACAAGCAGGAGCACTAGACAATCCTGAAATTCGCTTTGTTGCAACCGGTGAAGAAAGCATCAAAATTCGAGACGGCATGCTTGTCGCTGGTGACGTCTGTCAGCAAATGCTAAGCACAGCCCCAAAGCATTTCATTCGCCTTTTTTGTGCAATGAAAGATTACCTCGCAGGCCGTGGCCCAGGACGACTGGAATACGACAGCAACGATATTGAGCAGAAGATTAAGCGTGTGTTGCACGGGTGCTAATGGGATCGAATTGAAATGAGCGCCTATTACAAAGAATTTGATCCATTTGCAGCTCAACGGTTAAGAGGGCTGATCAAGTGTGGTTTTATCGCCGATGGCGTGGTTGATTCGAAAGAGGAATGCTGAACTTAATGAGAGGAGTTTGAAAATGGAAAATTATTACAAGCTATTGGAATTAGACGCCGGACGGTATGGGATGCTTGATGAGGAACGATCCATTTTCCTTAAGAAAATGCCTGAAGAGTATCCAGAAAATATCAAATTCCACATAGACGATCGTTTTGGAGATGATCTTATATTGAAAGATTGTTACAGGTCGGCCATGGGGAAGTGGAAAAACTGTGGCTGGGTCGATCTCACTTATGGAGAAGTAATTGCGCTAAGGGCTGTAATCGTTTCATGTGAGGTTAAATTGCCAAAAGACATGAAGGATCTATTTTGTGGAGAAGGTCTTTATTTCCATGTGTTAAAAGCCTCAGACCGTTTTGTGTCGACTATTTTGCCTTTACTTCCTAAAAAAGAAACACTCGAATTAGTTGAACATTACCAATGGAGAGCCCATCAGTTTAAGTCGTACGCAAAAGAATTTGGGAGCAAAGAATGACGTGGCATCTAAAAGACCGTGAACTTGAGAAAAAACTCGAAGAGTTCACTGGCGGCGAGTTTGTTAATTCCCTGAATCGTGAAATTGAGCGTGACAACATTGACAGCGAGTTTTTTGTCTGGGTTGCGTTTAGTCGCAAACTTTCGGGCGATGAAAACAAAGAAAACTGTCTACTTTTTAGAACAGACGAGTTAGAAGAAGTCCCCGAGTACAAGCCAAAAATCTGGAATGACTCTCGGAAGGTAATGCCACCAGAGGAAGTGGTTTTTCGGGCGAAAATTCACAGAGTTTTTTGCAGAGAAACCCCTTATGTTGATTACGAATGTCTTACTTATAAAGATGGCAGATGGTACAAGGTGAGGGATGGAAAAGTACGACCTGTTCGTATTGATTTTAATCCAGGCGATTACGTTGATTTCAAGGCTTGGGAGGATTGAAAAATGACATTTCTAACTCCTGAATACCGAGGTTATGTTGGGTCAATAGAACATTCAAAAGAAGATGGCGTCTTTTTTGGAAGTATCCAATTTATCACCGACATGGTTTCGTATGAGTCTGAAGATCTAAATGATCTCGAAACAGTTTTTCATAATGCTGTCGATGAATATATTGCCGATTGTTCGTCACTCAATAAGCTGCCTGATAAACCAACCCAGCAAAATAAATTCGTTGATTGGCATCCGTACCCAAAAGAGAAACCAAAAAAAGACGGCGTATATCTTGTCACAATGCGTGTTTGGGATGCGACATATGAGGATTACTTTGTAGGTGTCGGGGTCTCTTATTTTATGAATGCTGATTTTAAAGAAGATGCGATACATGAAGTAATCGCATGGGCAAAACAGCCCGAGCCGTATCAGCCGGAGGTGAAGAATGAGTAAAGCGAAAATTCAGAGAATCTTCAAACATTACGGCGAGCAGTCTCAGCTGATAAAAACGCAAGAGGAGCTCAAGGAGCTTGACGAGGCGATTCAGAAACTTATCGATCTGCGCAAAGATGACAAACGGACCTCGTTTTACAACACCGAGCGCGACTTCCTGAAAGACCATATTGCAGAAGAGTTAGCAGACGTTCGTATCATGCTCGATCAAATCGAGTTCGGCCTTCAAATAGAGAAAAGATGCGCAGACTGGAGAGAATTTAAAATTCAACGTCAGTTAAAGCGCATAGAATCAGACGCACATATTGGAACACAGGTTTAAAGAAAACGCCCCGGCAATTTTGAACGATGAACAGCCGGGGCCATTTTATGCAGATAAAGCAAGGGCCTCCGAAGAGGCCCAAAATGTCGCTACGGTCGATTGCAATCTCGTTTCCGTAGAGGCCAGCCTTAACAGGACTGGACTTAGACCCGATGAACGCAAACGTCCAGAGCGGGAGACATGATTATCTTAAAAAGGACAATCATTTTCGTCAATAGTTTCCTCTATGCTATTTAACATTTTTACAACATCATGCCGCCCCAATCCTTCTAAAACACAATTCCACACCTTTTTTAATTCCTGATCTGATAGCTTAGGGAAAACATAGTTACGCTTCCCTTCTTCATTTTTTCCTTGTCGGAAAAGGAAAAGTCTTTCGTATCTCATCGTGTATAAAAAGTCACATTTAGCCCACGCCTCTGGACTGGAATAGGGTTCTGGTAAATCAACATGAATCTTTGTATGCCATAGTTGAGTATTCTTAGGAGCAGTAGTACTAATTGGCACAACAGTACAAAGCCCTCTGTTCCTCCTGAATCTAGGTGTCAGATTAATCACTGGTCTTCTTTTTATCATTTCAGGGGCAACAAGGCCATTGAAATCACAGATAAGAATGTCGCCAGGTTCTGGAGGATATTGAATCGTCATAGCAAAAATTAAATTACATTAACAAGTTCATTTTACATAGAAGTAACTTGTGACAGCGATGAACGCCGGGGCTTCTTTTTATTCTTCACACTTTGAATAACAGTAGTCCGCCCAAGCCTGCATAACTTTCCTACGTTCAGGCTCAAGTGTGGCCCGATTGTAGGCGCCAGCGTAATCATCTCTTAGTTTGTGTGCCATACACAGTTCAACCGCATCATCGTCAAACAAAGAACGATTCTGACCCGTTCTAGCCCATGTCTTAAAACAGGCTCTGGCAGTTCCGTGCTGTGTCGCCACAACGGGCTTTCCTTCTTTTTCGGTCAGGTGAGGATCCACCCAGCCGATCCCATCTTCAGCAATCTTCTTAGCGTGAAGTCTGCGAAAAACTGCACTCAAAGAAGCATCAGTCAGAGGTTTAGACTTTCTGACACTGGGGAAGATCCATGGGCAGTCTGTCATCACTCTCAAATCTTTGAGAATATCCAAAGCTTGCTTAGAAAGGTATACCGTGTGTTCACCTCTGCCCTTCGTTTTTAAATTGGTCTCCGGAACTGTAAGCGTCTTCTTTTTGAAATTCACGTCTTCCCATCTGGCGTTTCTAACCATCTTTGAGCGAAGACAGCAGAGAATTGAAAAAGCCACCGCGCGATAGGAAGTGTCATTTGATGACATCAGCTCACAGAAGAAGTCAGGCATCTGATTGAAATCAAGCGCCGGCATATTGCGTGCCTTCTTTCTTCCAGGATTCAGAGGCTCCAGTAAAACACCCAACACGCCGTTTGAATCAGCAGGATTTTCCTGGGAACACCATCCCTGAGCTTTTGCCCAACGGAACACATGAAAGATGATTGTTTTTGAGTAAGGCGCTGCGTCCGTTGTGGTTTGCCAAATAGGTTCAAGAACCTTGAAAACGTCTTGCGGAGTTAGTCGAGCAATTGGAATATCACCGATCACAGGATTGATATGGCGTCTAAGGTAACCTCTGATAACAGATTCTCCACGCTCATTGTTTCTCCAGTACCCGGATACAGCTCTCTGCGTGATAAATAAATCGGAACAGTAACGGAAGGTATGCAATTCTGCCATTTCCTGCTCTCGCTTCAATCGGAGAGCTTCCTTTTCTTCAATCCGCTTTTCTCTACGAACCCTCACCGGATTAAATCCCTCTCTGACATGAGAGTGGTAATCCATGGCTATTTTCCTAGATTGAGCCAAGGTAATATTTTCTTCCGGCCCAATACTGAGCATTGTTCGTTGTTTCGTAGCACGATCCACAAAGCGGTAAACGTAGTACTTTTTCCCGGATGGTTTGATTTGCAAATAAAGGCCAGTAGCACCGCCAACAGCATACATTCCAGGCTCTTTCAGAGCATTGATTTCTTTGATGGTTAATTGCTTAGAAATCTTAGGCATATCGTTTTGAGTTAAGAGAAAAATTTAAAATGGAATTTATACCATTTTTATACCACAGAAATATACCATAAGATTGCGGCTGTCAGCGAACGTCCACGAACGTCAGCGAACGACAGATAAAAGAAAACCCCTGCAATTCCAGGGGTTCTGCGAACGTCCGCGAACTTCAGCGAACGTCAAGGTGGTGGAGATGAGGAGGGTCGAACTCCCGACCTCTGCATTGCGAACGCAGCGCTCTCCCAACTGAGCTACATCCCCACAAGCGATCTTGAATTCTGCCACGACATAGCGAAAATTGCAAACTACTCGGCTCCATCTTTTTCCCAATCCTCTAGCTCTCGTGGCAAACTTTTGTTCGCTTCTTTGATCTTTCGTGATTTCTCTAATATCGCTTCCCGCAATAAATCTAAACCAACTCCTGTTAATGCTGATATTCTGACAGCCTCTATCTCACCGGAAGCGTCTCTTAAAATTTCTGACTCCAGATCTGTTTGATCAATTTTATTGAGTACTAGAATTGTCGGAATTTCATGAGCGTCGATTTCTTCCAAGACTTTGTTTACTTCGACAATCTGATCATCTTTGGCCGCGCTTGAGGCATCAACGACATGCAACAGAATATCAGCATGCACAGTCTCATCCAAAGTCGACTTGAAGGCCTCTACCAGTTGGTGGGGTAATCCTCGAATAAAGCCAACCGTATCACTCAAGACAACACTTTCCCCTTCTCCGACATAACAGCGCCGGGCTGTTGTGTCCAATGTCGCAAAAAGTTGATCAGCGGCATAGATATCGGACTTGGTCAGCGCATTAAATAGTGTGGATTTACCCGCATTGGTATAACCGACAATCGACAAAGAGACAATGTCACTTCTTGAACGGCCTTTGCGTTGCGTGTTACGCTGCTTGGTTAATTTTTTCAACTGTTCCTTTAACTGTTTGACACGGACACCAATCATGCGGCGGTCCAATTCAATTTGCTTTTCACCAGGGCCGCCAGTCTTACCTAAGCCCCCACGTTGTCGTTCCAAGTGAGTCCAACCTCGAACCAATCGTGTTGACAAGTGCTCCAGTCTTGCCAACTCTACCTGCAAACGACCTTCTCGACTTTTGGCTCTTCGCTGGAAAATTTCCAAAATAAGTTGAGTTCGATCGAGCACTGCGACGCCCACGATTCGCTCAATATTGCGCTGTTGTGCAGCTGACAAGGGCACATCAAAAACGACTACACCGATATCAAGCCGTTTCACCTCATCGGCTAATTCACCGATTTTCCCACTACCCAAATATGTAGCCGGATCAGGCTTATCACGCTTAGCCATCATAAGCCCAACGGGCTCAAGCGCATCACTTCGCACCAACTCTGTGAGCTCTTCAGCTGCGTCAGGAATGGCGATTCGCGAAGTGGAAATACAAACAAGGTAAGCTCTGGGCGACTTTTCTTCAGCGCTATCGATTTGAAATACAGTCATACAGTAGGGACAAAAAGAGCGTGCCAAGCAAATTTTTCCCGGCACACTCCTTTCTAGATCATCAATCAGGTTCGATTACTCAGCGTCTTCGACTTGAGGCATGTTCACGGGCTTTGTCGGCACAACGGTACTGATCGCATGTTTGTAGACCATTTGAGTCACAGTATTGCGAAGCAGCACAACGTATTGGTCGAACGATTCCACCTGACCTTGTAACTTAATACCGTTAACCAAGTAGATGGAGACCGGAATATGTTCCTTGCGCAAAATGTTGAGGAACGGATCTTGTAAAAGTTGGCCTTTATTTGTCATTTTTATTCTCCGGGCGTTTGAAGTAGCACGCCTTCTTGTTTAGGTTGCCCGACTATCGAACACCTGTCCTGTTAGTTTAATCCTTTTTCTCCACATAGGGATTGCGGTTCAGCTTAAATTCAATCCGAAGCGGAGTTCCGGCTAAATTAAATTGATCTCTGAACCAGCCTTCCAGATAGCGTTTATAACTATCCGGAACAGCCTGCAGGCTGTTGCCATGAATCACCACGACGGGAGGATTTTGCCCGCCTTGGTGAGCATAGCGTAATTTCGGACGAACACCCTTGACCCGGGGTGGCGATTGACGCTGAACGGCTTCAATAAGCGCACGGGTCAACTTGGGTGTCGACAATTTAGCAAATGCGGCCGCGTGTGCATCAGAGACGGCCTTCATCAAATGATTCAAACCGTTTCGTTTTAACGCGGAAATGTGAATCTGGCGAGCCCAATTAAGGAAATGAAGCTTATGATCCATTTCTTCGTCAATTCGGCTACGCTCGTACCTATCCAATGCATCCCATTTGTTAATAGCTACCACTAAAGCGCGACCGCTTTCTAACACATAACCGGCAATATGCGCATCGTGCTCGGCAATGCCTTCCTTGGCGTCAAGCACCAAAATGACAACATTGGAGTCCGCAATCGCCTGCAAAGTTTTAACCACTGAGAATTTTTCAATGGCTTCAAAAACTTTACCTTTACGGCGCAAACCGGCTGTATCAATTAGCGCATAGTCTCTGCCATCGTACTCGAAATCCACACGAATCGAATCACGTGTCGTCCCCGGCATATCGTATGCAATCAGTCGTTCTTCACCTAAAAGAGCATTAATTAATGTGCTTTTGCCGGCATTGGGGCGACCGGCCACGGCCACCTTGATGCGGGGAGCCTTCCCTTCTTCGACGGCTTCCTCATCATCAACAATGGCGATTTCTTCTTCAGGACAAAGCGACAGGGCCAACTCAATCATGTTGTGCACACCGTGGCCGTGTGCCGCCGAAATCATGTTGGGTTCACCCATAGCCAATTCATAGAATTCCGCGGCATGCACAGAATCCAGACCTTCGGCTTTGTTTACCGCCAAAACAACCGGTCGGTGAGAACGTCTTAAGTGATTGGCAATACGTTCATCGTGCGGAGTTAAACCAGTTCGGGCGTCGACCACGAAGATCACCACATCGGCTTCTTCAATAGCCAATTCAGCCTGGCTTGCCATAGCCTTGACAATCCCTTGGCTTTTAACCGGTTCAAAACCACCCGTATCCACCACAATATAAGGGCGGGGACCCACACGACCTTCTCCGTATTGTCGATCGCGTGTCAGTCCGGGGAAATCTGCCACAAGCGCATCCCGCGAACGAGTCAATCGATTGAAAAGCGTGGACTTTCCGACATTGGGACGTCCGACCAAAGCAATCACAGGAAGCATGGTTTATTGCACCTTAATGAAGGCCACTTCACCTTCTTCAGTTTGGAAAATAGCCCCCTGCTCATAACTTTGAGCGGGAGAAACGATGGCTCCATCCAAGCGTGTACGGCCGATAATATCGCCGCTTTCCGGATTGAGAATCTGCACATAGCCTTCGCTGTCACCGACAGCCACAACACCCGACATCGGCGTGATCGCGCGTACGCCGCGCCACTTCAGCTTTTCATTTTTCCAGACAGGATAGCCGCGGGTACGGTCAAAGGCATATAGTTCACTGGCGGTATTGCCAATATAAACAAAACGGTCATCAGCCGCAGGAGGTGTCATTGCTGTGACATCGTGCGTAAAGCGCAGCTGACCGTTAGTGGCATCCATGCAAACCAAACGTCCTTGGAACGCAGAAGCACAGAGCAGGTCGCGATTGACCATCGGGGTGCCCAGAATATCAACCAAGCGCTCAACCTCTGTAATTCCACGAGCCTCAGAAATCAAGGCCTGCCAAACAGGACGGCCTTCAGCGGACAAGCCCAAAAGGTAACCGTTACTTTGTCCCACCAAAATCATGGGGCCGAAGAAAATCATTCCGGAAGCATTTTTAATGGTCAGTGACGGGGCCTGACGTTGATAACGCCAGCGCTGTTCACCACTTGACGCGTCAAAAGCCGTTACACGGGTGTCAGCCGTACGCACAATGACTAAACCGTTGCCCACCAACGGCACCGCATCCATTTCACTCGTCAAGAATGTCGACCAGAGCTTTTTACCTTCGGCATCCAATACGACAAGCTCACCTTTGGCTGTTCCGACAGCGATAATGTAACCGTCACTGCCGACACCGGCAGCCACCGGAGCATCCGTGTCAAAACTCCATACCTCGTCGCCGTCATCGGCATCCAAACGATAGACGGTGTTACCGCCGGCTACGTAAACCGAACTGCCAACCACCGAAGGCACTAAATAGTTCGTCAGACTTTCACCCACACTCTTGGACCAAACCACATCGGGTTCGGCGATGGAGTTATAGTCTTCGAGCTCAGTAGGAGCTTGAGAACTCGGGGCGCTGCATCCGACCAAAGCCGCGGCGGCTGCCAGAGCCAAAAGTGTTTTCTTCATCATACAAAGCCTTTAAATCTTATTGCTTTTGTTGTTCAGTGTCTTCAGGAAGCGCTTGAAGTTTAAGTTGAACAAAACCCATCAACGCCGGATCAATAGGATGCTTTAAAGCTTCCTGCCATACTTGGCGGGCATTCACCACATCACCCTTAGCAAAGTAAGCATCTCCCAAACGGTCATTGACCAAAGCGATCTGCTTATCCGTCGGTTGGGCCGCTGTCAACAAAGAAACAGCGTCTTCATATTTTTTATCGTCCAAAAGAAAACCGGCCAAACGAACACACGCCACCGTTTGATATTCCGGACGATCAGACTCTGTCACTACCCAATGCAACAATTCCTGAGCCTTCGCGCTCTCCCCCTTGGATTCAAGATAACGGGAAGCGCTCAAAGCGCCCATCGGACCGTAAACGGTAGAGCCAGCATCTTCAATTAAAGCATCAACAATTTTTTCAACAGAAGCGGGTTCAGACTGCTGCATAATCGCTGTCTGAAGTGATGAATAAGCAACGCTGGCTTCCTGCGCCTGATGACGTTCCCACCATTTCATACCGTTGTAGCCTGCAAAAGCCAAACAAACCACGGTAATCACGGAAAGAACCAGGTTACCCCATTTCTCCCACCAAGCCTTTAACTCGTCTAATGACTCTTGTTCTTGTAAATCGTAGGCCATGCCTTATTCCTCGTCTTCTTCGAAAAAGTCGTCGTTTAAATTGACAAAATATTGGATTGCGTCTTGTAAGTCAAGAGTTTCTTGCTTCATGAAACGTTCATCTTCCTGACCATACATGCACTTCACCGTCACCTGGCCATGAGCGGTTTCTTCTTCACCGCAAATCAAAGCGTATTTAGCCCCACTTTGGTCAGCCTTTTTCATTTGACTCTTCATGCTCGCATCACCTGCGTGAACAATCACTTCGTAGTATGCATCGCGAAGAATTTCACCCAACATCATTGCGTAGCCTTGAGAAGCTCCGCCTTGGTGCAAAACATAAACTTCGGTGTCCGGTTCAGCGGATTCAAAACCGCATTCACGCATCACTTCAAGTACTCTTTCCACACCCATTGCGAAGCCCACGGCCGGGGTGGACTTGCCGCCAAGCATTTCAATGAGCGGATCGTAACGGCCGCCGCCGCAAACCGTTGCCTGAGCCCCGAGCTTATCCGTCACCCATTCGTAAACGGTATGGTTGTAATAATCAAGGCCTCTGACCAAACGAGGATTGATGGTGTAGTCGACTCCGGCAACCGACAGCAACTCTTCCATACGACGCAGGAAGGAAAGACTTTCTTCTTTCAGGTAATCCAAAAGTTTCGGAGCCCCTTCAACCATCTGCTGCATGTCAGGATTTTTCGTATCCAAAATGCGAAGCGGATTGCTATAAAGACGACGTTTTGCATCCTCATCAAGGACATCCTGATTGGCTTCAAAGTATTTAATCAAAGCTTCGCGGTGGGCCTTACGTTCTTCAAGATTACCCAAGGAATTGAGTTCCAGTTTCAAGGGCAAAATTTCAAGCTCATCAAAAAGACGGCGAGCCATGAGAATTTGCTCAACATCAACATCCGGTCCCTTAAAGCCCAACGCTTCAACACCTAATTGGTGGAATTGACGATAGCGCCCACGTTGAGGACGTTCATGTCTGAACATCGGTCCAAAGTACCACAACCGTTGCGGAGCGTTATAGGTGAGATTGTGCTCAATCACACTTCTAACCACGCCGGCCGTGTTTTCAGGGCGCAAAGCCAATTCTTCTCCGTTGAGGGAATCGGTGAAACAATACATTTCCTTTTCCACAATATCGGTCACTTCGCCGATACCGCGTTTGAAAAGAGAGGTCGCCTCTAATATCGGCGTGCGGATTTGCTTATAACCGTATGCACGAAGCACATCATGGGCGCATTCTTCAAAATATTCCCAAATAGGCGCTTCGGCCGGGAGAATGTCATTCATTCCGCGAATACCGGCAATTTTTTGTACTTTGACCATAACTTTTCTCTCTTTCATTAATGTCTAATGTTTTTTCGAGTAGTGCGTCCGCACATACTCATTAATGAGTTCCTTGAAGCGGCAGGCAATGGAATCTGCATCGCCGGCCTGCCCTTTAATAGAGGCAATCTTTTCACCGTCCGCGAACACGGGGGCGACAGGTGACTCGCCGTTACCGGGCAAGCTAATCCCAATATTGGCGTGCTTGCTTTCCCCGGGGCCATTGACCACACACCCCATGACGGCAACCACCATGTTTTCAAAACCCTCGGCCGTTTGGCGCCAT
>CAJMEC010000006.1 GCA_905212345.1 uncultured Sutterella sp. | reverse complement strand
AAAGGGGTGTTAAACTCCGTCGGTTGTTACCGACTTTATCAACACCCCCTTTTTTAACATAAAACCTCGCAAGTTTCATGCAAGGTCGTCGGCCATAACAACTCGATTTTTAAAGCATTTCTAAAAAGGCATGGCGAAATAACCTCATTGAGTGTCACCGATGCGAGAAGTTAAGGTAATTCTAGCCTGAATTTTTCACCCATTAGATCGTACTCATGCCGAGCACACGAAAAAAGCCCAGGAAGTGCAGCTTCGCCGGGCTCAGAAGGCTCTCTTTTTGGTGAATTAGAACATGTACATACCGACCGTAAACACTGCCAATGCAATGCAAACCGGAATGAAAGTGCGCTTACAGATATCAATCGGATTGACGCCTGCAATACTAGCAATCACGATCACGCCACCGGCCACAGGCGAAACGGTGCGGCCCAAACCGGCGGCTACCTGTGCCACGGCGCCCAATTGCACAACCGTCATACCGAAGTCAGCCGCGTGAGGCGTAATCACTTCGTTGAAAGCCAATGCAGCGGCATTACCCGAACCGCAAACGATAGCCATTAACCAAGGACCGACCACGGCAGAGGCCATAGCGATGGATTGCGAACCTTTCATGGCATCGACCAACGCGTCAGTCAAGCCGATCGACTTCATGCCCGAAGCAAAGACCGCCGCTGCAGCAATCAGCAACGCCACTTCGCAGAATGCGTCACCGCAACCGCGGCAGAAACGCTTGGAAACTTCGCCGCCTTTAAGCTTATTGGTCAAGGCAATTAACAAACCGACACCGGTACCGATTAACATGCAGCACGGAACAGTAAAGATGTTCGAGGGCAACCAACCGACTTGCTTGGAAGCAATAACAAGCAAGAACAAGGGCAAAATCGGAACCAAGGCGTAGAAGTAGTTAACCTTTAATTCTTCTGCATCTTGAACTTGA
This sequence comes from uncultured Sutterella sp., assembly GCA_905212345.1. Classification (GTDB taxonomy): domain Bacteria; phylum Pseudomonadota; class Gammaproteobacteria; order Burkholderiales; family Burkholderiaceae_F; genus Aphodousia. The sequence continues at coordinate 60,477 of CAJMEC010000006.1, read as the reverse complement.
GTCTGAGCTTCTAATTGACTGCCGACCCCTTCTTTCATCATTTTGGCGAGCACGGCCAAAGCAATGGCCGCAAGAACGGCGCCGGCCAAGGCCGGGAAGAATTCGGCCATGATGACGATCATGGCGTCAGGCGCATCGATTTCACCCGCTTTAAAGGCAATGTCGGCCACTTGGGGATTAAACATCAAGCCAGGGCTTGCAACCGAACCCCACGTACCGAGAAAGACAGCGGCTGCAGCCATCACCGGACGAACCTTCAAGGCAATCAAAGCCGGAATCAACAACACGCCGACCGCTGCGGCAATACCCACAGCCGAGGGCAGAACAATGTTTAAGAACCAGGTGATAATCACAGCACCAGGAATAACCAACAAAGGCACCTTAGAGAGCGGTCGCACTAAGGCATTGACCAAGTGATCGGCACACTTCGTGTAGCTCATCACATAGCCGAAGCCCATCACGGTGGTATACGTCGGCACCAAACCGGGGTTGACAAACTGCTTCACAAAAGCGTCGATTGCCTGAGGAAAACCCACAGAACTGCCGCCGATCGTGAAACCGATCAAGGTCATCAACATACCGGATAAGAAAAGAACAAGTCGGGCTTCATAGTTTTTATAAATCAACCAGAATGTCCCGATTACGATTGCAACTCCCAGCCAAATCATATGGTCCTCCTATCGGATTGTTTGCAACATGTCTCGACGGGGTGTTAAGTCGAAACGATTCTTTCGAAATTTAAATAGTGACGCAATATCAACAACTTGCGCATTAAGACCGAACGCTTTGACGCCTGCCGCACCCTCTTGGGTTGTCAGCATCGTGGCGCCCTCGCCGATAACGCATCTGTTATCAAGAATCATGCGGCCGGCTGCCATGGAGTAAATCGGCTTTTGAGCCTCAAGGTCGACAATCACAACATCAGCATCGGCGCCGCTTGTAAAGTGCCCCTTATCGGGCAAACCCAAAAGGCGTGCAGCCGCAAAACTTGATTTCAAAACGAAGTCCTTCAGACTCATAGCGCCGAACTTCACAAGCGACAAACCGTTGGCAATGATGACATTGCGAGGGATGCCGCCGCCGTCCGTACAGAAACTGTCCACTAAATAAGCACCGTTGTCGCGCTTGGCTGTGGCAAAAAAGAATCGCGAAAGTTCGGGATTTACTGAAAAACTGACAGGCACATCGGTTTTCTTATCTAACCAAACCGCAAGACCCTTTTGCTTGTCAGCCAAAGTCACAACGCCGTTTTCGATGACATGCACTTGTGCAAATCCGTCGGTAATCGCCTTTTTCATGCCTTCGGAATCGGTTGAATAGCCCGCCGAAACCAAACAATTGCGCGTTACGCCGCTTTCAACGTGATTGTCAACGCATTTGCCCGAGCAACCGTTAATTGGCGAGAGATAACTTTCCGTGTCAATTTCCGGATGAGCCGTCAAAAGCTCCGTTGCCTCACGAATTTCATCTTCAAGCTTTTGCACCGAGCCGCGGCAATACGCATTGATATGAGCCAAGTGGAAGGGTGAACCTTGGGCAAGCTCAATGATTTCACGCATCCCCTTGATGTTGGAACCGTTTTCAGTGCTGCCTGCATGAACCGCAAAATACACGCCGTTATCGGCGCAATATTTAAGCAATCGTTGCGCAGCCTGAGGTATTAAAGGATAGTGCCCGCCCAAGAGTTTGACGCCGAATGCTCCGCTTTGAAGTGATTGGGCAATCACCGTCTTGAGTTCTTCAAGATCGGGATCGTTGGTAGCGACATTAAAGCCCGGGCGAATTTGCTCAAGGCAACCGATATTCAGGCCGCAACCTTGGTTAAGAAGGTACTCTTTGACACTTTGTACGGGGCCAGCCATTTCCAGCGCAGTCGTGACACCGGCCTGAGCCAGCATCTTAAAACTCATAGGCCCGCCCAACCAACTTGAGGCGTGCATATGACTGTCGATGATACCCGGCAACACCAACAGACCCGAAGCGTCAATTTCTCGGGTTGCCGGTTCGCTACAATGGCCGACGGAAAAGATTTTGCCATCTTTGATAGCAATATCAGTAACGGTATCAATATCGTTGTACCAATCGACGACACGCCCGCTACGGATAATACAATCCAGCATGTTTATTTCTCCGAAGCAATGAATATAACCGTTAGAGAATTCTCTAATCAACGTTGCTTCTTCTTTGCGCAAATACCAAAGCCAGCTTCATTCTATGAACCAGTAAACTATTTGGCAAATATTATTATTGAATAGGATAATTAACTTTGATGTTATTTATAGGAAGACATTAGGGGAAAATATTGTGAGCAGAAACAAAATCTTGGTTCACCTTGAGGCCATCATTGAAACAAAATCGATATTAGCCGCAAGTCGCAAACTCTATGTTTCTCAGCCCTCGCTGAGTCAATACGTTAAGCGATTGGAAAACGATTACGGGATCGTTATTTTTGACCGAACTTCCAATCCCTGGAAGCTGACGGCAGAAGGCGAAAAACTTCTGCAAGCACAACGCCAAATTGAGGCCATTGAGCGCGAATGTCGTCAGTACTTTGCAGACAGAAAGGGTTTGAAAACCGGTGAGATCGTTATCGGCTCCACGCAATATCGCACGGTGACGTTGTTAAATCCGATTTTGTCCGTCTTTAAGTCTCGCTATCCCGGCATAACCGTTCGCATTGAAGAAGGCACTACGTTGGAAGCGGCTCAATTAGCCGAAAGCGGTCGCGTCGATTGCGCGTTGGTCATCACTCAAATGGTACCCAACACGCTTGATCAGGTACCGATCTACAATGAAACAGTGCTCGTGGGCCTTCCGCCGATGCACCCTTATGTCGCCCAACACAAGCCCGGAGCCGACGGGGTTTACCCGAAAATTCAAATTACTGAGCTCAAGGACACACCGTTTATCATCATGAAGCAGGGTCAAGTCTTTCACAATTACTTTGAGCACCTGTGCGAAAAGTATCAACTCAATTTGCCCATTGCACTCGAAACACAGTCCATCCTGACTGTACCTGCCTTGGTCGGAAACGGCATTGGCGCGGCACTTATCCCTTCTACGATCGTACAGGACTGCGAACGCCGCCGTGTTGCTTTGTACTCTATCGGGCGGGATCTTCCCATCAACGAAGTCTCCATTGCCTGGAAAAGAGACCGCTATCAATCGTATGCCACGAAAGGGTTCATCGAAACTGCAGTGGAGGTCTCAAAAACTATTCGAGAAACCGGCGTGTCCTATTAGAGAACTAGCCTGAATTTTGCACGAACACCGAATTTGAGCTTTTTTGGCAGCTTCTTTGAAGACGAGACGCCGTTTTAGGCGTCTCGTTTGGCGAAAAGGCTTCTTTTTGCTGATTTTGGGCGTAATTACCCCTACCCCCGAAGTTAACCGAGTCGGGGACGCTCGCTTTGATCTACGTTTTTAATTGCCAGAAGGACGCGATCGCGTCATAACCCAGTACTTGTACATTCAAACTGATCTTCACTTTGGTTTTCAGCTGCTCAATGACTGCCGGCGCACAAATGAATGCGTGACGGAATGCATTTAACGTCGATTGATTCCAATGGGTATTCTTTCGGAAAAGCTGATTTCGCAGAAGCCGGAACGCTAATTGACAAAAGGCACTCAAAAGCATCCGATAAGAATTCGTCAGAAAGCGGGAAGAACTGGCACGAGCGCCAAACGCTTGTGCCTTGAATTCTTGATTGTGCTTCTCAGCCAAACAGCGCTCACAGTACAGATGCTCATACAGATAATCTTTTGCGTTGACTGAGCGAACCGTTTCTTTAAAAAGAGTGATCAGTTCAGGGAGATCTTCATTTTTGTAGCGTCTTAAATACATTTTCAGATAAGCTTAACCAGTAGGACTATCTATAATGCCTCGTATCAATATACCGTATTTATTGCCTATTTATGAAAGAAGATTTATTTGCTGACCTTATCCCTGATGAGCCCCTTAAATCAGGCCAATCTCGTGACCGCCACTCAATTAATTTGCATATGCAGCCCTTAGCGGAGAGATTACGACCCAAGACACTGGATGAGGTTGTTGGTCAAGAACATCTATTGGGACCGGATAAGCCTTTGCGAGTTGCTTTTGAGGAAGGACGCCCCCACTCTATGATCCTCTGGGGCCCCCCTGGTGTTGGCAAGACAACATTGGCCCGCTTGATGGCCAAAGCCTTTAATTTACCCTTTATTGCTATTTCGGCGGTTTTGAGCGGAGTAAAAGAGATTCGGGAAGCCGTTGATAAGGCTCAACATCATATGGATCAAACAGGTGAGCCGACATTAGTGTTTGTTGATGAAGTTCATCGTTTTTCTAAGTCTCAGCAAGATGCTTTTTTGCCTCATGTCGAAAGCGGGTTATTTGTTTTCATTGGAGCTACGACAGAAAATCCCAGTTTCGAAGTCAATAGTGCTCTACTGTCGCGTTCTGCAACCTATGTTCTGGAAAGTTTAAAAAAAGCAGATTTTGAAAAACTCTTACCCCGCGCGATAGCAGCAGAAGCGCCCGGATTAATTTTTTTAGACGAGGCAAAGGAAATCTTATTTAACTTAGCCGATGGCGATGCGAGACGTTTTCTTAATGCAGTTGAATTAGCTTGCCATCTTGCGACAGATAAAGGTATGCATAAAGTGGGCGCTGAATTATTAAGACAGAGCCTGCCCGCAACACTCAGGCGTTTTGATAAAGGGGGAGAAAATTTTTACGATCTGATATCTGCTTTGCATAAGTCAGTTCGCGGTAGTGATCCGGATGCCGCCTTATATTGGATGACACGAATGATTGTCGGCGGTTGTGATCCCCTTTATATTTGCCGCCGAGTTATCCGTATGGCAACGGAAGATATCGGATTGGCCGATCCTAGAGCGTTGGAAATTGCCTTAAATGCTGCCCAAGCTTATGAACGTTTGGGAAGCCCGGAAGGGGAATTGGCGATTGCCAACGCTGTGGTTTATTGTGCAATTGCCCCTAAGAGCAATTCGATTGAAGTGGCCTATAACGCGGTAAAGAGTTTTGTGAAAAAAGATGCTTCACGAGCGGTGCCTCTTTATTTACGTAATGCTCCCACTAAATTAATGAGCGAATTGGGTTACTCTCATGGTTATCGTTACGCACATGACGAACCGGATGCATTTGCAGCAGGGGAAATTTATTTACCTGAAGGCTTGGAGAATATGAAGTGGTACTACCCGAGACCACGAGGACTGGAGATCAAAATTGCTGAGAAGTTGGAAAGATTAAAAGCTTTGAATCGTCAGGCTTGGGCAAAAGGAGAAGGACGAATCAGAACTAAAAAAGAAAAATAACAATCTAAGCTATATACCTCTTGCAATCGTAACCCAAACAGGTGAAAATTATCGAACGTGTTTTTTCAGAGCTTGCTCTGTTCATTAGGAATTAATAATGCTTGATATCAATTTATTGCGTAAGCAACTCGACGATGTGGTTGCTCGCTTAGCAACCCGTCCGTTTGAATTCCCGGTCAAAGAATTCAATGCATTGGAAAATGACCGCAAAGCTGTCCAAAAGCAGACTGAAGAACTTCAGGCTTTGCGTAATAGCTTGTCCAAGCAGATCGGTGCAGCTCGCAAGGCCGGCGGAGATGCCGCTGATTTAATGGCTGAAGCTGCCGCTATTCCTGAAAAGCTTTCTCAATTGGAAGAACGTTTGTCTCAAATCCGAACGGATTTGAACGAACTTTTAATGAGTGTTCCTAATTTGCCTCATGAGTCCGTGCCTGTTGGCCGTGACGAACGTGACAATCCTGAAGTTCGTCGCTGGGGTACGCCTCGTACGTTTGATTTCCCGATCAAGGATCATGTGGACGTTGGTGTTCCGCTTGGCATGGACTTCGAGACAGCTGCGAAAGAATCCGGCGCACGCTTCTGCTTTATGCGTGGTCAGGTTGCACGCTTGCATCGAGCCTTAGCTCAATTTATGTTGGATACGCATACGCGTGAGCACGGTTACGTAGAATGCTACACGCCTTATGTGGTAAGCGCGGAAACGATGCGTGGTACGGGCCAATTGCCGAAGTTTGAAGAAGACCTTTTTGCCGCTAAGAAGGGAGGCCAGGAAGGTGAAGGCGAACGAATGTACTTGATTCCGACTGCAGAAGTCTCTCTTACCAATATGGTCAGCGGCAAGTTGCTTCGCGCTGATCAATTGCCGATTAAGATCACTGCTCATACGCCTTGCTTCCGTTCTGAAGCCGGTTCTTATGGTCGTGATACGCGCGGCATGATCCGTCAGCACCAATTTGACAAAGTTGAAATGGTGCGCATTGTCAATCCTGAAGACAGCTACAAGCACTTGGACGAAATGGTGCATAACGCCGAAACGATTCTTCAACGTTTGGGCTTGCCCTATCGTGTGATTACGCTTTGCACGGGTGACATGGGTTTTGGTGCTGCCAAGACCTTTGACTTGGAAGTCTGGTTGCCGGCTCAAAATACCTATCGTGAAATTTCATCTTGCTCGAACTGCGAAGCTTTCCAAGCACGTCGCATGGGCGCTCGTGTCAAGGGCAAAGACGGTAAGATTCAGTACGTGCATACTTTAAACGGCTCCGGTTTGGCTGTTGGCCGTACTTTGGTTGCTGTGTTGGAAAACTATCAAAATGCTGACGGTAGCGTAACGGTGCCTGAAGTGTTGCGCCCGTATATGGGTGGTGTGGAAGTATTGCGTCCTGAAAATCAACCACTCGGTGATTTCAAAGCGTAATTCACAATACGATTGCCAATAAAAAAGGTGGGAACCCAATAAACGGGTTCCCTCTTATGATTTGGGGAGGTTTGTAAACCTCCCCATTAAATTTTCTTAATGAAAATTATTTCTTTGCAGCTTTCTTAGCCGTTGTCTTTTTGGCGACGGGTTTAGCAGCGGCCTTCTTGGCCGGGGCCTTGGCGGCTACTTTCTTCTCGGCAGCCTTCTTGGCGGGAGCTTTCTTCGCCGGAGCTTCCTTAGCTTCAGGAGCTAATTCTTCATCCATATAGGAGTGCAACACATCAGACTCTTTCAACATTTCGAAAGAGGCGTTCATCATTTCCATGACTTGGGAAGCACGCAGGCTATTGTGATGACCGTCAGCCAAGGTGTCGTGAAGTTCCTTGGTGATCATGCCGAGGCGATGATGTGCTTTTTTATTGCGTTCGAGAATTTCTTTAAGATCCATTTTGATATAACTCCTACAGAAATTAGTGTTCAGATAGGTTCAGGATAGCCCTTTACTCATAATGTTATTGCAAAAGTAAGAGAAAATTTGAGTAACCTCAAAAGAATTTCTCAACTTTTAGTATTAACCCTTGGAATAATGTGTTTTGGATCGCTAGATGTTGCGTTGTTACAACAAATAATTTAGTAGAGCAATCAAGGTCATTTTTGAGTTATCCACCGTAAATCGGGAACTCAAAGAGCAAAATAGAGTTCATTCTGATAAAATCGCAAACTTACTGTGCGGAGAGATGGCAGAGTGGTCGAATGCGCCGGACTCGAAATCCGGTATACGGCTCGTTCGTATCGAGGGTTCGAATCCCTCTCTCTCCGCCATTTTTTATCCTAAATCATAACGTAAACGATATTTTTACATGAGATGATTCTTAATGATGGTATCGTCTCGCGATGTTTTTAAAATTCTTTAAATAAGATAAGCTAAGTGATTGATTTTTTATAATCAGTCTGTATAATCAGTCGCGAAGATAAAAACAATAAAGGCACTTTTCAAAGTGCCTTTATTATTTATCGGTCGTCGTGTGCAAGTTGCGTTTATGAGAGTAATGCTTCTTTGCGCAAAACCTTGGTGTTGGTTTTCTCTGGCGCTAAGGGGATGGATGGGCCTTAGAGCCCATCTTTTTTTGGGAATTCTCCGCTAGGAGCCACAATAACAATGACAGAAACATCGACAGATTTGTTGACGTTGGTTGAGCAAACCGTTGAAGGGATGGGCTTTGAGTTCGTTGATCTCGAACATTTACCCCGCGGATTGCTTCGCGTCACGATGGATAGCCCCGAAGGAGTGGGGGTGGACGATTGCGAACAGGTGAGCAACCAGTTGACGTATTTGTTCACGGTTGAAAATGTTGACTACGAACGCCTTGAAGTATCCTCTCCCGGTGTGGAACGGCCTTTAAAGCGTGTTCGGGATTGGGAACGTTACATCGGCAAATTGGTGCACGTGGAATTATTTGCCCCGCTGATGGCCGAAGGTTTTCCTGAAGCCGGTCGTCGCAAGTTAGACGGTCGAATTCAGGCTGTTCGCACGCAGGACTCGCAAACGACGATTGATTTTTTGTTTACGGATGAAAAGCCGGCAAAGACTCCGGCGCAGGCCGCTCGGGAGCGGATTGCACAAAAGCGCGGTAAGAAGGCCGCTGCCATTGAGCCCGTTGCCGTTAGTTTTACGATCGATCAGGTCGATCGTGCCCATTTGATCGCAGAATTAAATTTCAAAGGAAAGTAAAAAATGAACCGCGAAATGCTTGAAATGGTTGAAGTATTGGCACAGGAAAAAAGCGTGCCCCGCGAGGTCGTCTTCGGTGTGCTTGAAACGGCTCTTGCCTCTGCTGTAAAAAAGGCAAATTTTGCCGGCGAAGATGCGGATATTGAAGTACACGTTGATCGTGACACGGGTGATTACCAAGCGTGGCGTCGTTGGCTCATTGTGGCTGACGATCAAGGCTTGCAGGAACCGGATCGTCAGGAAATGTATTCCGACATTCATGACGAATACCCCGATCTTAATGTTGGTGACTATATCCGTCAGGAAGTGCAAAACATCAATAGTTCCGGTCGCCGTTTCGCTCAAGATGCAAAGCAAGTGATTTTGCAACGTTTGCGCGATGCCGAACGTGAACAAATGTTGGTGGAATTTTTGGCTCGCGATGAAAAAGTTGTTTCCGGTTTAGTCAAGCGCATGGACAAGGGCGATGCGATTGTCGAAATCGGCAAAGTTGAGGCCCGTTTGCCCCGTTCTGAAATGTTGCCCAAGGAATCGTTCCGTCCGGGTGACCGCGTGCGTGCTTATGTCGCTCGAATCGATCGCTCCTGCAAGGGCCAACAAATTTTCTTGTCTCGTACAAGCCCGGATTTCATCAAGGAACTCTTTGCTTTGCAAGTGCCTGAAATTGAAGAAGGTCTTTTGGAAATCAAGAGTGCAGCCCGTGATCCCGGTAGCCGTGCGAAGATCGCTGTTCAAGCCAAAGACGCTCGCTTGGATCCGGTTGGCACCTGCATCGGTGTGCGCGGTACGCGCGTGAATGCCGTTTCCAACGAATTGGGCGGTGAACGTGTTGACATCGTTGTTTGGGATGATGAACCGGCTCAGTTTGTTGTGAGCGCTTTGGAACCGGCTAAGGTCTCCGGCGTGGTGATGCTCGAAGACACGCACACGATGGAAGTGGTGGTGGATGAAGAAAATCTTGCCATTGCTATCGGTCGTGCCGGCCAAAATGTCCGCTTGGCCTCTGAATTGACCGGCTGGAAGATTGACATCATGACCGATGAAGAAGCCAACGCCAAGCGTGACGAAGAAACAAGCAAGATTCGTGCTGAATTCGTTGAAAAGCTCGATGTGGGTGAAGATGTTGCTGATATCTTGATTGAAAACGGCTTCTCTTCTATCGAAGAAGTGGCCTATGTGCCTGAATCGGAATTGCTTGAAATTGAAGCGTTTGATGAAGACACGGTCAAGGTGTTGCGTGAACGCGCCCGCAATAAGTGCCTCATGCAAGATTTGGAACGTGAAGAAAACCTGCGTCAGGCTGAACCCGAAATGGTTTCACTTGAAGGTATGGATAATGATTTGGTTAACGTGCTGGTTGCCCACGGTGTGAAGACGCGTGATGAGCTGGCCGAATTAGCCGTAGACGAACTGGTGGAAATGAGCGGAATCGATCAAGAGCGTGCCTCGAAGTTGATTTTGGCTGCTCGCGCCCATTGGTTCAACAACTAAAGCGTGCTTGAGTAAAAAGTACGAAAGGAGAGAATATGGCAAGTTCGACCGTTTTAGAGTTGGCCAAAGAAATGAAAGTGACTGCCGAAGAATTGCTTCGTCAGCTCAAAAGCGCCGGCATTAACAAGCATAGCGAAACGGACGCAGTGACCGCTGCCGATCAGCGTCAGTTGGTGGACTTTTTGCGTCAGGATCGTCAGGCTAAAGCCCGCAAAATCACTTTAACCCGTAAAGAGACCACAACGGTTAAGCAGGCCGATGGTCAACACACGGTGAAGGTGGAAGTGCGCAGAAAACGCGTTCTCGTGAAAAACTCAGCGACAGCGACAAACGCTCGTGAGCAGGCTATGGCTGCGGAACGCGCCCGCGCTTTAGAAGAAGCCAAGGCAAAGATGCAGCAGCAAAAGGCTGAAGAAGAAAAACGTCAAAAAGAGCTGGAAGCTCAACGTCTGCAAGAAGAAAAATTGGCTCAGGAAAAAGCCGCTCAGGAGCAAGCCCGCGCTAAGGCACAGGCTGAAGCAGAGGCCGCTGCCGCTCGCGCGGCTCAGCAGCCGAAGGCCGCTCCTGCCGCCGATAAGGCAGCGGTTGAGCCCAAGGCAGAAGTGGTTGCAAAGCCTGAAGTTAAGAAAGAGGTTCAGCAGCCGCAAGTGCGTCATGAACAAAAACAGGCTAAACCGGCCTCTAAGCCCAATGATGCTCGCAAAAATGAAAAGGCTAAGTTCCAGCAGAATGCGAAAAAGCCGGTTCAACGTCCTGTAGAACAAAAGGCTCAGCCTGCCGCTTTATCTGAAGAAGAAATTAAGCGCCGTCAGGAAGCCAAGCGTAAGGCCGAAGAAGAAGCTCGCGCGATTCGAGAAATGATGAGTAAGCCCAAACCCTCTGTCATGAAGGCCAAGAGCGATAAGCCTGCTGAAGGTAAAAAGAATCAGGACAAGAAGAAGGGCAAGAATAACGACCGCGACCGCGACGAAGATCAAGGTGGCAAGAAAAAGGGTGGCAAGCACGCCGGTGCCAATCATGGCGCAGCGAGCAAATGGGACGATAACGTCAAGCATCGCGGCGGTAACAAGGGCAATGCCCGTGTTATTGACGAAGATGATGATGGCAATGAGCAATGGCGCGGTTCTCGTAAAAACCGTAATAACCGCCGTCATGAGCAGCCCAAGCAACAGCAGGTTCAAAATACAGAACCTGTGGTGCGCGATGTGAGTGTCCCAGAAACGATCAGTGTGGCCGATCTTGCTCATAAGATGGCTGTTAAAGCCACCGAAGTGATTAAGACGCTCATGAAGATGGGGCAAATGGTGACGATTAACCAAATGCTCGATCAGGACACCGCGATGATCGTGGTTGAAGAAATGGGACATCATGCCATTGCAGCTAAACCCGATGACCCTGAAGCGATTTTAGGCGACATGATGGAAGAAAATACAGCTGAGGCCCTTCCGCGTCCGCCGGTCGTGACCATCATGGGTCACGTTGACCACGGTAAGACAAGCTTGCTCGACTACATCCGTCGTGCCAAGGTGGCGGCCGGTGAAGCCGGTGGCATTACGCAGCATATCGGTGCCTACCACGTTAAGACGCCGCGTGGCATTGTGACCTTCTTGGATACTCCGGGTCACGAAGCTTTTACAGCTATGCGTGCGCGCGGTGCTCAGGCAACCGATATTGTGATTTTGGTGGTGGCTGCCGATGACGGCGTGATGCCTCAGACGAAGGAAGCTATTGCGCACTCCAAGGCCGCCGGCGTTCCGATGGTGGTGGCGATTAACAAGATCGATAAGCCGGAAGCCAACCCCGAACGCGTTAAGCAAGAACTTGTCCAAAACGATGTGATGCCTGAAGACTGGGGTGGCGATGTGCCGTTTATTCCGGTGTCTGCCAAGACCGGCCAGGGCGTAGATGAATTGCTGGAAAACGTGCTGCTTCAAGCGGAAATGCTTGACCTGAAAGCACCGAAGGAAGGCATGGCGAAGGGGCTTGTGATCGAATCCCGTTTGGATAAGGGACGCGGTCCTGTGGCATCCATTCTTGTGCAGTCCGGCACCCTTCACCGCGGTGACATTGTTTTAGCGGGCGCTGAATTCGGTCGTGTCCGTGCCATGATCAATGAAACGGGTAAGGCAGTAAGTGAAGCCGGTCCTTCAATTCCGGTGGAAATTCAAGGTCTGTCGGGTGTTCCGCAGGCCGGCGATGAAATCATGGTTTTGCCCGATGAACGTAAAGCCCGTGAAATCGCTCTTTTCCGTCAAGGTAAGTACCGTGATGTGAAATTGGCTAAGCAGCAAGCCGCTAAACTGGAAAATATTTTCTCGGATGCAGCCAATGGTGAAGTGAAGACACTCGCTTTGATTGTGAAGGCAGACGTTCAGGGCTCCACCGAAGCTATTGTTCACGCCTTGACGAAGTTGTCCAACGATGAAGTGCGCGTTCAAGTCGTGCATTCTGCCGTGGGTGGCGTTTCAGAAACGGACGTTAACTTGGCTTTGGCTAGCAAAGCGGTCATCATCGGCTTTAACGTGCGTGCCGATGCGCCGGCTCGTAAGCTCGCCGAAACCAACGGCGTGGATATTCGCTACTACAACATCATTTACGATGCCGTTGATGATGTGAAGGCGGCTATGAGCGGTATGCTTGCACCGGAAAAACGCGAAACCGTTTTGGGCTTAGTGGAAATCCGTCAATGCATTCGCGTGCCCAAGGTAGGCATGATTGCCGGCTGTAAGGTTTTGGAAGGTGTGGTTCGCCGCACGGCTTCGGCTCGATTGCTTCGCGACAACGTTGTGATTTGGACGGGAGAATTGAACTCATTGCGCCACTTCAAGGATGATGTCAGGGAAGTGAAGGCCGGTTTGGAATGCGGTTTGTCGCTTAAAGGCTACGATGACATCAAAGAGGGCGACCAGCTGGAAATCTTTGAAGTCACGGAAGTGGCCCGTACGCTTTAATAAAAACGGGCGGCTTGTTTGAAAGATAACTCTTTAATGCCGCCCTGAAGCATCAAGAAAGGATTGTGACATGAGAGCTGCAAAACCGGGACGCGCCCAGCGTGTGGCCGATCAGATTCAAAAGGATCTGGCTCGTTTAATTCCTCAGGAAGTGCGAGATCCGCGAGTGGGCCTGGTAACCTTGACAGGCTGTGAAATTACACTTGATTATGCTCATGCGAAGGTTTATTTCACGGTGATCGGGGCCGAGCCTGAACAAGCCAAGCAAGGCTTAAACGCTGCCGCCGGAATGCTTCGTAACCATCTTTTCAAACTGTTGTCGATTCATACAGTGCCGACATTGCACTTTGAGCATGACACCAGTGTGGCCAAGGGTTTCGAAATGGACCGCCTGATTGATGAGGCGATGAAGCAAACCAAGGGCGAAGAATGAAAAGAAAAGGCCGAGTTGTAGACGGGGTGCTTTTGCTTGATAAGCCCTATGCGATGACCTCAAACGCGGCGCTGCAGACAGCTAGGCGTTTGTTGAATGCGCAAAAAGCCGGTCATACGGGAACACTTGATCCGCTTGCAAGCGGCCTGTTGGCGCTCACCTTTGGTGAAGCGACCAAATTTTCTGCCGATCTTTTGCATGCCGATAAAACCTATATCGCTGGTATTAAGCTCGGTCAGAAGACAACAACGGGTGACTTGGAGGGAGACTTTCTGCAAACCCGTCCCGTCCGTGTCAATCGAGCTGACATTGAAAAGGCACTGAACGCTTTTAGAGGCGACATTTTGCAGGTGCCTCCGATGTTTTCAGCCCTAAAGCGTGACGGAAAAACGCTTTACGATTTGGCTCGTGAGGGGGTGAGCATTGAGCGACAGGCTCGTTCGGTGCGGATTGAGAAATTAGAGATCCTTGAATTTGCCGACGAACTCTTAACGGTTAAAGTGACGTGTTCCAAGGGGACTTATATTCGGGTGCTCGCTGAAGATATCGGTGAGGCACTCGGCTGTGGTGCTCATTTGGCAAGTTTAAGAAGAACAAAGGTAGGAGCGCTTTCGCTTGAAGACGCTGTTACCTTACAGGCGCTTGAGACGATGTCGCTTGAAGAGCGTCTGGCAACTTTAAAACCGCTTGATGCGTTAATGCAGACGCTTCCTGCGGTGCATTTAAGCGAAAACGACCGCGTGCGCTTTTGCCATGGCCAGCGATTGGCCCTTGGTTTACCGAGTTGCCCGCGTGTCAGGGTCTATGGACCTGATGAACAAATGGTGGGAACGGCCCGCGTTAACGAACGCGGTGTGCTCGAACCTGAACGATTAATTGCCAACAAGAAAGATATTGAGGCAACAAATGACGACTAGTACTCGTGCTATTCGCAATATCGCGATTATTGCGCACGTCGACCACGGTAAGACAACCTTGGTGGACAAGCTTTTGCGCGCTGCCGGCACTTTCCGTGCCAATCAAGAAGTCCAAGAACGTGTGATGGACAGTGGTGACTTGGAACGTGAACGCGGTATTACGATTTTGGCTAAAAACTGCGCTGTGGAATACGAAGGTACCCACATCAACATTATTGATACCCCGGGGCACGCTGACTTCGGCGGTGAAGTCGAACGTGTGTTGTCCATGGTCGATGGTGTATTGCTTTTGGTCGACGCCGTGGAAGGCCCGATGCCGCAGACGCGCTTTGTGACCCGTAAAGCTTTGGCTTTGGGATTAAAGCCCATTGTTGTGATCAATAAGATTGACCGTCCGGGTGCCCGTCCGGATTGGGTTTTGAATCAAACATTTGACTTATTTGATAAGTTGGGCGCTACGGAAGAGCAGCTCGACTTCCCCGTGATTTACTGCTCGGCCTTGGAAGGCGTTGCCGGTTATAGCGACAACATTGAAGAGCTCAAGAAAGTGGGCAATATGCGCGCCATTTTTGACACTGTTATTGAAAAGGTGCCGGTTCGTGATGATGACCCGGATGGCCCGCTTCAGTTGCAGATTTGCTCGCTTGATTACTCGAGCTACGTCGGCAAGATCGGTATCGGTCGTGTGCACCGCGGCCGCATCCACGCTGGCGAAGACGTCTGCGTGATGAACGGACCGGACGATACACCCAAGAAGGTCAAAGTCAATCAGATCCTCATGTTTGAAGGTTTGGATCGCAAGCTTGTGGATTCGGCCGAGGCCGGTGACATTGTGCTTGTAAACGGCATTGAAGAATTGTCTATCGGTACAACCATTACGGATTTGGAACAGCCCGAAGCGCTGCCGCTTTTGAAAGTGGACGAACCGACGCTTTCCATGAATTTCCAAGTAAACACGAGTCCCTTGGCAGGTCGTGAAGGCAAGTACGTGACAAGCCGTCAGCTTCGTGAACGTCTTGAACGGGAATTGAAGTCCAATGTGGCCATGCGTATGAAACTCACTGACGATGAAACCGTCTTTGAAGTCTGCGGCCGTGGTGAATTGCACCTGACGATTTTGATTGAAAATATGCGTCGCGAAGGTTATGAATTGGCCGTTTCGCGTCCCCGTGTATTGCTCAAAGAAATCGACGGTCAAAAGATGGAACCGTATGAAGTGCTCACGGTTGATGTTGAAGAAGATCACCAAGGCGCAGTGATGGAAGAATTGGGCCGCCGTAAGGGCGATTTGCAGGACATGCAGCCTGACGGAAAGGGCCGCGTGCGTTTGGAATACCGCATTCCGGCTCGCGGTTTGATCGGTTTCCAAAGTGAATTCATGACCATGTGCCGCGGCACCGGCATTATGAGTCACGTTTTTGATGACTACGGTCCGATCAAGGAAGGTGATGTCGGTGAACGCCGCAATGGCGTGTTGATTAGTCAGGATGACGGTGAAGCCGTTGCCTACGCTCTTTGGAAACTGCAAGATCGCGGCCGTATGTTTGTCAAACCGGGCGATAAACTCTACGAAGGTATGATTATCGGTATTCACTCTCGTGATAACGATATCGTTGTGAATCCGATTCGCGGCAAGCAGCTCACTAACATCCGTGCCTCGGGTACCGATGAAGCCATTCGTCTGGTGCCGCCGGTGCAATTGACGCTTGAAAGCGCGGTTGAATTCATCAACGATGACGAATTAGTGGAAATTACGCCGCATACGATTCGTTTGAGAAAGCGCTATTTGACCGAAATTGATCGTCGCCGTCACGCCCGCGCCGAGCGTGAGCAAAACGCATCATAATTCTTTGGCATGAAGAAAAAGAAAACGCCCGCATTGTGTCCTTGCGGTAGTCTTCTTGACTACAAGGACTGTTGCGGGCGTTTTCATCAAACAGAGCCCGCCCCTGATGCCTTAAGTCTGATGAAAAGCCGCTACAGTGCTTTTGTTAAAAAAGATGTGGATTATCTGCTAAAGACTTGGCATGAAAGCACAAGACCGAATGTTTTGGATTTAAGCGAACCGATTAAGTGGCTTGGTTTGAAAATTCTTTCCTATGAGCCACAAGGCGATAAAGCAACGGTTTCTTTTATCGCTCGCGGGAAGATCAATGGTCGGGCTTTTCAGCAGGTTGAAAAAAGCCGTTTTGTCCGTGAAAACGGTCTGTGGTTCTATGTGGACGGAGATTTAACCGATGAGCACGCTCAATGAAAATCCTAAGTGGATTCTTGAAGGCGCGCTTTTAACAAGTGATGTGCCTTTGTCTGTTTCGACGCTTAGGGAGTGCTTGGATAAGCGTTTTACGAAGGCGCAGGTCTTGCAGATGCTCGCGGAGCTTCAGGATGACTGGCAGGGACGGGCGCTTGAATTGCGTGAAGTGGCCGGAGGTCTTTGGCGATTCCAGTCAGTGTCGGCCATGCGCGAGATATTGCGAAAGCTCCATCCGGAACAAGCGCCGAAATACAGCCGTACCGTGATGGAAACATTGGCGGTAATTGCTTATCGTCAGCCCGTGACGCGCGGAGATATAGAAAAGATTCGCGGCGTGACGGTAAATCCTAATGCCATTAAGACACTGCTTGATCGCAATTGGATTGAAGTAATCGGTCGCCGGGAGACAATCGGTCACCCGGAATTGTTTGCGACAACGAGACAATTTTTGGTGGATTTGGGATTTAACTCTTTGCAGGATTTGCCCAGTATCGGCCCCGATGAGGAGCCGCAGGTCGAAGCCTTTGAATTATTTGAAGGACAATCTCAGGGGCAGCCGGTTTCCCGGTTAAGTAATCGGCAGGAGTTAAAGACCATTGATGATGAGCACGCAAGATTAGAAAGTCTGATCCAACCTTTGGATTTTGGAGATAATGATGATGAAGAAAAAAATCCGTCCGAATAAAAAAGGAGCGGTTCAGAAAGCGCCGGCTAAACGCACGCCTTTTCGAGCTCCTCAGCCCAAAAGAACGCGAGTTGTGACACCAAAAGTTGCGCCTGAAGAGAAAGTTGTGCCGACAGTCTCCCAAGAAGTCAATGCGGTCGGAGAAAAACTTCAGAAAGTTTTGGCCGATGCCGGTTTGGGTTCGCGCCGCGAAATGGAAGCGCTCATTGCGACTGGTTCAGTGACGGTTAACGGTGATGTGGCCAAGGTGGGCGACCGTGTTCGTCCCAATGACATGGTTCGGGTGAGAGGACGTTTGGTTAAACGGGCTGCTGTCGTAAACGATGTGCCGAAAGTGTTGCTCTACCATAAGCCCGCCGGTGAGATTGTTTCAGCCGATGATCCTCAAGGCAGACCCAGTGTTTTTGACCGTTTACCGAAACTTAATGGTGAACGTTGGATTGCGGTCGGCCGTCTTGACTTTAACACCGAGGGGGTTTTGCTGTTTACCACGAGCGGCGCCTTAGCCAATATGCTCATGCACCCGCGTTATCGAATTGAGCGCGAATACGCGGTGCGTGTACAGGGTGAATTGAGCGAAGAAAATAAAGATAAGCTTTTAAAAGGCATTAAGCTTGACGATGGTCCGGCGTCTTTTTCACGTATCGAGGACATTGGCGGCGTTTCTTCCAATCATTGGTATCGGGTGACGCTCGCTGAAGGACGCAATCGTGAAGTGCGCCGTATTTTTGATGCGGTGGGATTGACGGTATCGCGTTTGATTCGTGTTCGTTTCGGTGCCGTGTTGTTGCCCAAGGATCTGCCACGCGGGGCAAAGATGCGCTTGAGCGATGAATGGGTCAAAGGTTGGATTGAAGACTTAAAGGCGGGCAGCGCTAGAGCGGGTGTTGTTCCGGCAAGCGCCAAGGATGAACCCGGAAAGACTCGTACCCGTTCAAAAGCTCAAGCCGGTGTTGGAGCAAACAAGGGCGGGCGTAAGTTTGCCGCTAAAAAAGACGTCTATGACAAAGGCTATGAAGGAGTGGCAGAGTCCAAAAAGCGTCATGCTAAGCGTGTCATAAACGTTAACAAAACGAATAGGGCGGTTAAGCGCTCAAGTCGTTAAAATGACGACGACATATTTTTGATTGAAGCCAATGAATAAAAAAATTCTTGACCGGTTGCCCATTTTCAACGATCCGTACGTCAGACGCCTTCTGGGCTACTTGCCTGCGTACAAAAAGGAAATCGCTTTAGCTGTCGCTTGCATGATTTTGGGTGCAGCTAGTTCTTCCTTGATCGCGCTTTTATTGGGTAAGTTAACCGATTTAGGTTTTTATGAACACAATCCCTCCATTGTTTGGTGGACACCGGTCGGCTTGATCGGTATTTCGATTCTGCACGGCGGCACACAGTTTTTATCCAACTATCTGCTGCAGCGGGTGAGCCAACAGGTTCTCGTGCGTATTCGCCGTCTCATGTTCGGTCGACTCATTCAGTGGTCTTCTCAAACATACCAACACTACATGTCTGGCAAGGTCGTCTCTAAATTCGTCAATGAAGCCTCAAGCGCTTTAGGGATGGCGGCTGAAATTTTGACAACATTGGTGCGGGACTCGCTTCAAATTGTTTCTTTGGCTTGCATTTTGATCTACCACAATTGGCTTTTGACTGTGGTGACGCTCGTTGTGGCGCCGCTTTTGGCTTTGGTGCTCAAGTGGGTGAGTAAGACGGTGAAGCGTTTGACGCTTGGCTCTCAAAACACTTTAGGTGAAATGAGCGTGGCTATTCAAGAAGCCTATGAAGGTCAACGCGTGGTCAAGATTTACGACGGTTACGTCTACGAGAAAAAGCGTTTTGCCGCCATTAACGAACGCCTGAGATCTTATGCCGTTCGTATGCAGGCAGTGAAGTCTTTGGGAACACCGCTTACACAGCTTGTCACCATGATCGGTGTGTCGGTGGTGGTGGTTTTCGCTTTGACGCAAGCCCAAAATGGTCAGCTCTCCATGGGTGAATTCACGACATACTTGTCGGCCATGCTTTTGATGATGCCGGCAATCCGCCACCTCTCCAGTCTTAATGGTTCCGTTGCGCGTATGTCGGCGGCTGCTGAAAGTGTCTTTAAGATGGTCGATGAACCCTCTGAAGAAGATAAAGGTTTTCGTACGATAGAACGTGCAACCGGGGCGGTCAGTTTCCGTCACGTTACGCATACTTACGAAGGCTCAAACACCCCGGCGGTGGAAGATTTTACGTTGGATGTGAAGCCCGGTGAAATGATCGCTTTGGTCGGTTCTTCCGGTTCGGGTAAGACAACGCTCATTAACTTGATTCCGCGCTTCTGGACGATGACCTCAGGCGATATCCTCTTTGACGGTATCAGCCAAAAAGATTTAACGCTAAAGAGTCTGCGCGCTCAAATATCGCTTGTGAGCCAAGACGTCGTGCTTTTTGATGATACGATTGCGGCTAATATTGCCTATGGTGTCCGCGATAAGGTGACGGACGAAGATATTCGTAAAGCCGCCGAAGCGGCGTATCTCTTGCCCTTTATTGAATCGCTACCGGAAGGCTTTAATACGCGAGTGGGCGAAGGCGGTGCGAAACTCTCGGGCGGTCAGCGTCAACGCATTTCCATTGCTCGTGCGCTATTAAAGAATGCTCCGATTCTACTTTTGGATGAAGCAACGAGCGCGCTTGATACCGAAAGCGAAAAATACATTCAAGCTTCGCTTGATGAATTGATGGTGGGGCGCACAAGCTTTGTTGTGGCTCACCGCCTCTCAACCATTGAGGGAGCTGATCGCATCGTTGTGATGAAGCACGGTCGGATTGTTGAAATTGGCACTCATAAGGAATTGCTCGAGAAAAACGGCGTGTACGCCAACCTCTACAAGATCCAATTCTCCGACAGACCGGTGCATCCGCACGAAATGGCCTAGTTTGAAAGGTCCAATTAAAAACGGAGGCTTCAGACTTGTGAAGTCCTCCGTTTTTTATTTTTAAAGACTCACCCCTAAAAGCGTAAGAGTAAGCGGAATTAAAAGGGCAGAAAGCATGGTAGAGACAAAAATAGCATTACTTGCAGAGCCCTCTTCACTTCTGAATTCGCTTGCCATCAGGTAAACATTAATGGCAACCGGCAAGGAGGCTGTCAACACACAGGCGTTGGTTGTAATCTCATCGAGTCCAATTAATTTGGCTAGGCAAAACACAATGATAGGGTGGATTACAATTTTCAGTGTTGAGATGGTTAAACCACGAGGTAGGGCCGAAGTAAATCGGTGTTGAGCCAATCCCATGCCGACCACAATGAGAGCAATCGGGGTCGTTGCAGACGACACATACCCCAGGGTACGTTCAACAAAATCCGGCAGCTTCCAACCCGTCAATCCCCAGGCACTGCCCAAAATAATGGCTAGAACCACCGGATTTTTAAATACTTTTAACATTGGACGGCCGATTCTTTTCCAGTCCAATTTTCCTTCGGCTTTCCCCAACTCAACACTGGCGATGGCCGTGGTCCATAAAAGAAGAACACTGAAAATAATAAGTAAGCTGATGGTCGGCATGGCCTCATCGCCAAGGCTGACCTGGAGAATCGGAACGCCTAATTGCACGTTGTTGCCGAAGATTGCTGCCATGCCGAAAATGGTTTTACCGGTGTTATCTAATCCGAAGAAGCGGCCGGCGGTGCGCCCCAAGCAATAAATAATGACGCAGGAGCCAAAGAAAGCGATCAGAACGCGCCAATCCACGGGCGGCATCTCCGAGAGCTTGCTCATCAATGAAAATAAAAGAGCAGGCATTAAAAAACGAAATGTAAAGCCCGAAAGCACACGAGTGACGCTTTGATCAAAGAGTTTGCCAACGATAAGCCCCCAGCCCAAAATCACCAAAAGAAACAGGGGCAGGCATAGTTGAAGGTGATAGAAAAAAAGTTCAAACATGATGAACCTAGAAGGGGCTAGGCGCCTCAATCGTTAAAAGTTGACCGGTTGAAGGATGAATAAAACGAATGGCCTCTGCGTGCAGATAGAGCCTGTCGGCCGGGTGTCCGTAAAGCTCATCGCCGATGATGGGGCTATTGAGTCCCTCAGCGTGCGCGGCATGCAGTCTGAGTTGATGAGTGCGGCCGGTTTGAGGGTAGAAAGCAACTCGCGTTGCTCCGTTTGGCATTTGGCCCAGGACTTTGTAAACAGTTAGAGCGGGTTTGCCGTAGGTGCGCTCAACCATTTGCCGAGGACGCTCATAAGGATTGAGACATAACGGCAATTTGATCTCTCCGCTTGTGTTTGGGGGCATTTTTTCCAAAAGGGCAATGTAGCGCTTTCGCACAGAGCCCCTGGCAAAAGCGTTTTGAAGCGCTTGATGAGTCTGCTTATTTTTGGCAAAAACCACGATGCCGGAGGTAGACATATCAAGTCTGTGTAAAAGCATCGGACCTGTGGCATCGGGGTAGCGTGATAGAGCAATAGAATACAAATCCGTCACGGGGAGTTTGCCGGGGACAGAAAGCATGCCGGACGGTTTATTAAAGGCTACGAGGTCAGTGTCTTCGTAGACAATGTCCGGCGTCCAATTTTTAAACTGATCAACAGCCAGTGTATTTTCTTCCAAGCGAAGTTCTTGCAGGAAGTAATTGAGCAGTTTTTCGTGACGTTCTTTGGCAAAGGCAAAAAAGGTACCCTCAGCGCGAGCATCATAGGCGGCGACCGGCCCCCACCAGAATTGTCCCATGGCGACGGGGCTTGCGCCGAGCGCGAAGGCTTCGTTTAAAAGAGCCGGCAGGGCTGTTCTCAAAATGGCTCGAAGCAGATCTTCACGGTTCAGGTATGTTGATAAAAGCTCCAGAAGTGTGGTCTTATACCCGGGTTTATTTTGTACGTGAACGCTGCTTAACCGACGCTTCCACTCATTTTCAACCGCCACATGAGTGCGGTGTTGGAAATCAGACCGCGCGGCTTCTTCAGCTTGCAAGGCCAAAATATATTTAAGTTTTAAACGCTCAAGTTCTCCGGAATCAAATTGACTGGACGCAATCAGCGCTTCGTGGTTAAAGACGCCGCTGGCTCGTTGCTGTTGACGGTGTTCACGGCGTGCCTGAGCCGCCTCTTTAAAGGAAATGTACTTTTCCTGCGCGCGAACTTTGTCTTCAAAAGCCTTGTCGATACGGTCCGTATTGAGTGGTTTGATGGATTCAGGCGGCAATTGCTGCCAGAACGTTTTCTCAAAGTAAGGATCTGCACAATCAAACTGATCACAGGCGGTTAAAAATCCCAACGATTGATCAGGAAGACGGCAGACTAAAATTGCCACAAGACGGCCCGCCTGACCGTGGGCACTCTCATCGAGGTGTTGACGGACGGCACGGGCAGCTTCCTTGACTAAAGGATGAGCACAATAGTGATAAGGATACGTCAGCGCACCACCCGTTACTGCTGGAGTGGCGGACGCTAAAGGTTTGAGCATTTTTCAATCAAAAAAAAACGTTGATTGAAAGTCTAGCAAAAAGCAAAGCGCCCGAAGGCGCTTTGCGAAAATCAAGGATGAAAGAATGGCTTAAGAGAGGCCGACGATCTTGCCGTTAACCACGTCAATATGCAAAGCGGCGGGTTGCTTGGGTAAACCGGGCATACGCATGATGGCTCCCGTTGTGGCGACGACAAAGCCGGCGCCAGCATTTAAAATCAGGCGTTGCACTGGCAAAGTAAAGCCCTTGGGAGCGCCCAGCCAAGTCGGTTCATGAGACAGCGAATAGGGAGTCTTGGCCACGCAAACCGGCAAGCGGTCAAAGCCCAGTTCCTGGATTTGCTTGAGATCTTTCTTGGCGGCAGCGGACAACTCAATATCTTTTGCTCCGTAAACATTAACAGCAAGCTTTTGCAGTTTTGTGACGACGTCATCATCGGCTTCGTACGTAAAGTGCAAGGGCTTGGTTTCACCGTTTGCAGCATCCATGACAGCTTTGGCCAACTCAATAGCGCCTTCTCCGCCCTTGATGAAGCCATCGCAGACAGCAAAACGAACGCCTTTTTCTGCGCAGCGGGCGCGAATGACTTCAATTTCTTCATCCGTATCCGTTGCGAAGTGATTGAGACTGACGACAATTTCAGGACCGAAGTGTTTGAGATTGTCGATGTGGGCATCCAAATTGCACAAGCCTTTCTTTAAGGCTTCAACATTGGGTTTGCCAATTTCGGGAAGCGGGACCATTCCGTGCCACTTCAGTGCTTTGGTGGAAGTGACAAGCACGATTGCCGAAGGCGTGAGACCGGCGGCGCGGCATTTGATGTTCATGAATTTTTCAGCGCCCAAGTCACTGCCGAAACCGGCTTCCGTGACAGCCCAGTCGCCCAGCGTCATCGCTGCCTTGGTGGCTACGACAGAGTTGCATCCATGGGCGATATTGGCAAAGGGGCCGCCGTGAACAAAGGCGAGATTGCCTTCAAGCGTCTGCACAAGATTAGGCTTCATGGCTTCCAAAAGCAGAGCCATCAAAGCGCCGGTTGCACCCAAGTCTTTGCAGGTGTAGGCCGAACCGTCGCGCTTAATACCGACAACCAAACGGTCAATTCGGGCACGCAGATCATCAAGATCGTTGGCCAGACACAGCACTGCCATTAACTCACTGGCAACTGTGATATCAAAACCGGTCTCGGTCGGAATGCCGTTAGCCGGACCGCCTAAGCCTGTGACAATGTTACGCAGCATACGGTCATTGACATCCAATACGCGACGCCAAATTACGGTCTTAAGATCGACTTGACCTTGATGGCGGGCGTTGTCAATCATGGCAGCAAGCAGGTTGTTGGCGGCCGTGATCGCGTGGAAGTCACCGGTAAAGTGCAGGTTGATTGACTCCATCGGAAGCACTTGAGAGTAACCGCCGCCTGCGGCGCCTCCCTTCATGCCAAAGCAAGGTCCAAGGGACGGTTCACGCAGAGCCACCACGGCTTTTTCGCCCAGGCGTTTGAGACCTTGAGTGAGGGCGATCGATGTGGTGGTTTTGCCGGAGCCGGCAGGCATGCCGGAAGTCGCGGTCACGAGAATTAATTTGCCGTGAGGCTTGCGGTCTTTGTGAAAGGACACTTTGGCTTTGTCGCGGCCATAGGGTTCAAACTCGTCGTCACTTAAACCGGCACTGTGCGCCAATTCGTCAATACGGATCAATTTCGCCTCTTGGGCGATTTCGATATCAGACTTCATAACAAAACTCCAAAAAGAAAAAAGCAAAAACAAAACCTTCCGTTCGACTGAAATAAAGTTATTCAGCCGATGCATCGCCAACACCGATACGTGTTTCTGAAGTGGCGCAAGATGTTTGGTAATCAATGCGAAAAGTATGCCTGAAAAAAACAGTATGGCAACGAAAAAAGAGATATTTTTTCTCAATAAAAAGACAATTTTTTCTCATCCCTTGATTTTGCCCACAAAGAGAAGTCGAGAAAAAGAATAAACTTACTGAAACACGGCAGATATTTGCCGAAGAATCCATTTTGAAAGGAGAATTCTTATGTGGGATCTTTTACTAAAGGGCGCGACGGTCGTTGATCCGCTCAACCGTATTGAGGGTGTGCGGGATGTGGCCATTGAAAACGGCCAGATTGCTGAAGTCGGTGTCGACTTGTCCGGCGGCAGTGCCCGAGTGGTGGAAGACTATACGGGTATGGTTCTGCAGCCCGGTATCGTTGATAGCCACGTGCACCTTGGCGAAATGTGGGGTTCTCCGTTTGGTTTCAAGATGCTCGCCATGGCCGGCGTGACTACTTGCTTGGATATGGCAGGTCCTTTGGATAACGTCTTAAAGAACATTCCGACCTACGGTGCCGGCATTAACTGCGCTATTTTACAGTTTGCTTCTCCTCCCTTTACCTTCAAGACCAATGAACCCAGCAAGGCTGAAATGGATGCGTTGATTGATGCTTCCATGAAGGAAGGGGCTTTGGGGGTGAAGCTTTTGGGCGGACACTATCCGTTAAAGCCCGCTGTATCTTCTTTGTTGATCAAGACAGCTTTGGAGCATGGCGCTTATATCGCCTGGCACGCCGGCACCAGTGAACATGGTTCCAACATCGAAGGTATGCGTGAAGCGGTTGAATTAAGTCAGGGCAACTTCTTGCACTTGGCTCACATCAATGCTTACTGCCGTGGTGCGATTCGCCCTGAATTGGAAGAAACGAAAGAAGCCATTGATTTGCTCTTAGCCAATGACCACATTCACTGTGAAAGCTACATTTCTCCCAGAAACGGCACGCGCCTGACCTGTTTTGAAAACGGTAAGGTGCAATCCAAGGTGACGGGTAACTGCCTGAAGCGCTTTGGCTTTAGTGATGACCGTGAAGGGATTGAAGCCGCCTTTAAGGCCAATAAAGTTTGGGCGGTCTACGATGCGGGCGGCTACTCGGATTTGGTAACCGGTGAAGAAGGTCTCAAGCTTTGGAAAGAACACAACACCGATGTGGGCGGTTCATTTCATGTGAACCCGCCGCTGCCTCGTGTGTGGCTTGCAGAAGCCAAACGTCCGGACGGCAGCTTTGTCGTTGACGGTATCTCTACGGACGGCGGCTGCATCCCGCGCAATGTGATTTTGGAACAAGGTTTGTCGTTAGTGAAATTGGGCATTCTGACCTTGCCGGAATTTGCTGCCAAGACCTCTTTGAACCCCGCTCGTATGTTGCGTTTGGACAATAAGGGTCATTTGAGTGTCGGTGCAGATGCCGATATCACGATTTACAACTACGCCACACAAAAACCGGTAGCAACCTTTGTTAAAGGCAAGACCGTCTTTAAGAATGGCCATGTCTATGGCTCAAACGGTACCGTGATTTGCACGCAGTATGGCGAAAAGTACGTGAGGGATCTGGGGATTGATACGTTGGTGGTCGATCCCGGCAAACCGGTTGCTGACCGCTTTATTGTTTAATCACTGAAACTGAAAGCCGGATTTAGTCCGGCTTTCAGATGATGGGCGTTCTGAATCAGAGCGCACTATTTCCATTCATAAAATTCTTTAACTGTCTTCCAAGCAATCGTTTGCAGGAATTGAGCATCCTTTTTAGCTAAAGGCTTTTCACAGCCTCCTAGGAATGGTGCGCCTTGCGGAGAAGTACGTGTTAAAGCTGCAAAAATGACTGCTCCTTCTAGGTAAGAGCCAGCTGCCGTTGGATGTCGATTGTCTTCAACTGTCAGCTTCAAGTCGGGGCGTTCCTTTAAAGCTTGAGCAAACGCAAGACCAACAGGAATAACCAGTGCTTTATTTTCGTTGGCAACACGGATGGTTGCATCAGCGAGTTGTTTGGTCATTTCCGGTTTGTCCGCATAAGCCCATGTCATCAAGAAAATAGGCTCAGCCCCGGTAGCGCGGATATCTTTACTATGGATGGCTCCATACTTTTCAAAGAATTTTTTAAGTTCCGGGTGAACGGGACCTTGGCTATTATCTTGAAGGATAACGGCTTCAAACACCTTTCCTCCGGGGTATTTGTGGAAAATCAGTTTATTGCTGCCGTCATCGGTTGTTGAATAACTGCGAAGACCATTGGGACGCAGGTAACTTTTAACATCATGCCAGTCAAGCCCGGCTCCACCGATTGTTGCCATCGTTAATGTGAGCTTCTTATTTTTATCTTTGGCTAAACCACTGATATAGCCTGTCACACCACAGTTGTAGTACATGAACGAATTCCCCACGAGGAGGACTCGTTCAGGGGATTTTTCCAATCCTTTAACAAGAGGGTTAACGGAATAGTTTTCAGCTGCGCAAACACTTGTAGCTAAGCAAGCGGATATAAGAGCAGACGTTAAAACTGCAATTTTTTTCATAGTGATGACCTCATTGAGTCATTATTGAGTGAGAGCATTATTTGATTGTCTTTAACCACATTTTGAGATCTTCTCTGAAGTGATCTCCATCAGGGAAAGATTCGCTTTTTTCAGCTCGCCATCCGTGGTTGCCGGTCGGATAGACATGTAAGGAAACTGGACGAGCATTCTCAACCATGGCGCGCGCATAAAGCATAGATCCGAGACTGCCGGCAAATTCGTCTTGCGCTGAAACGGCAAGGAAAGCCGGAGGAGTCGACAGACCGACATGCTTATAAGCAGAGTAAGTGGTGTCATATTGAACAGAACGATCCGGGCCGATCAGGTTATTTCGGCAGGAGCTCTTAGGTTGAGTTTCTTCCTGCATCATTGAAATATTGGGGTAGATGAGAACTGAAAAATCAGGGCAAGTATTGTCTTTGCAAGAAACACTGGACATGGCGGCCAAGTGACCACCGGCACTAGCTCCCATTACGCCGACAGTGTGAAGTTTGTATTTGTCAAAAAGACTGCGGACTGTAGCAACCGCTTTATTAGCGTCAGAAAGGGGAACAATAGGATTGCCTTTCGGAAGGCGGTATTTCAAAACAAACGTGGTAAAGCCTTCCGATTGAAAGAGGGGAACAAAACTTTCCTCAATGGTTGCCATTGACAAATTACTGTATCCGCCACCCGGCATCAAAATGACAGCTTTGCCATTCGGTTTTTGCGGTACGGAGACTTCCAGTCTAGCTTTCGTTACGTTAAAAATATTTCCTTCAGCATCCGTTTTTTCTGCTTCCGTAATAGTACTTTTGTTAGGGGCTCCATTGGGCCACAATTCGATAATTTCTGCAGCCTGCGTAGAAACAGTTAATCCTGCACCCATGGCTAGAGTAAGAGCGAGAGCAAAAGTCTTAAGTTTCATTTTTATCTCCTATCGAGACATTGTTGGGATGAAGATTTTTTGATCAGTTTATTAGCAATTAAAATTACAATCTAATATTGAATTACTTCTATTTGATAAGTTTTTACTAATTAGAGGTTCGAGATGTCGGTTAGTGCTCTAGAAATATTGTCTGCCATTGAAAACGAAGGAAATTTTCGAAAAGCCGCGGCTAGTCTTGGCGTTACTCAGCCATATTTATCTCAAGTTGTTCAGCGTCTTGAGAAAGAATGCAGAGGACTTATTGTCGATCGGCATCATAAGCCCTTCAGATTGACGGAATTGGGACAGTATTACTTGGACAGTCGTCGACGAATTCGAAACATTGAGCAGGAAACGGAGCAATTTTGTTCCGATCATGCCAATCTGAGGATCGGGAAGTTACGTATTGCAAGCAATGGCGAGCGAACAAATGCTATTCTTATTCCTGGAGTCAGTGCGTTTGCCAAGCAATACCCCGGCATTTACATTGAGCTGACTCTTGAGCATCACCTTGAAGAAATTTCCAATCTCCTGCTATCAGGTATGGCAGAAGTCGGGGTACTTTTTCAATACTTGTTGAAAAAAGGATTAAATGCCTATCCGTTGTTTAAAGAACGTTATCTTTTTGCTGTACCCGATACACAATACTTCGCCGATGTCGGTGAACGATATAACTCTGAAGGATGTTATCCGCGTTTTCAGGACGCGAACTTTGACAAGCTATCAAAATTACCGCTTTTACAGACCGTTTTACACCATGAGAGAACCGCTCTTTTATCTAAAGTAGTCGGGCGAAATTTCCGCGAACTGAACATGGATGTCAGACAATTGGGAACTCGGTTGGAATTCGTAGCTTCTGGGATTTGCACGGCCGTTTGTCAAGAAACATTGGTTGGGCCCTATGAGGCAAGAAATAGATGCAGATTCTTGAGTATGGAAGGAGTTTTACCGATTCAAACAGTCGTCATTGCATGGAATGATCACGTCTACCAGAGTCATGCAAGTAAGATCTTTTGCAACATGGTCCGGGATAGCTTGAAGAATCAAAAAAGGTAATGGTCAGGGCGGTTTTGCTTAAGCAAAAGCTCTGAGGGTATCTAAAAATATTCAATTGGATTTCAAATAATCTAAGCATTTCCACGCAATACAGAGCTTCCCACGGCATTACAGGCGCGTTATTGTTGTAAATCAAAAACCAACTTCCGCATTTACATTTGGGAGGTCAAGATGGACATTGCGTTTGAAAATGGTATATGGGTGCTAAACATCAACATGATTCAGAGTTTGGCTTTAGCAGTAGTGACCTATTACTTAGGTGTTTGGGTTAAAGCCAAGGTAGCGATTCTTGAGCGTTTGTCTATGCCCAGTCCGGTTGTGGGCGGCATGATTTTGGCCGTTATTCTTTCTGTATTACAAGGCTGCGGCATTCTTCTAGTCCATTTTGATTCCACTTTGCAAACCCTATTGATGCTCGCTTTTTTCACAACAATTGGGATGATGGCCAGTGTCAAAGTGGTTAAACAAGGCGGAAAGCTTTTGGTGGGATTCTTAATCGCTGTCTCTGTTTTGGCGGTTTTGCAAAACGTGCTGGGTATGTCACTTGCCAGCTTTATGGGGCTTGATAAGCACTATGGGATTTTGACCGGTGCGGTTTCCATGATGGGTGGCTTGGGAACATCGGCTGCTTTTGGACCTTATTTTGAAGAAACGTACGGCATCACCGGCGGAACGGCTGTGGCGATCACATCGGCAACATTTGGCATGGCGGCCGCATTGATTTTGGGCGGTCCCTTTGGTGAATGGCTGATTCGCAAATACAAGATCGTTACTCCGCAATCCGTGCCAACACCGGAACCGCCTCTGCGGATGCCTGGTGATCTGCAGGCCGATATTGTGGCTAAAGAAGCCGGTCAAAAACCGTCCTTTACCGATGAACTGATGAAAGCCGGCGGTATTGTGGCCATTTGCATGGCTCTGGGTGGAATCGTTTCAGACTTTTTAGGTCAGATTATTACGCTTCCCGCCTATATCGGTTCCATGATTGTGGCAGCGGTTGTTCGGAATGTGATCGATTGCACAAAGACGGTGCGAATTGACGGTGTTGGTCTTAATGCTGTCGCGGACATTAGTTTGGTGCTTTTTGTGACCATGGCAGTTAATAGCTTGAAATTAGCTGAATTGGTTAATTTGGCTATTCCGATGTTGGTGATTTTGCTCGCTCAAGCCGTCTTGGTGTTGGTTTTCTCATGGTTTTTCATCTTCTTACTTTTCGGCAAGAACTATGACACGGTGATGTTAAGTGTTGGCGGTGTCGGTTTTTCGATGGGTTCGACCGCAAACGGTTTGGCGGTTATGCAGGCCTTGTCTGAAAAATATGGTTCCAACGCCCGGGCTTGGCTCATAGTCAGTTTAGTCGGCGCGTTCTTGATTGACTTGATTAATGCGGTCATTATTACCTACATGGGAACACTCTAAAAAAATTTCGTAAGGGTCTTGATTTTTTGATAAGTGCTCTATACAATGCGTTTTCTCTTCGGGGGTATAGCTCAGTTGGTAGAGCACTTGCATGGCATGCAAGGGGTCAGCGGTTCGAATCCGCTTACCTCCACCACAGTTAGATAGCGTCTCCATCGTCTAGAGGCCTAGGACACGACCCTTTCACGGTCGGTACCGGGGTTCGAATCCCCGTGGGGACGCCACTTTTCCAATGAGCAACCTTCTGGGTTGCTTTTTTGTTGCCTAAAATTGCTTGGCAAACTGCCGCCACGGACTGGTGAGATCCGAGTTGCCGTTTTCAACAATCAATTTCAACACCTCTTGGTATAAAGGACTGTTTTTGTTTTCAGAGCGGCAGTACACATGGGCTCGTGCCACGGGGCGATGCCATTTCGGCATGACGGCAACAACGGATTGATCTTGTAGTTGAGATCGCACCATGCCGAGGTTGAGATCAATGGCAATGCCTGCTCCCGCAAGTAGCATTTCTTTACAGGCTGTTGCATCGCCGTAATTAATCTTCTGACAATGGCGCAATTTGAATTGTGTTTCTCCGTTTTCAATGAAGTCAGCGTAGTAAGGGCTATAAGGGTAGCGCAGAAGGATGGGGTGATGAATTAAATCCTTGGGGGTTTTAGGGGTGTGATGTTTCTCCAAATAAGAGCGCTTGGCTAATAAGAAGGTGTAAAACTCATCCACGAATGTCCCGTGCAATTCCGGTTGATCGGAAGAGTAAAAGCAAAAGGACAAATCGGTTTGTCGGTTTAAAAGAGCCTTTAGTCCGCGGTCAGCCAAAATTTCGAAATGAACACCGGGATGCAACGATTCATAGTCAAGTAAGGCAGAAAGAATAGGCGTTCGGTCCATATTGACGGGCAGTGATATACGTAGCGTCCGACGAGCCTTGGGATCGTGATCTTTTCGTAGGTTTTGAGTTAAAGAAAGAAGCGCTTCATGGCTTTGTATTAATTGACTGACAGACGGCAGAATTTCTTTGGCTTCTTTTGTTAAAACAGCAGGGCGTGAGCGACGGTCAAGAAGAAAAATGCCGAGTTCGTCTTCGAGATTTGCCAACATTCGGGAAGCCAGAGGCGGATCAATCCAAAGCCTTTCCGCCGCAAGTTTAAGTGAGCCTAAATCAGCAATGGTGAGCAAAACTTTCCAGACCAAAAGGTTGTCAACTTTCTTCATAATTTTTACATTAATTGTCTTTTTGACAATTATAGTTTAAAGATCTGTCATTCTCTTTTTGTTTTCTTCTACCTACAATAATCAAAACGAAATTCACTAGGAGAAATGAGATGGAAGAATACGGCAGCGCAGATTTTCCGATGGTGCGATACGTACCGTATATGGGGGTGATTTGGACAGTCAACGAAGCCTCTAAATTGGGCTTTTATAACGGCCATCCGGATTGGTGCAACGTAGGTCAAGGTCAGCCGGAAGTAGGTACCATTGACGGCGCTCCTGATCGTATCGAAAGCTTAAAACTCCAACCGAGTGATGCGGCCTACGGTCCTGTTGGTGGAACGCCGGAGGTCAGGGAAGCCATTGCCGATTGGGTTAACCGCACCTATCGTAAAGGCATGAGTCAATACACGGCTGAAAACGTGAGTTTTGCCTGCGGCGGCCGCCTGGCTTTAACGCGTCTTTACAGTATCTTCAAAGACGGCGCCCGAATTGCCTATAAAAATCCGGACTATACCGCTTATGAGGATTATCTCTATCCTCTTCGCCACAACTGTGAACTGATTGAGTTGCGTGCAGAAGAAAAAGATGGTTTTACCGTG
Source organism: uncultured Sutterella sp. (assembly GCA_905212345.1). GTDB lineage: Bacteria > Pseudomonadota > Gammaproteobacteria > Burkholderiales > Burkholderiaceae_F > Aphodousia. The sequence continues at coordinate 28,278 of CAJMEC010000006.1, read as the reverse complement.
CCGGTGGAGCGTTTTGAAAACTTTATGCATGACGTGCGTCCCAACGCTTTTGTTTTCTCCAATCCCTGCAACCCGACCGGTCAGGTGATTAAAGATGAAGCGATGGATCGCTATATCAACGCAGCCAGAAAAGAAAATTGTTTGTTGGGCGCAGACGAATTCTACGCGACCTTCTCTTATAACGAAGATGGGTCTCCCGCTGAAAAAGCTGTTTCTGCGTTACCCTATGTGAAGGACATTAATCGTGACCCGGTTATTGTTTTTGACGGTTTAACAAAAGGATTCCGTTATCCGGGTTGGCGCGCAGGCTGGGCAATCGGTCCGAAGTACTTGATCGAAATGATTAATCGCGCCGCTAGCGCTGTTGACGGCGGACCGTCCACGATGGTTCAACGCGGGGTTATTGAAGAGTTGGCTGAGGGTCACGCTGAGGCAGAACTATTAGCCACGCGTAAGGAATTCGCGGTTAAACGCAAGATGATGATGGAAGGCTTGGCAGAGTTGGGTATTCATACGCCTGCCAATCAGCCATTAGGTACCTTCTATCTGTGGGCAAGTATTGAAAATCTGCCAGGGAAATTATCTGACGCAGATTACTTCTTCCATGCTTGTTTGCAAAAGAAAGTCATCACAGTTCCTGGTCACTTCTTTGATGTAAGACCTTTCCGCGTACGTCCGACCAATGAACCCTATCGTCATTGGGTTCGTTTTTCTTATGGTCCAAATCGTTCCACAATTAAAATAGCTCTTGAAAGAATTGCGCAAGTAATTCAAGAACATCAGTAGACGATAAAGATGGGCAGGATTCTGCCCGTCTTTATTATTGGTGTAGCTATTTTAAGTTACTTTACTTTTTAGATTAATTTAAGAAATAAACGAGACGGGATTTGTGTGAGAAGTAAAGATGTTGGCGGGAATGTGTGCGAGTTAAAACAATGAGTAATTATTTAGGAAAACGGTGATTAGATGTGGGGAAACGTTATTTTTCAAATTCTTGAAAAGTTAGTTCTGTAAACTGGATGTCGTCAATGGCAATTGCGAGAAAAGAGATTTGTTGTGGTGACATAGTTTATTGAAGCGATTTTTTTGCAGGTGTATTATTTTCCTAAAGGGACTAGCTCTTTCAGTCCGTTTTACGAATTCATAAATCATAATAGTTATGGTTTTAAGTATAAGTTTTAGGAGTTGCTTATGAGAAAGGTTTTGTTATCTTTGGCAGTAGCAGGTGCATTCACTTGTGTAGCTAGTGCAGGGGATTTGACGTTATATGGGGTAGTAGATACAGGATTAAGTTATAAGAGTATTGATTGGGATGGGGCTTCTGCCTACAAAAACAAAGGTGGGGATTCTTTTTCTATCGAGTCTGGGATTAATTCGTCCTCTAGGTTTGGTTTGAGGGGGAGCGAAGAGATCGGGGATGGAGTGATTGTTGGATTTGTTCTTGAAAATGGTTTTGACTCTGATACGGGTTCTCTAACAGACGATGATCGCTTTTTTAATCGGGAATCGCAGTTATTTGTAAAGACTCAATTTGGCACGCTGTCTATGGGGCGTGTTGGGACACTCGTATCTGATAACGGTTCTTTTGGGTTAACTGCTAATTTGAGTCCATTTGCTTCTGGTTGGTCGAATGTTGGTAGTCAAACGATGGTTTTTGCTACGGAGGCAGGGCGTCGTGATAATACTGTTACATATGTCTCGCCAACATTTGTAGGCATTAACTTCTATGCTCAATACGCCATGGGTGACAGTGATGAGAATAAGAGCTATGCTGAAAATGGAAGGTATTCCGCTTTGGGGTTGACTTACCAGCAAGAAAACTTGGAGGCTGTGTTTGTCGTAGACTATCTTGACAAAGATAGCTCGAGAGTTCGTCACGGAGATGACGCTATAACGGTGACAGCAGGAGTGAACTACACATGTCCTGGAGCTGTCTCGTACCTGGGAGCTCAATATTTTAGTGATGTTGATGAAGTTGGCGGTTCGGATTATGGGTTTAAGTTGCCCAATGGGGTTTCTGGAAAATCGTATGGCGATTTGACTGGTTATGGAGTGATCTCTGGTGTTGATATCCCGTTAGCAGGTGGTGTGGCCAAGTTTTCTTTGGGTTACATGAAGGCTGAAAGTGATCGCGCTAACAAAGAGGTTTCAAGAGCGCTTGCTGGGATAGGCTATGAGTATCCTCTTTCCAAACGGACGGGGTTATATACTGCAGCGGGTTATGTAAGAGACTCCGTTGATAATGCTAATCCCGCGATGGTGCAGGTTGTCGCTGGTTTAAAGCACTCGTTTTAATCTTTTCTAGTTTAGGTATTAGGTCCGTTGTTGAAGTGATTCAAGACGGGCCTTTTTGCTTAATGAATTTATGTGGTTTTAACGTGGGTTCAATTGTTATAGCGGGGCCTTACTTTATCGATAGTGAGGACATAGCTCAATACATGAAAGAGATTTGTGACTCTTTGGGTATTTACCATTATATTTTTAAAGCTAGCTTTTTCCCGTGGGTCAGGGATTGATTGAGGGGTGGAGATTCTTGATAATGTGAAGTCGAAAACTGCTTTACCGATATTGACAATATGTTCGTAGACAAGAAGAGCAGGTTAGTATTATCAAAGATATAGTCAATGTTTTACAACCATTTGTTTTTTTGTGTCGTCAAGCAGATTTTATTCGAGTTTGTGCACGGTCAGGGAGTGTTGTGAATGTCAAAAAAGGACAATTTTTGTCGCTAGACGTGTTGTAGCCAAGGCACTTTTGGTGGTCTTAGAAGTTGGCTTAAGTGAAGATTTCTTTATGTTGTGTGGGCGAGGAACTATGTTTGGTTATGGGAATTTGTTCATACCCCGCTCCTGCATTAACTAAAAGTGTTGGGCTTAAAATGTCACCTTTGTCAATGATGAAAGAATTTTTAGCCCACTGTAACAATTGGATCAGGTGGTGAAATCTACTTTCTTTATTGAAGAATCGTTTTAAGTTGTGAGTAAATTTTAAACTATTGATCAAGTATTCGAATTTTTGAATTCAAGTTCTATAAAAGCTGTAATTTTTGATGTTGATGGAGTATTAACGGATGGTAGTATCAACATGAATTATTTAAACGGTTTGATGTGGAAGATGGTTATGACATCATCTCATTGAAAAAAGCTGGTTTCGTTCTTGGTACCATTTCTGGTCGTAAATCCATAATTGTGGAAAAGCGTGCCAAGGAGTTAGGAGTTGATTTTGTTTATAAAGGACAGATTGATAAACAGACCTCATTTGGGGATTTCAAAAAGAAAGAAGCTGTAACATTCAAGGAAATTGTTTATATCGAGGATAACTATCCAGATCAAGTATTAATGAAATAGGTCGGATTTTCTGTTGTCCTTACCGATGCCCATCATTGCTTGGATGATGTGTGTGATTAGCGTTTGAAACGGTGTGGGGACATGGGGCTATTCGAGAATTGTCTGACATATTATTGCGAGTTCTACGTTAGGTAAGGTTCTTTTTATAATCATCAAAAATATTTTGGTGTTGTTCTCCTAAAATGTTTTTATACAAGTTCACATATATTTTTTTGAGTGTGAAACACAGGATCTAAAATGAATTCATCTAAAAAATTTGCGATTATAGGTATCGGTTGTCGATTTCCGGGAGGAATTAAATCCTTGGATGAGCTTTGGTCTGTTTTACTAAATGGACAGGACATGGTGACTGAAGTTCCATCGGACCGTTTTGACAAACAACGTTACTATCACCCAGATCGAAAACAACCAGCGAGAACTTGTACAATAAGCGCGGGGGTCATCCCTGATATTAAAGAATTTGATCACTCTTTTTGGGGAATGTCTCTTAAAGAGGCGGAAGCACTTGATCCTCAGCAACGATTAATGTTAGAGATGACATGGGAGGCCTTTGAAGATGCAGGGATCAGGCCTTCGTCGGTGGCAGGGGCTGATGTAGGTGTCTTTGTTGGGGCGGCATCAACTGATATGGGGTTGGTTCATTCAGATGACTTGGCATTGACAGGCCCTTACTCAATGACAGGGACCTCCCTCTCCATTATATCAAATAGAATATCGTACATATTTGACTTGAAGGGGCCAAGTATGACGATTGATACAGCCTGCTCTTCAAGTTTGGTGGCGTTAAATGAAGCATGCAGATCTATAGAATCTGACTCGTTATCAATGGCCATTGTGGGTGGTGTTAATGTTCTTTTGTCGCCGGTTCCATTTATCGGTTTTTCAAAAGCTCATATGCTGTCACCACACGGTCGCTGTCGAGTTTTTGATCAAGAGGGAGATGGTTACGTAAGAGCAGAAGGCGGGGCGGTTATTTTAGTTAAATCATTAGAGGAAGCCATTGCTCATCACGATAAGATTTATGCTGTTATTGAAGGGATTGGTATTAATTCAGACGGTAGGACGAATGGCATAGCGCTACCTAATGAACATGCTCAAAAAGCACTATTAAAGTCGGTTTACTCTCGTGCTGGAATTAAAGTAAAGGATTTGTCTTATATAGAAGCGCACGGTACAGGAACTGCGGCAGGTGATCCGATCGAGGCTAAAAGTATTGGTTCTATATTGGGGCGTTCATCTGGAGAGGATCCTTTGTGGGTGGGTAGTGTAAAAAGTAATCTGGGTCATTTGGAAACGGGGTCCGGTATGGCGGGCTTGGCTAAGGCGCTATTGGTAATCCGTCATCGAACTATCCCGAAGAATCTTCACTTTGAAAATCCTAACAAAGAGATCAACTTTGCTGAGTTAGGTATAAAAGTACCGACCGATGAGATCCCCTTACCTTTAGATAAACCGGTCATGGTGGGAGTTAATTCTTTTGGTTTTGGTGGAACAAATGCTCATGTCGTTTTGAAAGAATACATTGGGAAAAAAGAGCAAATAGAAGAAACAGATGAATTTATTAAACCGCTAATATTGTCAGCTCGTTCAGAAGTAAGTTTACTTACAGCCGTCAAGCAGTATGCGCAACTGTTAAAAGGAGTTGACAATAGGGAATATAACAGGATCGTTACGGCTGTATTGCAACAGCGAGAACTTTTTGGTTGTAGATTGCTTATCAAAGCATCGACCCGCGAAGAGGTTATTAATGAACTTATCAATGTTGCGCAAAATGGTTTAGATGCCGCGGGGCCCCTTGTAACGTATTCTAAGGTATCGTCAGTCCCAGGAAAGACAGCTCTGGTTTTTTCAGGAAACGGTAGTCAATGGAGGTTAATGGGGGCGGATTTATACCGTAATAATGCCCTTTTTAGGCAAACCATTAATGAAATAGATCAGTATTTTTATCCCTTAGCACATTGGCGGATTGCTCAGTACCTTCAACAAAGTGAGTCTCTGTGGGACTTGAATCACACTGAATATGCTCAGCCGCTTTTATTTGCTCTACAGGTCGCCATGTTTAAGCTGATGAGGCAAGAAGGTGTTACTTTTGATGCAGTGGTTGGACACAGTGTGGGGGAGGTTGCAGCGAGTTTTGCTTCTGGTGCATTTGATTTACCGCAAGCGGTAAGAATTATCTATGAGCGTTCTAAGGCACAAGCTAAGACCTATGGAAGTGGGGTAATGGCAGCCGTTAAGATAGAGCGAGAAAAATTAGATCGTTTACTAGAGTTAGTCCCTCATGTTGAAATTGCAGGATTTAATACGGCCGATAGCTTTACTGTTACTGGGGAAGAACCTGAAATTTTATCATTAGGGCAAATGGTTAAGGAAATAGGGGGATTGTTTAAAAAACTAGATTTAGCATATTCATTCCATAGCTCAAAAATGCAATCGCTAAAGGATGAAATTTGTCAGTCATTAGCACAATTGAAACCCAAAGAGGATACTTCGGTTATTTTCTTCTCGACTGTAACGGGGGATAAGGTCAGATTTTCTGAACTACAGTGCGATTATTGGTGGAAGAATATTCGTCAACCTGTCTGTTTTGAAAAAGCGATTGTTCAGATGCTAGAGGAGGGTTACCATAATTTTATTGAGGTTGGACCGCATAGCATCTTATCTGGTTATGTTAAGCAGATTGGTAAACAACAAGGAATTGGTACTGAAGTATATCCCTTAATGAAAAGAGGGGATCACGGGGATATATTTATCAAAAATTGTAGAAGAGCATATTTAGCAACATATTCTTTATCTCAAGCAGAGGAAAAGGTAGATCATACGGTATCTTTGCCTCATTATTCTTGGAATAAAAAAATATGTTGGCCAGAACCAACAGCATTGTCATATCGCCTTTTCGACTCAAAGGGGAAGCATCCGTTACTTGGTAGGGCTGTGACTCACGCACAGTGGACATGGGAGAATGAGCTTGATTTAGCTACGCATCCCTGGTTGTCAGGCCATGAAATTGATGAAACTGTGCTATTTCCTGCCGCTTGTTTTTTAGAGTTGGCCACGCAGGCAGCAAGATTTTTTGTAGATTCTAAACGTAACTTTGAAATCAAAAACTTTCAAATATTGAAACCATTACCTCTGCAAGAAGATTCTTTGGTTTTGATTAGAACGGAGATTTCTGATCAAGGAATATTATCAATATCCTCAAAGGATCCGTTAAATGAACATGGTTGGGTTGTTCATGTCAAAGCACGTATTGCTCCCTCTGATGCTCCCTGTCTATCAAGGTTGGATCTGAGTGTTTTTTCCAGCGACGATGAAAAAATTGAAGCTTCTCATCTTTATGAGCGAGTTGCAAAGTTGGGGCTTTGTTACAAAGGAGCCTTTCGTGCACTACAGAAAGCCTGCGACTTAGGGCATTCATACATTGTTAAAGTTGAATCGAAAGATCCAGTTGCAGATGAAGGAATGAAGCTATCTCCAGCCTTGGTGGATGGCATTTTACAAGGGTTATTTTTCTTACTCAAAGAGGAAGACAATACGGCTCATGCTTATTTGCCGACGACGTTCGGCAACGTGCAAATTTGGCGCTTTGGTCGGCCCTCGTATGGTGTTGTAAGACTTGTTAAATGCTCAGAATTTTCATTAGTTGCCGATTTTGAAATTTACGATCAAGCTGGTGAAGTTTTGGCAAGTTTGAAAGAGGTTCGTTTTCGTCGAGTTCGCCATGGGAAACGGGAGATCACCCCTTGCTTCTACGAAGAAAAATGGTCAGCATTATCTCAATATCGATTAGATAGCTATCTTTCTTCAAAAGATTGGGATGAGTTGGAGAAGTTCGTTTCAAGTGAGACAGAGCTTCCTTCCTCTAATTCGGTAGATATTAAGTGGCTAAAATTGGTAGACCTTCTGAAAGCCAGTTTGGTTTTTGAAGCGGTACGTGACTTTAATAATTGGACAACGGCTGATTATTTGTTTACCCAAGCCTTATCTACGGAACATGAAAATTTCTGCCAATATCTAGCGGAAATTTTATTAAGTTACGGTTTAGCTGAGAGAGAAGATAATTTATATCGAGTTAATTCTGAGCAAGCCATCCCTAGCTCAGATACGATTATTCGTACGATGATTGCCAATTATCCTGAGTATTGGACTGAAACAGTGATGCTTAGTGAGGCGGCTCATCATTTTTCCAAGTTGTTCACAGATAGCGTTTCCACAGAAATAGAGTTGGCGCTTACAAAGTCTGTATTATGGCAACAAATTCGACAAACTCCTTCTGAGATTCGTCTTCAGCGGGTTTTTGTAAACATTTTGCGAAAAGCAATCACTTTGTTAAATAAAACAACGAAGTGTCTGAGAGTTGCACTTCTCATTAACAATTTCAGTGAGTTGGCGTGGCAGCTTAGCCGCTTTTCAGATCAAATTGACTTAACTTTAGGAGTTTCCGATCCAATAACACTAGAACGTATTCGTCAGGAATTCTCTGAGCAAAGAGGTCTAAGAATTGTTGATATTGGCTCCCAAATGCAAAACATTGAGGAGCTAGGTAGACAAGATTTAATTTTGATAACAGAAGATCTCACACAGGTTGAAAATTTTGAGGACTTCATCAAGGCCGTTTTTTCGCAGCTATACAACGATGGAGAGTTGTTGATGATTCAGTCTAGTCCGCAGGGAGTGTCAGATTTTGTATGTGGAACGCAACCAGATTGGTGGAGACATTCGAAAGAGCAGGTTTGTGTATCTTCCTTGATTGATTCTGATGGCTGGATGCGTGTTTTGAAAGTAGCAGGTTTTGAACATGTTAATGTTTTTGAACAAGTTTGGATGAATCAACGTCTGTTGATTACTGCCCGGCGTCAAAAAAATCAAATAGCATTGCCTCCCAGTGAACCCTCTATTGCATCGTTAGGTATTCTTATTGATCAAGGAAATCAGTCTCAAAAGTATTTGGCTGATAAGCTTGTCGCCATGGCTCAAGTTCGTGGTATCAATGTGTTTGTAACTCATCAATATGAAAACTCATTACAGGTTACGCGTTGGTTGAGCTTATTGGATCTTTTTGTGAATAATAAACAGGCTCCATTATCAACGTTTTCTTTGTTAAAACATCTCGCCAACACTGTCGATTCTGCGGATGTCGCCTGTTTGTGTCTGGAATCTCAGAAGTTGAAAGCTAAGGCTGTTCAAGGTTTGGTACGTGTGGCTGGTAACGAAGCTTCACATATTAGGTTTTCATATGTGCAACTTGTGGATATTGATGACGTTTCTTTAACTCAGGCGTTGGATATCCTGTTGCAAGAGAGACTATCTTGTCAGGAATACCGCATACATAAAAAGAATGTAGAAACGATGAAGACATACCGGCTTGAGTTACCATCAAGCTCTTTGAAGGTTAAACGATTAATTTTTGATGCACCTGGAAAATTAGATAGGTTGTTATGGCGAGATATTGAATTACCGGTATTAGGTAAGGATGAAGTATGCATTCGAGTTAAAGCAACAGGGTTGAATTTCCGAGATGTCATGTGGACCATGGGATTGTTGCCAGAAGAGGCCTTGGAAAATGGTTTTTCAGGACCATCATTAGGATTAGAGTGTAGTGGTGTTGTTGAATCAGTGGGAGCTAATGTTTCGGAGGTGAAGGTTGGCGACGAGGTTATTGCTTTTGCCCCCAGTTGTTTTAGCACACATGTCGTAACGAACAAAACAGCTGTTTATGTGAAACCTTCTCACTTAAGTTTTGAGCAGGCCGCTTCAATTCCTGTAGCCTTTTTTACTGCGTGGTATGCAATTAAATACTTGGCTCGTGCCAAAAAAGCAGAGAAAATTTTAATTCATGGCGCTATGGGAGGTGTAGGTTTGGCTGCACTACAAATAGCATCTCTATTGGGGCTGGAAGTGTTTGCAACCGCAGGTTCCGACGTTAAAAGAAACTTATTGAAAGCTTTAGGGGTTCAACATATTTATGACTCTCGATCACTTGCTTTTGCCGATCATATTTTGGCGGATACCCAGGGTAAGGGGGTTGATTTAATTTTGAACTCTTTGGCGGGACAAGGCGCAGAAAAATCGTTGGCAGTTTTGGCTCCCTTTGGACGTTTTTTGGAACTAGGTAAGAGGGATTTCTTTGAAGATAATCCACTGTTTTTAAGACCTTTCAGCCAAAATCTCAGTTACTTTGGTATTGATCTGGATCAGCTTTTGGTTCAGCAACCTGAATTAGCAAAAGAGCTCTTTACTGAAATGTTGGAGCATTTTAAAAACAAGACATTAAGGCCATTACCGTATTCAGTTTATCAGGCAGAAGATGTTGTCAAAGCCTTTCAAGCAATGCAAGCATCTCAACACATCGGAAAAATTGTGATTACTTATGAGGATAGTTTTCATAATTCGAATCAAATAGAGACAAAACAACTTGCTTTACGGTCTGATCGTACATATCTAATCACAGGAGGCCTCGGGGGACTTGGTTTGGCAGTAGCTCAAGATTTGTCCAAAGATGGTGCTAAAACGATAGTTTTGGTATCTAGGCGGCAACAATTGACTTGTTTGCAAGAACAAGCGATTAAACAAATGCAAAGGGAAGGTACGTCAGTTTATGTCTTTCACGAGGATGTTAGTTCTGAACATTTTGAAAATAAATTAGATGAGTTGCTTGTTAATTTGCCTCCTTTGGGTGGAGTTATACACGCAGCAGGAATGCTCTCTGATGCAATGTTGAAAAATCAAACGGTAGAAAGTTTTGAAAAAGTATGGGCACCTAAGGTGGAGGGGTTAGCTAATTTGGATCACTATACCCGTTTACATGGAGATAATTTAGACTTCTTCTTGGTATTTTCTTCAGCAACGACGTTATTGGGGAACCCAGGACAAAGTAATTATGTGGCGGCGAATCTCGCAATGGAAGCTATCGTAGAAGATCGAATTCGTTCTGGTGAACCAGGTACCTTGATCGGATGGGGGCCTGTTGGAGATGTTGGCATGTTGCGTCAAAATGACCAAGCTCGACAGTCTTTGGAAAAGTTGTTGGGAGCTCGAGCTTTGACTGTCTCGGAGGTTTTGAAGGCAATAAAACAAGCTCTTAATAATCATTGGGGCTTAGCCCATTATTGTGCCATTGATTGGGAAGAGATAAGACACTTACCGATAGGTTCGTCTTTAAGGCTGAAATCAATGATGAAATTACGTGAAAGAAGTTCGACTCTGACTTTGTCCTTACTAGAGGAGCTTTCGAAAAAAACACCTCAGGAGGCAATTGACTTTTTATCTCAAGAAGTTCGCCTTGCGATTGCGAATATTATGGGAGTGGCAGCCTCTGAGCTCAGTGAACATCAACCGATTGCCGAGATTGGTATGGATTCTTTGATGATGGTCGAGTTGTCAATAGCGTTAGAAGAGCGGTTAGGTATTAAAGTGCCGGCAGTCTCTTTGTCTGGAGGGGCTACAATACGAACGATTGCAGAACGTTTTTATAAACATACGGTGTCCAAAGAGGATGATAATCAAATGGTGGATATCCTTCAGGCTCAACATGGTGTAGTTTTACGTGATGATTTAAAAGAGAAAGTGATTCGTAACGTTGAAATTAAGGATTCATGATGTCTAAGACTTTATTCGGGTTAAGTGAAGAGGAGCAATTGGCATTATTTGATACCTTGAAAAAATCGCACAGTGTTGTGCGAGGGCGGGAAATAACGGAAGAAATTCCTAAAGTGGATGAGAGGTATTTGTCTTTTGCGGCTAGTTCAGCTTATAAACAGTTGTGCATTGAAAAAGAGGTGGCAAAAAATACTGGTATTTTGAATCCATTTTTTAAATGCCACGATCGCATGGCTAAGGCGACGGCGCTCATTGAGGGTGTCGAATATTTAAATTTTTCGACCTACGATTATCTGGATTTAAATGGACACCCCAAAATTAAAGAGGCTGCGATTCAAGCTATGGAAAAATGGGGAACATCAGCCTCGGCATCACGATTGGTTTCAGGAGAAAGACCTCCGCATCGTTTATTAGAAAAAAATATCGCAAGTTTATATGACGCAGAAGACTGTGTTATTTATGTTAGTGGTCATGCTACGAATGTTTCTACAATTGGAAAGTTGTTTGGACAGAATGACGTTATTTTTCACGATGCACTATCTCACAATTCGATTGTGATGGGTGCTTTGGTTTCAGGAGCAAAAAGAATCAGTTATCCACATAATGATTGTCGTGCTCTTGAATTCTTGTTGAAAGAACATCGGTTTAAATATCAACGAGCTTTGATCGTAACCGAGGGTGTTTTTTCGATGGATGGAAATGTTGCGGATCTTCCCAATCTTGTTCGTCTTAAGAAATTGTATGGAGCATTTCTAATGGTAGATGAAGCCCACTCTCTTGGAGTTTTAGGGGCTGGTGGGCGAGGTGTTGCGGAGCATTTTTCGATAGATCCAAAAAATGTCGACATTTGGATGGGGACGTTGTCGAAGACCTGTTGTGGATGTGGTGGGTACATTGCAGGAAGTCGGGAGCTGATTGAACTGTTAAAATTCACATCACCAGGTTTTGTCTATAGTGTCGGTATGTCGCCGGTGCTTGCCTCTGCGTCTAACCAAGCACTTGAAATTATGAAGCAAGAACCTTGGAGAGTTCATAAACTTCAAAAGATTAGCCGTGAATTTGTCGATTATGCGAAATCTTGTGGTTTAGATACTGGTAAGGCGGAGGGGTACGCAGTTGTGCCTATTATGTTGGGAAGTTCTTTACTGGCAGGTAAGCTTGCGACACGACTATTCGCACGTCACATTAATGTAATGCCGATTATTTACCCTGTTGTAGAAGAGGGGGGAGCGCGATTGAGATTTTTCTTATCGGCGGCTCATCGTTCAGAACATGTTCGGCAAGCGATCGATATTTTGTGTGAAGAATTGCCGTTGGCTCAACAAGAAGTCGCTGAACTCACCCATTAATTGTCTATGCAAAGAGTAACAGAGTCAAACTTATCTTCGCATCGGTTCCTGCTATTGCAAGGGCCTCAGAGTAGCTTTTTCCATTGTTTGTCTCAAGCCTTAACTAGAGAAGGGGCAAGTGTTTTTAAAGTGAATTTTTGTGGTGGGGATGTTTTCCTTTGGGGATTAAAAAATGCCTTTCTTTACAGAAATGATGTCTATCATTGGCCGGAATGGATTGGACAAGTATTCAGAAAATATCAGATCACAGATTTATGTTTGTATGGAGATTGGCGCCCTCTGCATTGGGAGGCGGTTCGTTTAGCCAAACTGTTATCAATTCGTGTCTGGGTTTACGAAGAGGGCTACATAAGAAATGGTTATTCAACGTTAGAGGAATTTGGAGTTAATGGACGCTCATTACTGCCGAGAACTGCTCATCGAATACATGAAATGGCTAGAGAATTGCAAGAGCTGGAACCAATAGAGACTGTTAACGATATACGAGATAAAGTGAATGGAGCCATTCGACATCATGTTGGTAATTTTTTGTTGTGGCCTTTTTTCCGTCATTATAGGACCCACCGTCCAACGAATATTGCTTTTGAGTTAATGGGTATTTTGCCTCGTTACTTAACTCGCCATAAACGGCATAGAGAGTCAGAGAAACGGCTTGAAGCGTTCTATGGGGACGATTCTCCCTATTATTTTTTCCCCTTGCAACTCAATAGCGATAGTCAGATCCAGTTATATTCTCCTTACACTAGGATACAAGAAGCCTTAGCGAGTGTAATGACCTCTTTTGCTTTATATGCTCCAAGAGGTACTCGCTTACTAATTAAAAACCATCCGCTTGATAATGGTCTATTAGACTACGAGACATTTATAAAAAGTTTTGCAACCGAACTAGGACTTTTAGATAGAGTAACTTTTGTTGAGGACGGTTCAACTTCAAAAATGATCCAAAGCTGTAAAGGTGTTGTGCTTGTTAATAGTACGGTTGGATTGATGGCGTTGGAAGTCGGTAAACCGGTTTATTGCTTAGGTCAAAGCGTTTATAACATTCAGGGTCTCACACAGAGTTTACCTTTGGATAGTTTAGATAATTTTTGGAATAATCCTTTAATTCCTGATTCTCAATTATTTAAAGAGTTCAAATTAATTTTGCAAAACCAAGCGTTAGTCAGAGGTAACTTCTATTCATATAAAGGGATTGAAGTTGCAGTAAATGATTCACTTTCGAGGTTTAAGGAGCCTCGTCGATATGAGTACGACATCACCAAAGGTTAGTCTCCGATACGCTTCCGAGGAGGATATTTCGGAAGTTGTTCAAGTGATGACTGAGGTTTCTGAAGGAGTTATTGAGACACTATTTAGTAATTTATCTTTAGGTATCACCTCCAACAAGGTGTTAGAACTCGTCTTTCACCAAGGATCAAGTCCTTATGACCTCAAAAATGTTGTGATTTTAATGGTCGATCAAAAGATCGCAGGTCTTTTTTTGGGATATGACTCAAAATTTCAAACGATTACACCGTTAATGAGATCTTTTTTGCCGAAACATGTATTAGAGGATCTGAAAGAGCTTTTATTGGCTAGTGTTGCTGATGCCTATTGGGTGAACACGTTTTGGGTAAGTCCGATCTATCGAGGCCAATACGTTTCAACGATGTTAATGCAGTGTGTTTTCCGTTTAGCGAAGGAGCAAAATTTTAGAAAGGTTGCCCTGCATTGTTGGTCTGATAATTTAAGGGCTTTAAAATTTTACCAAAAACATGGATTTATACTCTATAAAGACATTACGGTCGAAGGTTCGTTAAAGGATCGTCATCCCCAGGGTGGTAAGATTCTAGTCAAATCATTTTAGGAGTGGATAATGCCTTCGATTGCTATCATCGGGGCTACGGGTGCAATTGGTTGTTCACTGGCCTTACAATACGCAAAGAAGGGTAATTATCTCTATTTAACAGGGCGAAAACAACCAATATTGGATCAGTTAGCTAAGCGTTGTATTGATCGAGGATCAGATGTAGAAGTTGACGCAATTGATTTAAGGGATCATAAGTCAATGCTCAATTGGATCAAAAAAATCTCTCTTGATCAAAATTTGAATTTGCTTATTTTATGCGCGGGTGTTTCAGCCTCTGTTGAATTTTTTGATCAACGATGTTTGCCAGAAAAGAATACTGACTTGCTCAGAGAGTTAGAAATTAATGCTATTGCTCCTATGCTTTGCGCCAATGCCTTGGTTCGAGAGATTTTGACTCGGAAGCGTTCTTTGCTTTTAAGAATTGTCTTTATCAGTTCCTTAGCGGCCAAAACCGGATTACCCAGTTCACCAGGCTATAGTGCTTCGAAGGCTTCTTTGGTTACCTATGCTCAAGCTCTGCGTCGTTTGGTTAAAGATCAAAATATTGCAGTAACAACCGTATTACCGGGATTTATTAAGTCGGCTATGAGCGATCGGTACATTGGCTCAAAACCTTGGATGATATCTGCTGATTTAGCTGCCAGAAAAATTGTTAGCGCAATTGATAGGGGAAAAAGTACGGTATATTTTCCGCTTTTACTGTATTGGGGTATTTCTCTTCTGGATTATTTACCGGTGAGTTGGCAGAATTTTTTCTTAGAGTTTTTTAAATTTACTGTAATTCCAGATGCTGATTCTAAACCCTAAAAATTAGGAGCAAATGACTTATGCTTGAGCTTTTTTTTGCTCTAATGGTAGGAGCTTTAGCATTGTTGCTCAATCGGTTGAGTATTCCTTGTCAAGATAAGGTTTGTTCGTATCGCTTGTTTGGGGATGTCGTAGCCTTCAGTGCCGGTGTTTGGCTTTATAGTACGATTTTGTTACTGTTATCGCGTCCTTATGCCACATTGATTATTTGCGTTTTTTTGCTTGGCTTATTATTTGCGGGTAATCAACTTAAAGTCCGGATTTTGAATGAACCGTTGGTATTTTCCGATATTTTTTTAGCTGGTTATGCAATAAGGTATCCGCGTCTTTATTTCATGTATGCTCCTGTTTGGATTTGGCCAATTTTGATACTGGTTATTTTTCTTTTGGTAGTCGGAGTTTCTTTCGAAGAATTCATTCAGTACGACCTTATTTTACGTTCTCTTTTGCTATTAATAACCTTAGTACCACTGTTCATTACTGTTATTTCCCGTTTAACATGGTCAAAGTCGTTTAGGGAAAAGCTTAAATCTCTCCCCTTAACTTTTTTAGCCAATCAAGATGCACAGTCTTTTACTCCAATGGGAATGTCTTTATTGCATTGTCTGTGGCACGGACAGTTTAGGAGCCTGTTGAAAAATTCCATTCACTTACAAAGTCAGAAAAAAAGTTTTAATTGCGAACAGTGTCGACATTTATTGCTCATTCAAGCAGAGTCATTTTGTCAGCTCTCCAAGCTCACTGAAAGAAAAAGTGTGACTCCCGTCTTTGACGCTTTATGGGACAGGACTTTGTCGGGAAAATTGCGGTTGGATTGGTCAGGGGCCTACACGATGCGAACTGAGTTTGCTGTGTTAACGGGAGTAGCTCCGAAAGCCCTTCAAACTTATGCTTTTGATCCTTATCAATTGGCTAGACAACAATGTATGAATAGTTTGGCATGGGATTTGGTTCAAAGGGGATTTAATACTGTTGCTTGGCATCCGAATGATGGACGTTTTTTTGAGCGGAACATTGTCTTACCTCATTTAGGTTTTGAAAAGTTTGTTGAATTATCTGAACTAAGCTCACTACGCAGGATGGGGAGGTATGTCAGCGATGAAGCACTATTGACCGAAGCAGTAAATTATTTGAGTCACCCAAAACAGCCTACTTTTTTATTTTTAATTACGATGGAAGCTCATGGTCCGTGGCTTAGAGATCGGTTTGAAGGTGCACAATTGTTAACAGAAGAAGAACGTTATGAGGAGCACTTAAAGAGTTTTGATCGTGGGTTAGGTAGTGTTTTGGATAAAATTCAAAAAGAGGATCTTCCAATCGATGTGGTGATTTACGGAGACCATTTACCTGGATTAGAAATACTTAGACAGAATAGGGAAACCTTCGATAGTTCAACTCCATGGTTATACTTCGGTAAAGATATTGAAGAAGGTAAAGTTAATTTAAAACCAGAAACCCTCAGAGAATTGATTCGTGAGAGGGTCTTGCGTTTATGATTAAAATTTTTTCTCCTGGAATAAAAAAAATCAAACACTTATCCTCTTTTTTGAATGAGGAGATGTCTCGTTATTGCTCTCCGAACGTAGAAGCCGTTATCGGCTGGGGACATAAGCCAACAGCTCATCGTGCAAGAGTTTTCGCAAAAGAAAATAATTTGCCTTACATTGCTTTAGAGGATGGTTTTTTAAGGTCGCTTAATCTTGGAGTCAATGGAAGTTCTCCCATCGGTTTAACTGTTGATACTGTTGGTGCTTACTATGATGCGACTGGACCATCTCAGATTGAACTTTGGCTCAATAGTGCAGATGAGTGGATGACTCCTAAACTTTTTAAGCGGGCTCATGAAGCCATTCGTCTATTGATTGAGTATGATCTTTCAAAATACAATGTCTCTGCCAGTTTAAAAAAAGGTGAATTCAGAAAACAATGGGGCGTTTCTGACACACAGCGTTGCGTATTGTTGGTTGATCAGACAGTGGGTGATGCAAGTGTAGAGTTAGGTTTGGCTAGTCATGATAGTTTTTACAGAATGCTACAAGACGCTATCAATGAAAACCCTGAGGCAAAGATTTTTGTCAAGGTTCATCCAGATGTCTTAGCAGGGAAAAAAGAAGGCTTTTTAACTAAGCAATCGTTGCCGGAGAATGTTACTGTTATCGATCAAGCATGGGCCTCTTTAAGTTTTCTCAGTGAATTTGATCGGATTTATACGGTGACCTCGCAAATGGGTTTTGAAGCACTGATGCTCAAAAAAGAGGTTTTGGTTTATGGATGCCCTTTTTATGCAGGTTGGGGATTAACGGAAGATCGAGGAGCAGTAACCTTTCGACGAGGTAAAAAACATTCTCTTGAGACGCTTTTTGCGGCTGCATATATTCGTTTGAGTCGTTATGTGAGTCCAGTTACGGGAGAGTCTCTTCAATTGGAGGAGGCTATTGACTTTTTAAATACTCAGCGACAGTGTAATGAAAGAAATCGTGGTCTGCATATTGCAATGGGTTTTAGGCGTTGGAAACGTGAACATGTTCGGGCATTCATGGCTTCAACGAACGGTAAAGTAGAGTTTGTCCAAAACGAAGATTTGGCATTGAGGCATGCAATCGACCATGGTGGAGATTTAGTTGTTTGGTCGTCACGTTGTCATTCTAATTTTTTAGAAAAAGCCAAGAAAAGAGGCGTTAAGGTCTGGCGCATGGAGGATGGCTTTTTAAGATCGGCTGGTTTAGGTTCGGATTTTAATACGCCCTACTCTTTGGTTTTAGATTGCAGTGGTATTTATTATGATCCGAGTCAACCGTCTGAATTAGAACATTTACTACTGGGAATTACAGATCGAAAAGATTTTGATCGTCTAGTGCAGAGGGCGGAATGGTTGAGAGATTTCTTAATTAAAAATAGGCTAAGCAAGTACAATCTGGAACTAGAAAACATTCAGTGGAATCAGAAGGTCGAGGGAAGGAAGGTTATTTTAATTCCGGGACAAGTCGAAGGGGATGCTTCTGTTGTCAATGGGGGCGGGAAGATCCAATCTAATTTAGACTTGGTTAGGGTAGTTAGAAAAAATAACCCTAACGCCTACATTGTATACAAACCACACCCGGATGTTCAGGCGAAAAATCGTCCAGGAAGTCTTACCAAAGAAACACTTAGGGCGTATGTGGATTATGTTGCAGAAAAAGGGAGCTTGGATTCTTGGTTGAGAGTGATTGATGAACTTCATACCCTAACATCTCTGTCAGGGTTTGAAGCATTGATTAGAGGTGTCGCAGTTTATACCTATGGCAAGCCTTTTTATGCCGGATGGGGCTTAACCCACGATTTTGAAAGTTTCCCAACTCGTAAGAAAAACCTTACAATAGCGGCATTGGTAGCTGGGGCTTTGATCTTATATCCTCGGTATTGGGATTGGCGAAGTCATCAGTTTTGCCGACCGGAGGACGTTTGTGAACTCTTTGTTCGAGGTGAACTCGTTGAGCCTAGGCTTTGGGTAAAATTCTGTCGTTTATTTAGAGATATAAAAAAACGTTGGTGTTCGTATGTGTAAAGTTTTAAAACTAGTATTAATGGTTTCTGTTTCTACTCTTCTCTTATCTGCTTGTGGAGCTCCTCGGGGGCTCGATCATCACGCGTCTCGACCTAGTCAGGAGAATTTGGATATCCCACAAAGTGCATCAATGGTTAAATGGTCTGAAGAAGTTTCTGATATGCCGGTAGGTCAAAGTGTGAAGTTAACAATTGATGATCAAACATATTTATTTGAAGTGAGGGAATTTTATACCAATGCATTGGGAGAGTCGTGCCGTCGTTTACATTTGAAAACTGAAAAAAATCGAATGATCAAAAAGGCGGCTGTTTGCAAAACGTCTGAGGGGCAATGGCGTTACGTTAAACCTTTGCTATGAGAACAATAATGCCATCTGCTTTGGTGAGCGCGATAGCCGTTCAGTTACGAGTGATTTGGGCTTTGATGCTCAGAGAGATTCATACCATTAATGGTAAAAGTCGGTTGGGTTACTTGTGGGTTTTAATCCAAGGAGTTTTTAACGTTGCTGTATTTTGGGCCTTAAGAGAGGTGATGGGCTTTCACGCACCACATGGGATGCCGGTTCCGATTTTTTTAGCCGCTGGTTTTTTGGTGTGGGGAATTTTTTCCGATACGGTCAGTAAGTCTATTAATGCGATTTCTGCAAATCAACCACTTCTCACATTTCCCCAAGTAAAAGAATTAGATGTTTTTATAGCTCGAATGGTTGTGATTTGGGCAACAGAGGTGGTGACAGCAACTATCATTATTTCAGTTAGTATTATCTTAGGGGCTGACTTTCGGGTGAATTCCTGGCTGTTAATCCTTGTAATTCTACTAATCACTCCATTATTGGGGCTCGGGGTTGGAATGTTTTTTTCCGCATTGACCGTATTTTTGCCAGTATTGGAAAAGATCGTTCCAATGGCCCTCAGAATTCTATTCTTTGCATCTGGGGTCTTTTTTTCTGTTAGTGTGTTCCGATACGAGATCGCTCAGTGGCTTCTCTATAACCCTGTGATGCAGCTCATAGAAATCTTAAGAAATGGTTTACATGTTTCTTATATAACAACTGGAACAAGTTTTTATTATGTGGTTGCCGTTACTTTAGTATTTTTGGTGGTGGGTGGCTTTTTAGAGCGATATACCCGAAAACGGAGACTGGATAAATGATTGAATTAAAGCATATCTATAAACGGTATCCGGTCAGAAACGGTTTTCATACGGTACTTAATGATGTCAATTTAACCATAGAACCAGGTCAAAATATTGCTATATTGGGACTTAATGGTGCTGGCAAATCCACGTTGATTCGAATCATTGGGGGAGCAGAGATGCCTGATGATGGAGAGGTCGTTCGAACTTCTTCAGTGTCTTGGCCAATTGGATTTTCTGGTTGCTTTAACGGTTCTTTAACTGGTAGGGAAAATTTAAGGTTTGTCTCAAGGATCTACAACGCAGACATTAAAGAGGTTTCTTCTTATGTGGAGGAGTTTTCTGAATTAGGCGAGTACATGGATATGCCGGTAAAAACCTACTCCTCTGGAATGAGAAGTAAGTTAGCCTTTGGTTTATCGATGGCTATTGGTTTTGATTTTTATCTGATTGATGAGGCTTATTCTGTAGGAGACGCGACTTTTCGAGCTAAGGCAGAAGCCGCACTAGAGCAAAGGACAAGAAATTCGACTCTGATATTTGTTTCTCACAGTATGGCTTCAGTTCGACATAATTGCGTCTGTGGTGCGGTGCTCTATCAAGGTCAATTAACTTATTATCCTCAGTTAGAGGATGCGATCAAACATTACACGGAAATTTGTCATGCAAAGCGACGAAAATAGTCTTAAGCCTAAATTAGGTTGGTTGCAAAAGTTTAAGTTGAGATGGAAATCGATGACTCGTTTGCAACAGCAATTAACTTGTTTTGTAGGAATTCCAACGCTGGCTGTGTTTTTGTATACCGGCATATTTGCTTCTCCGATGTACATTTCTGAGGTGCAATTTGCTATACGTGCGTCTTCAGATCAGTCGACGAGTGTGGATTTCGCATCGCAAATTTTCAAGACTGCCAATTCAACTTTACAAGATGCTCAAGTCATCAATGCATTTATTCGTTCTCCTGATGCTTTTGATCGACTGGATAAATCATTAAAGTTGGTGGAACACTACAGCGATCGGAAACATGATTTTATTTCTCGCTTAACTAAGAACCCAACTCTTTATGACAAGCAGGCTTATTGGGATTGTGTTGCTACACCGGTGCTGGATCCGGATACGGGAATCTTAAAATTCTCTGTTCGGGCCTATACGCCGGAAATGGCTCAGGCGATCTCAGCGGGGGTTTTAAGGCAAGGCGAAGAGTTGGTTAACGAGATGAATGAAAGGGCTCGGCAAGACTCTTTGGTTTTAGCCGAACAGGAAGTTAAACGTGCTCAGGTTCGTTTAGCAAGAGCTCAGGATAATTTGAAGGCTTTTAGAGATACTCACGCGGATTTAGATCCCAAAGCAACGGCCTCAGGATTGCAGTCTTTAGTATTGGAATTAGAAGGACAACGATCGGCAGTTAAGGCTCAAATTGCAGAGTTATCCGGTTACATGAAACCGGCGGCTCCGCAGTTAAAGAGTTTGCAAGGAAAGCTGAAAGCTATTGAGTCTCAGTTAAATGTGGAAAAGGCTCGTTTAGCTGGTCAGAAAGAGGGGGACACTCTCAACAGTTGGGTTTCCGAATTTGAAGCGTTGACTATTGAGAGTGAATTTGCTCAAAAACAATTAATCTCCGCCATGACGGCGCTCGAAACAGCTCGAGTTTCTTTGATTTCACAAGCTCGATACGTTGTTTCTGTTGTTAGGCCGACATTGCCAGATGAGTCCCGTTATCCAAAAGTTTTGATATCTACATTAACGACTTTATTAGGAACCCTTTTAATTTTCGCTTTGGTAAAACTGATCATCGCATCCATAAAGGAACATATGGGGTTCTAAGGAAAAAAGATGAAAAAAAATCTTTTAATATCATTATTGGCTTCTCTTTGGATGCCGGTTGTTATCGCTTCAAGTGTTGAACTGCAAAGTTCAACCGCATTAGGACAATCAATGAACCCTAATCCGGCTAGTCTTGGGGGAGTGGGAAGCATCCCCGCCAGTAACCCTCGCACAACAGTCGTAGGTCCTAACGGGAGCGTCTTAAATAGCGTGGCATCTTCAACAGTTATTACACAATCGTTGGATAAGTCCGATGTTGCACCTGCCGCCTGGGCGCAGACAGCCTACCAAAATCCAACTTCAATCCGACTTCTTCCTTTTGCTGCCAATTTATTTAGCGGCCGCTTTGCTTCTACGTTTAGCGATGGTGTGAGCCCTGATTATGTAATGGCCCCTGGTGATCGAGTAGTTATTCGAGTGTGGGGAGCCAGAACCTATGATGATGTTTTGATTGTAGATCAACAAGGAAATCTTTTTATCCCCGAAGTGGGACCGGTTGCAGTAGGGGGATTAAAACACTCTCAATTGCAAAATTCTGTGAAGTCTGCTCTAGGAAGAGTTTTTACGGATAATGTTCAGGTTTATGTCAATTTGCAAAGTGCTCAGCCGGTAGCTGTTTTTGTGACGGGATTTGTTAATAATCCCGGACGGTATGCAGGTGGATCGGTTGATTCAGTTTTAACCTTTATTGATCGTGCGGGTGGCATTAGTGCTGAGCGAGGTAGCTATCGGGATATCGATGTTATTAGAAATGGGAAAGTCATCGCGAGTTATGATCTTTACCAGTTTGCCACTAACGGAGTGTTAAAGCCATTACGTTTGAAAGATGGTGATACGATTGTCGTCAGAGAAAAAGGACTTTCTGTTTCTGCTTATGGCCTTTTACGGGAAGAAGCTGCTTATGAGTTCACTCATGATAAGGCTACTACAGGTGCTGATTTGATGGCATTGGCTTCACCGTTGAAAAATGTTTCCCATGTGAGTCTGAGCGGGACTAGGCGTGGGGCTCCTTTTCATTCTTATATGACGATGTCCGATTTTTCGAAGAGCGATCTTCAAGATGGCGATGTTGTTGAGTTTGTGGCAGATAAGCAAGGAGAAACCATTATTACGGCAGTGTCGGGAGCTATAGACGGAGCCTCTCGATATCCGGTACAAAAGACAGTCAAGTTACGTCAACTTTTAAGACAAATTGAAGTTCAACCGTCGTTAGCAGCTGTAGATGCAATTTATTTGAAGCGTCAGAGTGTAGCAAGAGATCAAAAGATCATTTTGCAAGATTCTTTGAGACGGTTGGAGCAAAATGCACTTACTGCTTCCTCTAGTACACCGGAAGAAGCTCAGATTCGTGTGAAAGAGGCTGAGCTTATTCAGGATTTTGTGAGAAGAGCCTCTCAACTTGAACCTGATGGTGTAATTGTTATATCTAGAGGTGGAGTCATTGCCAATATTTGGTTAGAAGAGGGGGATGAAATTGTTATTCCTCAAAAGTCAAGTGTAGTTCAAATCAGCGGTGAAGTCGTCATGCCCAAAGCCGTTTCTTTTGATCCTAACATGTCATTAGACGATTATTTAGCTGCCGCGGGAGGGGTATCTGCAAAAGCGGATGAAAAGAATATTTTGGTTGCCAAGCAAAATGGAGAGATAGGATTGGCGTCAGACCTTGGCATTCAAGAAGGGGATAGAATCCTAGTTTTGCCAAAGGTGGATACCAAAGGTATGTTGTTGGCTAAAGATTTAATGCAAATGATTTATCAAATAGCTGTTGCAACCAAGGTTGTAATAGATCTCTAATTGTATGGGTTTTGTCATGATTGAAAATATTTATGTTTGTTCGGATTTTTTAGCTACTAAAGAAAAAGAACAGTTTTCGAATAGGCGTTGGCTCATTGATGTTTTGATGCGCCCTATTCTGCTTTCGACTGGTATAAAGATTCAAAGTTTTTTTTCGTCTTTGGTCGGTACTGATAAATTTTCAAGAGAGCGTTTTTTTTCTAAATCTGGCGTATCTTTTGATAAGGATGCAACACAGATTTATTTTGACGAGCGAAAAATAACTGATGATTCTTGTAGATACTTATCGAGTTTTTTGTCTTCAAGAGATCTTATTATTGGTTATGAGTTAAGTTCTCAAACTAGGGCGGTTTTGAGACGGATTGGTGTTGAATATATTGATATTTGGCTTCATCCAGTGCGTTTCTTAGATGATATTTTGTTTGCTTTTAATTCCTCGAATAAAGAAGTCTATGACGAATTAAAAAAATTTCGGGTTTCTGAGGAAGTATTTTATTTGTATGGTAATCGCTTAAAAGTTCAAGCATACAAAGGCTACAACAGAAGAGAGTTGCCGATTATGTCTGATAGCGCCTTATTTGTTGGTCAGACTTTGAACGATAAAGCAATTTGTGATAAAGGAAAGTACTTAACTGTCTTGGATTTTAAAGAAAAAGTTTTAAATCTAACAAAACAGTATTCTTGTGTTTATTACAGTAGACATCCTTACGTCAAAAAAGGGGATGAGAGGATATTAAAATTTATCAACGATACTCCTAAGTGTGAATTGACTACTTATTCAGCATACGATTTAATCGCTTCAGGCAAGATTAAGGAGGTTGTATCGATTTCTTCATCTGTGGCGTTGGAAGCTCGCTATATGGGGGTAAAAAGCACCATTTTATTTAAACCAGCGATTGAAATAAGGGATAAAGTAGAGGATGGCTATATTGCTGTTCTACAAAGTTTTTTGAGTCCAGATTTTTGGGAAACTGTTCTGAGGCCTTTGTGTAATGTATTTAAGTCTCCACATGTGGAATATATCGATAAGAAAGATAAATTGAGAGATATGTTGGCGTTTTATTGGAGCTACAAGGACGTAGACAAACTAGAGGGAGTGCGTCAAGAAGTTAAACAACTGAAGAAAAATAACATAAGTAGCATTAAAAAACAGTTAGACAAAACAGGGGAACAGAAAAACGTAAGTAACGCTGATAACGAGAGTTTTGGCCATATTGATTACCTTCGGAAAATATATAGGCAAATTGACAAATATGATGTAATTTCTTTTGATGTTTTTGATACTTTAGTTGAAAGACCATTCTCAGATCCAAATGATTTGTTTGATTTTATGGAGCTTCTAAATCCTAGGATTTCGAGATTATCTAACTTTTCTGATTTAAGGAAAAAATCAAGAAATCTTTTTACATCAGCTGAGCAAAAAAACGAGATTTCGTTGGAACAACGTTATAAGAGATTAAGTGATATTCTTGGACAAAATTTATTGGATATAGCTACCTGTGAAGAGAAAACAGATTGGCGGCTATTAAGACGTAGAGAGCTTGGATGGAGGTTGTATTCGTATGCTAAATTGAAAGGGAAAAGGATTGTATTTGTATCGGATACATACTATGGAGAGGGCTATATAAAGTCATTATTAACTCACTTGGGTTATGAAATTCAGGATGGTTTATTGTTTGTATCTTCAAAATATGGAGAAATGAAAAATAATGGGAAATTGTATCCTATTGTTATGAAGACATTAGCAATCCCTAGTAATGCAATATTGCATATTGGTGATAATCCCGTTGCTGATGGGCTACGAGCAAAAGAAAATAACATTTCCTCTATAGTGATTGATCGATCTTACGATGTATTTAAGAAGAATAGTTTGTTAAGTAGTAGTTTGAAAAAATTTGGAAGGGTAGAGATGTCGATCGTAGAGGCATTAATCTCGAATCGATATTACAATCTTCCATTTAAAAATAGAAATGCTACATTTGTTGGGAACGATCCAGAAAAATTTGGTTACTCTATTTTAGGTGTGATGTTCCTTTCTTTTGCTAAGTGGATATTGGAAGATGCTATTCAAAGGAAAGTTGAAAGGGTTTATTTCCTTGCAAGAGATGGGGAAATCGTGAAGCGATGCTATGATTGCTTGGCTTGTTGTTACAAAGGAGCACCAAAATCGTATTACCTGCTTGCTAGTCGGCGGGGGGTGAATGTGCCTTCTCTTTTCTCTAAGGAGGATATTTTTAATTCCTTATCGGTAAATTTTTCTCCAATCAAGTTAAAAGACCTGTTTTTTAAGAGATTTGGCGTTCGTTTAACGCATCAAATGATTGAATTAAATAGAGAGCTATTTGCATCTATTGATGAAGTTGTCAAATTTCCAAGAGATCTTGAAAAACTAAAGGAGTTCGCTTCGAGCATTGCGGATAAGATTTTAGCAAACGCAAGTGAAGAGCGTGCTTTGCTACTTGACTATTTCGAAAAGCAGGATTTAATGAAATCAGGAAAAATCGCTTTTGTAGATATAGGTCACCAGGGAAGTTTGCAAAAAAGCATTTGTGCTTTGGTAGGAAAAGCTGCTCATGGCTATTACTTTTCGACTTTCAAGAGTATAGAAAACTTTTTGAAATGGCCAAACACATACAGCGCATTTTATCAAGAGAATATATCTCCTAAAGATAAAGATAATCCATATATAAAACACATCTTGATGTTTGAAACAGTTTTTTTAAATACTTCCACATCTTTCGTTAAATTTGAGAAGATTCAAGGTCAAAAATTAAAGCCGGTATTTTTGGATGCAAATGAACAGGGTAGAGTGAAGTTTATAGAGGGTGTTCATAAGGGAGTGGTGAATTTTTGTAACGACTGGGTTGAAATTTGGGGAAATAAAGTGATGTATTCATCTCTAGATTCCAAATCTGTTGCACAGTTATATGTTGATTTTCTGAATAATCCAACTCCCGAGGATGTGAAGCTATTTCAAGGTGTTGGCTTTGAAAATGAGTATTCAGGGAGAGGGTTGAGATACATTCTTTCAAAGGATAGTGGGATTTGGCCGGAGGGCTGTCTCTTGTATAGAGAATTCACGAATTCGTGGCAACATTTAATTGCTAACTACGTTAATCGGTATACTGACCAAAAGAAGGTAAGGAAGTTTTACAAAGATCCCTATAAATATTTTGATGATAGTAAGAATATTTTCTTTAATTTCTTGAAATACTTTTTTAGGTAATAATTACTGAAAATGTGATAGTTATTTGGAAGAGGCTGTAAATAAGTGTCTCTGATTTCAGAGATATGAGACGAGCTTCATAACTATAAAATAGTTGTGAAGCTCGCAGTCTGTTAATAAACATAGGGCTTTCACGAAATCTGGGGTGCTTTTTTGTTATAAATTAGCAGAGTGAGTACTCATAGTGAGGTAAATAAGTTTGTGTAAATCCAAGATTTGTTAATCTCTCTGGAGAAAACAAAATGGATTTATCGATGGATCAGGACAAACTAATCGCCGGCATCCTAACCGGACAATTACAAAGTGATGAAATTGAACTCCTCATCCAACAGATGTGCAAACATCTGATTGAGCAGGCTTTACAGGGCGAGATGGACGCTGCTTGGCCATTGTCATAGTAGCACCAATAACCGGAATGGCTCCGATAAGAAGACGTTAAATCGGTTGTCATTTCAGTTCCCAGAGATCGTGCGGGTAGCTTCGAGCCACGAATTGTCCCCGAGGGACAAACACGAACGGGAGTACTTGATGATCAAATCATCGCCCCTTTGGATACAGTCTATCCGGTGGTTTCCATGAACGGTATCGTTGTCAAAGTCCGTGATAACTAACGTGTGGTCAATAAAGCCATCTTTGTCGCGTTGGGGATCAATTTATCCGGCCCCAAAGAACTATTGGGTCTATGGCTGGCAGAAAATGAAGGAGCCAAGTTCTGGCTATCGGTTTTAACCGAGCTTAAAAAGTGGGGTGTTGAAGATATTTTGATTGCCTGCATTGACGGTCTTAAAGGCTTCCCTGAGGCCATTGAGGCAGTCTATCCAAATACCCAAATTCAACTGTGCGTTGTTCATATGGTTCGCAACAGTATGCGTTTTGTCAGCTGGAAAGACTACAAACGCGTGGCGGCGCAATTACGCGCCATTTATCAAGCAGCAACCGAACAACAAGCCTTGGAAGCCCTTGAACAGTTTGATGCGGATTGGAAGGACAAGTATCCGGTGGTTGCCGAGCAATGGCGCCGTCATTGGGATCATCTCATCACGATGTTTAACTATCCTGAGGATATCCGCCGAGTGATCTATACAACCAATGCCATTGAGTCAGTCAACAGCGTTATTAGAAAAGCGACTACTCGTCATAAGATATTCCCAAACGATGATGCCGCTTTAAAGGTGGTTTATTTAGCCATTGACGCCGCTTCGAAAAAATGGACCATTCCGATTAGGAATTGGCGACTGGCTTTAAATCGTTTTAGTATTGAGCTTGGTGACAGAATCACCACTCATCTCTGAGTGGAATTTACACAAACGAATTTACAATTCCAAGGAGCGGGTTCCATCTGCATAATTTTGTTTACTTGACGGGCTCTCATATGTTCAGTACACCTAGGGTTTCGGTGGCTATCCCATAAAAATTGAATTTCTTCATGTAAATCATCCCACTTTTTACAGTTTGAATCGTTGTACATATTGTTCTCCATTAATTGACTTCTATCCATTATTTACGATATTCAGGAAAATCTGTATTGCATTGGGGGCGTTTACACTTAGGCAAAAATGTTTTCTTAATTTTGAGGGCAATATGAATATCAATGTTTTTAAAGTTACTATTGCCTTGGCCGTTTGCACAGGTTTATCTGGATGTGTTTCTTTAAAAGAAAGTGTCCCAATGGAACTCTACCCAGAATCATCTCATTATGTAAATCAGTAGTGTCCAAATCGGACTTTAAAAGTACAGTCAAGATCTGTTCGCCTACAGTAGGGAAATAACGGACAGAAAAATGGCGGGTTTTTTTTTTGATTTTT
>CAJMEC010000005.1 GCA_905212345.1 uncultured Sutterella sp. | reverse complement strand
ACTGTAGGCGAACAGATCTTGAACGTACTTTTAAAGTCCGATTTGGACACTACTGTACAGAATCAGCAATAACCCGAAAAATATACGTTCGATCCGTTATTTTGTCATATTGTTGTCATAATTCTGTCATAAACTTCGCGCAACGTTACAAAACGTTGACAATATTACGAACTTTCCAACGGGGAACTCATGGAATATTACTATATAGCGATGCTTGTGTTTTTGGCAGGCCTTGCATGCTTCGATCTCTTCGTTGGCGTCAGCAACGACGCCGTGAACTTCCTTAATTCCGCTATGGGATCACGCATCGCAAGCTTCCGCACAACGATGTGGGTTGCCACCTTCGGGGTTCTTTTGGGCGCAACCTTTTCCTCGGGCATGATGGAGGTGGCACGCTCCGGCATCTTCCACCCGCAGATGTTTAATTTCACAGAAGTGATGATTATCTTCTTTGCGGTCATGATCGCCGACATCGTCTTACTTGATACCTTCAACTCACTCGGTCTTCCCACCTCCACCACCGTTTCCATCGTCTTCGAATTGTTAGGCAGTGCCATCGCCGCGGCAGCCATTAAGTTGTATTGGGAAGGCGGTTCTTTACAAATGGTCTTTGACTACATTAACACCAGTCAATCATTGACCATCATTTCTGCCATCTTAATTTCAGTTGTGGTGGCATTTATTTCAGGCGCAGTTGTGCAGTACATTATGCGACTGATCTTCTCTTTCTACTTTGAAAGAGTCTATCCCTACGTTGGCGGAGTATTCGGCGGTTTATCTATCACGGCTATTGCCTATTTTCTAGTAATGAAGGGGGCTCGCGGGGCCAGCTTCATGCAGCCGGAATGGATTGAATGGATTGAAGCCAATACTCAAATGCTTATCATTGCATTATTTGTTGGTTTCTCCATTCTCTTTCAACTGCTCATCCTTGTCTGTAAATTCAATGTGTTCAAAATAGTCATCCTAGCCGGCACCTTCTCCCTGGCTTTTGCCTTCGCCGGTAACGACTTGGTGAACTTCGTCGGTGTTCCGCTTGCCGCCTATGACAGTTTCAAGATCTGGATGGCTTCGGGCGCTCAACCTGACGATCTCATTATGAGTGGTCTTTTGGTTTCAACTAAAACCGATACGTTCTTCCTGCTTGCCTCCGGCATCGTCATGGTCTTGACGTTGTGGTTCTCTAAAAAAGCCCATCGCGTGCTCCAAACTGCCTTGAATCTGTCTTCTCAGCAAAGTGATCATGAACAGTTTGGCTCCTCGATTCCTGGCCGTGTCATTGTCCGTGCCTCCATGGGCCTTGGAAGTATCGTTAATCAATTAATCCCGGGAGCCGTCAAGAAAACCCTGGACTCCCGTTTCAAACATAGAAGATTGAAGCGTGGTGAAGTGCCCCTTCCTTTTGACTATGTTCGAGCATCCGTTAACCTTGTGTTATCTGCTGCGTTGATTTCTTCGGCTACATCGTTGCAATTGCCGCTTTCAACCACTTACGTTACCTTCATGGTTGCAATGGGCTCTTCCTTTGCTGACGGTGCTTGGGACCGTGAAACTGCCGTTTACCGCATTTCCGGTGTCCTAACTGTGATTAGCGGCTGGTTCGTTACTGCATTGACCGCCAGTACGCTGGCTGCGGTTGTCTGCGCCATCATTTTTATGGGCGGTGGTTTTGTCGCATTCTTGCTTGCCATCTTGGCATTCTTCCTCATCATCCGGAGCAATATGCGCTTTAAGCAACAGGAAGCTAGCTACAAAGCAGAGCAAGCTATTCGTTACGATGTCGATAAGATTCGAGGAATTTTGAATCAGCGCGTCGGAGAAAACCTTTTGACCACTGTCACGCTCTATAACAATATTGTTGAAACTTTCCTCAATGATGATGAAAGCGGATTGCGTAAGCTCAAATTGCAAGCCAATGAAAACTTTGATCAGCTCACTCATGAGCGAGGCATTTATTACAAGATGGAAAATTCCGGCTTTGTTCCAACTAAGGAGGACAATGACGCCCGTTACAGCTATTTCCGTACATTCACTAACCTCCGTGATGTGGGACGTTCGCTGCAAGCTTTAGCTCGTCTTTCGAAAGATCACATCGCCAATCGCCACCGCACGTTCCAAGGAGAACTGAGTCAAGACTTAGCGGACTTATCTCAGCTTCTGCTTGAAATTGTCGGCAACCACAATGGCAAAGCCGATGTGGCAGCTTTGCACGCCAACGCACAATCGCTTCTTGCTCGCATTGAAACCATTCAGGAAAAACTGCTCCGTAATGGTCCAGACAAAGGTTTCTCCGCGCGTGGTTGCGAACTCTTCTTGAGTTTCCTGCTCTTTGCGCGCGAACTGATTAACCACTACGAAATCATCGCGATGTTGCAGCAAAAACTCAATGTGACAACGCCTGAAACTCAAGATTCCGGTAAGGTTCAATCGGCGTAAAGTCTGAGAGAGCAATCAACAAGGGAGGACAGTTCCTCCCTTTTTTGTTGGAGTTCGTGAGTATAATGAGCCACACTATGACATCAAATACCTCTTCCATCAAGAAATCTGCTCAAACAGTCCTCGCCCCCATTGCCGAGGATCTCAAAGCTGTCAACGACATCCTTGCTCGGGAATTTGCCAACAGTCAAAGCCCGACAATTACGGAAATCGGCTCCTACATCACACAAGCCGGTGGCAAACGTATGCGCCCCGCGCTTTTAATGCTCATGGCAAAAGCTTTAGGGTACAGCGGCAACGATCATCGAGAACTCGGTGCGACCATTGAAATGCTTCATACAGCCACATTGATGCATGACGATGTCGTAGATGAGGGCATGATGAGGAGAGGACGAGCGACCGCTAACGCAAAGTGGGGCAATAGCGTCGCGGTATTAGTGGGTGACTTCATGTATACCCGCTCTTTTGAAATGATGATCCGCATCGGCAATTTACGGGTTATGCAAGCCCTAGCCAGTGCCGCCAACACTTTAAGTGAAGGCGAAGTTATTCAGATGAAAAACGCTCACGATCCCAGTGTTGATGAAGCTCGTTATCTCAAAGTCATTGAAAGAAAAACTTCGGTACTTTTTGCCGCTGCGGCAGAAATGGCCAGTGCTCTTGCCGGTGCGTCTAAGGAGGCAGAGGAAGCGCTCGTAAACTATACAATGGCTCTCGGCAATGCTTTCCAAATTGCTGATGACATCCTGGACTACTCTGGCAATCCTACAGAAAGCGGAAAGCAAATCGGCGCAGATTTTGAAGAAGGGAAGGTTACGCTGCCAGTCATTTACGCAATGCAGGCTGCCAACGATCAGGATCGTGCATTTATTGAAAAAGCCATTCGTGACGGCCACGGTGACTTTGAAAAAATTTCTCAAATTATTCAGACAAGTGGAGCCATTGAGCGTTGCAAAGTACGAGCAAAAATGGAGCTTGAAAAAGGAAAGTTAGCACTTGATGTTCTTCCCCCTTCCATTTTCAAAAATTCTCTGATAGAATTGCTGTCCTTCGTTGTTGAGCGCAAGGCTTAATAACGGTGATCGTCGGGGTGTAGCTCAGCCTGGTAGAGTACTACGTTCGGGACGTAGGAGTCGGAGGTTCGAATCCTCTCACCCCGACCATCTTTCAAAATTGCGATCTGTTGTCAGATCGCTTTTTTTATTGTCTCGTTCTAAGAACTCCCCTATTTCCAGGCTATCTATTGAAACAATATAGTTTGTCTTGCGTTGTCTCGTATTTATATTCTTTGTCTCAAGCTCGTGTTTTTTGGTAACCTTTATGCTCACCACAAAAATAAAAAACATAAAAAATTCATTATTGAGCTTTCCATGGTGAGCAAAAAATGCCAAAAGTCGCAGAGAGAATGACTGAAAAACGTCTGAGAACAATCACAGCCGAAACTGCTTGCGGGGTCGTTGCTGGTCTTTATGTACGACCAAAAAAATTAGCTGATGGAACTCTGGGCAAGTATTTTATTTTGAGAGATAGAAGAACCGGTCGGTCTTTTCAGCTCGGTCGGTATCCAAAAATTTCTTTAGGTGACGCATTTAAGAAAGCGGCCGAATGGAAAGAGTTAATTAAGCTTGGTATTGATCCGACTGCAGAAGAAAAGAAAAAACAGGATTCACTTAAGAAGACGCCTGAGTCCGACAAGATAACAGTCAAAGAGCTTGTCTATCAGTGGATTCGCTTTAATGAAGCTCGTGGGAAGTGGCAAAACGAAAGAAAGCCTCGCGAGTGGGTCTGGGATGGATTCTGCAGAAATCATCTTTCTTCAGAACTTTTGAATAGCCCGGCTGAAAGCATCACTGCCGAGCGTTTAGCTGAAGAGCTGTCTGAAAAATGGCAGACGATGATTGACACGCCTGAGCGCATCCTCTCGGACATGAAAAATGCTTTTGACTGGGGCATGAGAAACGACTTAATCCCCGTCATGCTAAATCCTGCGCAAATCAAAGGTGGGAAACTTGAGGATCTTCTGCCTCTTCAAAGACCAGAGAGCAGCCACGAGGCGGCACTGCCGGTCAAACAAATGCCTGACTTTTTCAAGGCTCTGATTGATGTTGTGCCGAATTCTCAAACCGCTCGAGCACTTGCGTTTGCTATTTTGACCTCTGCACGTAACACAACCGCCAGAGAAGCAACATGGTCAGAAATCGTAAAAGAGGACGGTCAGTGGATTCATCTTATCCCGCGCGAGCGCATGAAGATGAAGAAGCAGACGATCCCGTTTGACCGAAAAACGCCGCTTTCGGCAGCGGCATTTGGTCTTTTGCGTACCGCTCCCCGCTTCATGGACTCAGATTTGATCTTCCCTAATATAAATAGAGGAAAGTTAGCCCCTCATTCTCTTGACGCTTTTAGGGCCTGCATCAAGCGTATGCACGAAAGGAAGCTCAAAGAGGACGGTGTAGGCTGGGGCGACCCCGATCAAAAAACAAGACTGGGGACACCAAAGATTGTCACACAACACGGATTAAGCCGAGCAACATTCAACACTTGGGCAAAAGATGCCAGTCGATACGGGCACCCAGAGTTTTCAAGGGATTTAAGAGAAAGCTGTCTCGATCACCGCAATGAAAGCTATCAATGCGCTTACGACCGCGAGCAGGCGCTCGGCGACATGAGAATTGTTTACGATGAGTGGGCAAAGTTCTGCTGCTCTAAGCTGACGCAAGAACAGAGAGAATGGCTTGGTATTGATTAGATTGTGAAGCCGGAGCGAAAGCCCCGGCTTTTTTGACTAGTTCTCATTTGAGCGCTTCAAGATACGAGTCAGCTCGTCTGAGTAGTTCTTCACCCCTGACCGCCAGTCGGCCAAGGTCGCGTCGGTCACGGCGGCAGGCTGCCAAATCTGTTCGGGCGTGACTGAAGTCGTTGAGCTCGCGCAGCCGCTGAGCATTGTCAGAGCGAAGGCGCTCAAGAGAAGCACTAAGCTCTTGAATACGCTTTTCATAATCTTTTTTTACCTCCGTTTGGGCAATTTCGACAGCAGATGCGTGGCGCGCTTCTGTTTCGGCAGTTCCATGATCGAACCCTTTTTCGTAACAAAAGTAAGCGGCGAGAGCTGCGACAAAGAGTCCTATCACAAAGCCGATACTTCCAATTTTCAAAGTTTCAGTCATGATCAAACAATGTTCGGAAGTTGCTCTTCTAACGAATCCAAAAGAAAAAGATCGTGCTCTTCTTTGCGTCGTCTTGTAAGGCCTGCGATGCGCTTGCCGTTTGCGAGATCAAAGTCCAAAAACTCCTCAGCAGCACCTTCTCGGTCACCAGAGTTCAACTTACGTAGCAGTTTTGACTTCATCAAAGCACTAACTCCGACATTAAACGCAAGTGAGACAAGAGCAACGAATTCTCCTTCGCTTACTGGTACATTGACGTAATGAGCCAGAAGCAATTGCGTGTTTCGAATATCTTCAATAAGCCAAGCGTTCGCTTGTTCTTCAGTGCAAGTGTCTCCTTCCTTCACGTCTTCGGTATGACCATAGCCAATGGTCCAGACACCGGCGGAGCACTTATAAGCAGACAGTCGACAACCTTCAAACGACGAAATAAAACCCGCGGCAAGCGCGGGTTCATAAGTTCCGAGGTTTCTTAGTTTCACTTTTGACCTCCGATGGCAAGTGTTTGTCAACTTGCCTGTCAAGATAAAGATTGATCGCATCCAAAATGTGTTTGAATACGGGCGGAACAACGTGACCAAGACCACACTTTTCCAGATTTTCAATGATTGAACCGAACTCCCCCGCAATGTAAGCGACAAGGACAATCGACTGAACGAAATCCACATGAATCAGATCATGCAAAGCAACATCTAACCCATGCGCCAACGCGACCATCGCGAAAATAATGATTTTTCGAATAGTGCCGTAGAACAGCGCTCGGCTGCTCCACGTGTCATTCCTCAACGCTGCCAGAATGCCTGTAACGTAATCGAGAACAACAAAAACGGCCAACCAGACCAACAACGGGCCGATGTCCCCGAACGCAAATGAGAACATCGCCCCAACCGTCCCGCCAAGAGTCATCATTACTCTGTCCGCCGAATGCGGTAAAAGATTTGATAAAGCGTTAATCACAACGCCTCCGACAGTTACAAAAGCCAATGACCGACAGCGATGCCGATGCCAAACGTACAAATAGCAACAAAAGCCCAGAACGCACGTGTCTTGCGTCGTGTGTCTGTGTCCATCGTTTCTTTTTCTGCTTCGAGCTTGTCATAAAGCTCATCTGCAATTTGCTTGCCACGGCTACCAAAATCTTTTAAAGCCGTTTTGAGTTCGTCTTTTGTCATTTTGATTTCTCCTAATTACTTAACAGGATTGATATAGAACCAGTACTGAGCGGGTTCGTCATAGAGTTTCTCTTCGCTCCAAATCTTCCAGCCAAATCCGATACGAACACATTTCTTGAATCGACCGTCAAAGAGTGAATAGTGCTGGCAGTAGTACCACTGCCACGCAATCAGCTTGCCGTCTCTGTACGCGAACCACTTGCACTTGCCCGAAATTCCGGAGTTATCCCCGATGTCTGGGTTGCCTTCATAGACAATCTGATCAGTATCGGGATTGACTCTGATGCCACAGACACGCATATCGAAACCGTATGCGGCGTTGCGCCATAACCAACACACACGACGCCAGTATGTCTGCTACTTGCCCGTCCCAGGGTGGCGTTCCCACGAGCCGTCGTCACCGTCCAAAGTGTCGAACGGGGTCTGAAACCACCAGAGCCACTCAGGTAAATATCCTTCATCGTCAGCAAAGAGCGGTAAGACAGGACATAAAAGCCGTGCGAACACGGCCATAAATAAAGAAACGGGCGCTAGAAGCGCCCACTTAATGATTAGTTTGGTAGTCATGTTTGTACGGTTAAGATGCCAAAAAGCAAATTAAAGAAAATGTAGAACAAGCGATGATCGGGAAAAGTAAATCAAGCAAAGCATCAGTGCTCCATTTCGTCATCACGAATCCCGACCACCAAGGAGGCGTGCCAGCCTTTTTCTCGGCCTGATCGACCTCTCGACCCCAATAGAAGCCGACGGCGAGAAGTCCACCCATAACGCAGGCCTCAAAAAGATCAGCCCCGAACGCGACTGCGATCAGGGCCGTCAAGATTTGACACGTAAGGGCGAGACCTGCGTGTGCAAAGTTCGATGCGTT
Source organism: uncultured Sutterella sp. (assembly GCA_905212345.1). Taxonomy (GTDB): domain Bacteria; phylum Pseudomonadota; class Gammaproteobacteria; order Burkholderiales; family Burkholderiaceae_F; genus Aphodousia. The sequence continues at coordinate 55,049 of CAJMEC010000005.1, read as the reverse complement.
CACTCAGATACCTCCTACTTTTTCCACAAGTTTTTCAATCGTTGCCTGCATGTCAGCGATTCGCTTTCGATTGCAAATGCACTCAAGAGCAAAAGCCTCGTCATATCGAATGCTGTACCTGTTTCCAGCTTCTACGATTTTATGACGTTCAATATGCGTAACAGCAGGTGTCACAACACTTCCGTCGTCTCCTAGCTCTTCTGGAGTGTCTATCACCAGAATGTCTTGATATTCATCATCCCATTCGTCATAGCAAACAATGCCAAGGCGGAATGGATCGACACCTTCTGACTCAAATGCAGAGATTACTTCCTGCGCAATTACGCCAACATGTATTCGAGCTTCATCTTCACCTTTCTTTGCAACAGAATCTTTGAATTGGAAAACTTTAAAACTAACCTTCTCCCACGCTCTTATGACAGCATCATCAGGTGCTGCGATTGCAGTTTTTTCGCGCTCATCCGATGTAATTATTGTCCCGCTTGCCGCAAAAACTGCTGCCCATTTGTATAAAGCCGAGCCAAGGTTGTAAACGCTGTCTGTAGAAGGAGTAAATGCAGCATCAACACGCAAGTAATTTGAATTTGATTCTCCATTCATTGTGCCATTAAGGTAAGGAAGTCCACTTCCATTACCAACAGCAAAAACATTATCAATTGTCGTAGAGTATTTAAGAGCAAGGTTTCCAATGACAATGCAATTATTAGCCGATGTTGCGCTCTGTCCAGCTTCAGTCCCAATAATTATCGAGTTTGACGTATCGACTATGGCAGCTCCTGCGCTTGCGCCTAAAACAACATTTTGACTTCCTGTTGTAACTTTTTCGCAAGCGCCCTGCCCCACCACAGTATTGGAAGAGCCACTCGACACACTTTGTAAAGCTGATCCACCAACAACTGTATTCCGCTCTCCTGTAGAAGTGCCTGTGTAAATATTGGATTCGTCTGTTACGCCTCGGCCTGCGGCATATCCGATATATGTATTCAGGTTGCCGATTCTTGTCTCTCTGCCCGCACTTTCGCCTACAAACGTGTTGTTATAAACAGCTTCTGTCGAGACGCGATGTCCTTCCGGGTCTGTTGTTGTTCCCATTCGCATACCCGCACGACTTCCAACAACAGTATTCGCATTTCCATGAATAAGCTGCTGCAACGTTGTTACGCCAACTGCCGTGTTTCTTTCTCCGTCTGTTACACAGTTAAGAGAATCTCTACCTATGCCAACGTTACTAGATCCTGTTGTAAAGCGTTTCCCGGCGTGAAAGCCTATAGCAACATTATCAATGCCGGTGTATGGAGAATAGTCTGACAAAGGATCATCAACCGTTTCTCCTGACATGCACCCTTGACCTATGCCTGTTGAAGTATCTGCTCCTTGTCCAAGGTTCCTACCGCACCCTCGACCAATAAATGTCAGTTGATCGTTTGACAAATCAACGGTTTCAAAAAAGTTCTTGTTTCCGATGTCGTTCCCAACGAAAGTACAAGCCGACCCAAGAATTAGATTTCCAACCGTAAAGCCATTTGAACCAACAGAACTAATAATTCTCGATTTATCGCTAATGTAATTTCCGGTTAAATCTTCCGTTACCAAATAAACGCCATTCGGTATATAAACGGTCTTTCCCGTAAGAGTTGCGGCGACAAAGGACGCTGTATCGTCAGTTTCACCGTCGCCTTTTGCACCAAAATCCTTCACGTTTACAACATCAGCAAATCGATCAGCCGCACTTCTAGCAGTCGTCGTTCCAGTTGCAAGTATTGGATTGTCAGCAACAAACGAACTCATTGCCTGCTTGAACGCCTGATAAAGAGGCGTTGCAGCAATCGTTGCCGTTTCGGTCGTGTAATCGGCAACCATCTGTCCGATTACGTAGCCTGCCGCACCACCCTGCGCCAGAATGTAGTTGAACTGCTTGGAAGAAGCGATACCGCTCTGAAAGCCGCTCAGACGAGCCGCAAGCGCATTCCAATCGTCATAAGAAATGACGTTCGGCGTTTCGCCGTTTGCAAAAGGCAAAAGTTGATTGATACCAGTCATTTTTGTACCCATAAAAAAAAGCCGCCCGGAGGCGGCAGACATTCGTTTATTCGTTTCAGGCAAGAGGGAACCAATACCCCTCATCGACACCCTTGACAGACTGCGTGTCAAAGTCAAACGCAAACCAAGGTAAGTTATCCGTTAGGTTGAGTGTTACGCCCGCAGAGACTACGTCGATGATTCGACGGCTCAAAAGTTCGTAAACGACTTGAGGCGTTGTGTCGGGCGTCAGGTTGAGTGCAACCTGCATCGTTTCCAAATCCTGCAAGTCAACAACCTTTCCGGACACGCCGAAATAGCCAAGAACACCATTGATGAAGTCGGGCAGCGTTTCGTTCGTTCCGTCCCAATGATTCATCAGAATCTTTGACTTGATCACAGCTCGATAGGTTGGATCGTCAAGACTGATCAAGCCATCATCCGGATCGAACGCGCCTTTCCAAATACCGATATCGAGACCAACGCCGCCATCGTCATCAATCGCGAAATAGACACCCGTCAGCTTCTCCGGCATGATGCGCGAAATGCCGACTCGCGCACCAACCGCATCGAGTTGAACACCAACAGCTGTATCCACGTCAAAATCGTGCTGTAGATTTGCGATCCGTTCCCTTGCCACTCTCAATGGCTCGGTTAACGTGAAAACCCATCGTTGAAAATCAGGTTTATCAACGTGATAACCCGCAATTAGATCGGTGTATTCGTTTGAGTTACTCATTTAAATTCACCGTTATGTTTTCAACGTCACACATTGCCGCTTCATTCCACTCGATAGGAATGCTGGCGGCTGTTTGTGATCCTGACGCTTCACCCATGACAATGGCGGTCACGTCAAACCGATCGTCTACGCCCGTCGTACAGTCTTTTACCGCACTCGATAAAACACGGGCGATATTTACGCTTTCACCGATGGCAAGGCTATTGATGTAGTCAACAATTCGTTGCTTGATCTCATCGGCTACAGTGCTAATGTAAGTCGATGAGGGTGTAATAGTCAGAGTTACGTAAGCGTTGACGATTGTTGGGCGTGAGAACTTAATCACGTTGGGGAAGCCGTAAGTATCTATATACGTCGTTTGAACACTACCGTAAGTGCCAACCCCTTCGCCCTTCTTTAAGAAAATTGTTTCTCCAATTTCGTCTACATTCCCCCCGTCTACAATCATGGCGATTGTGTGGCCTGGAACACCTTCAGGGCTAGGCTCGTCTTCGTCGTTTTTAACGCCAGACACTCGAACAACTCCCTGAATATTAAGAAGGGAGCCGATAATGCCTTCCCATAGCGAAACGCTGGGTAGCTCTGTACTTCTCGATTGACGTTGACGAAGTTCGGCGTCTGTTTCAACTGCCACGCCTACGGTTGCCTGTGTCGGGTTATTGACTGACTGCCAACCTAGTGTGGGCGTGCCAATTTGCGTAATTGTGTTCGGAGAAGCTTCAATAGCCCCAACTTCTTCGGCGGTTGCTGTGACGGTAATTTCACCGCTTACAGGGATAATCACTTGATCGGGCAGCAACCATCGGTTTTCGTTGTCATCGGTCGCCACGCCGTTCGTAATAACTGTTCCTGCTTGACCGATCAGCACGAGGTCAACCGTCGAATTGGTCGCTGTGTGACGTGTGATGCCGTTCGTCTTAACGGCAGAATCCAAGCCCACGCCGACGGCTGTATTCGGGTTAAATTGATTGTAGGTTGCAATCGCTTGGGCGTTTACGTCACTTAGTGCAAGAGCGAAAATGGCGATTAACTGTCCGTCTTGCGTGTCTGCGTCTATATTCACGTCTTGGCCGAAAATTTCTCTTGCTTGACTTTGAAAGTATTCGAAAATTTCAGCGTAAGACGGGGCTTGAATGCCGTTTTCTGAAACGGTAAAAACGGGATTTGAGATCATGCTATTTCACTCGTAATAGTGGACTGCCCGAACTCGGTTTCGATGGTTGCTGTGATGGTCATCGAGCGTGTATCGGGGTTAATAATCGACTCATAAGACGAGATAGCGACCACTCCGGGCGTGTCTAAGATTCTCGACTTAATGATCTGGTCGACAACGGAGTGCTTGCCAAGGATTTGCTGAAGCCAAGGCGTTCCCTCGGAGGTATCGAGGAACCATTGACCCTGCCACAGCGCAAGGCGAGTCATGACGTTCTGAGCCACTCCCTCGGCGTTATCAACAAGGAAGTCTTTGTCGCCGTGTCCGAGACGATAGTCACCAGAGGCTGTAAGTTTTCGTACTTTCATTTATTTTTTTTGCGAGAAATAATAAAATAGAAGCAAAGGTTGTATTCTTGAGTCTAGGAATGTGCGCTGGCTGGATGACGCCGTCAAGAGAGGAATACAACTGGAAACCCGGTCAACGTGAGCAACGCCAATGTCAACGCCTCACCAGCCGGGTTTCTTGTTTTAGGTTACTCGCACTCGCACAATTTCATATTTAGAAATAGAATCTCCAATTCTTATTTTCAAAATATTTGCTTTCTTCAAAAAGCCTCTATTTTCCTCATTTGTGACGTTGTAGGCTCTGTGTAAACTTTCTTCGTTTTCGTGTTCTCTAAAAACGTCAACTGCAAAAACAGGATTTTTCCCTTCATATGGAAATCGTTTATAAAAGGTAGTGAAATCCTTTTCTGGATTGTGATCACTTTGATGGTTCCAACCGGTGTTTTCCCCTTGGTCAAGTAAATCACCTATATGAGACATTCCAGCTAGTTGTTTTTTCGCTATTTCAATTTTTTGCTCTTCCGTTAGTTTTTTATTCGCAATGTATTTACATGACTCTCGTATGAATTCTTCGCCAATAATAACTTTGCCAGTTTTGATAACAGCTCTATTAACCGAAATGACACCTGATAACTTTTGAGCCGCAGACCGAAGAACTGTAGACGGATTTTCGCCATTTTTTAACATAGAGAGATGTTCTTTGTAAACTGCTGAAGCACGAACCTTAAAGTCTTTTACAGAGCCTTCGAAAGTTTCTAAGCTTCCCTTTTCGGCCGGCTATTTTTTATTTTTGTTAGCATTATTCTCGTTAGCAGTATTTTGTTTAGATTCGGTTTTAGAAAATTTTCCACTTTCGTCTCTTTTGTGTTTCGCTTCAAATTCAGCATCATCAGCAAAAATGTAGTGATCAACGAATCTAACTCTCATATTTTTATCCTTGAGGTTGCCCTGTGTTCCCACCGCCGGGCTGTACGCCGTTGTGTGTATGCTGTTGCAGACTGATAGAGCCTGCCGTTATGTCTCCGCTCGCCGTAATTGGCCCGATGACTTGAACGCCTGAGCCGCCCGTCGAGGTTATGCCTTGCTGCGCCGTCACGAGCTGATCGACTTGCAGCGTCCCCGTGATATGCGTGCTCGGGCTATCAATCGTGACGCTTGCAGCCTTTATCGTGACGCTGCCTGTTACCTCGATAGTGCTGTTTCCGCCAACGGTGGCGTCTAGATTTGCTGTTGTCTGGGCTTTGATGTTGTGTGTCGTTGGATTGATCTCAACGAACGCTTGGCCGTCGTCACTTCTAAGCTGTACCGCTTCGGTGCTGACGTTCGATATCTTTTTCGGCTGTGAATCCGCCCCAGGGATACCGAAGCCGTCCGACAAATCGTGCATTCGTGGCTCGGGCGGCGGCTGAACTCCGCCGCTTTGCCACCAAAAATCAATCCCTCGACAGGCAAAGACAACCAAGCACTCATCGCCTACCTTGATCGGGAAGGTTAGAGAGCAAGCCCCTGCGTGCGGAAAGACGACGGGACAATCGAGCAACAGGGGTAAATTAACCTGTTTAATCGTCCCATCTGCGTCACGCTGTCGCCCTTGAATCGCAGGCTGTACTTCGCACGTAAGCGTTTCAGGGTCGAAGCTCTGGATAATGCCCGGGAGGGCTGTCCATACCCCTGCCAGTCGAGCGTTAATCGCTTGATTCAGAAGCTGATTGGGGTCGCCGATTGCTACGTTTTTCTTAATCATGTGTTCGGGAAGAAGTTATTAACACCGGGGGTCAGAGGTTGCGTGCCTACGACTGCCACGCAAATCAAACTCGTGTACCAGTCGTTCCCTCGGGTGTCGCCAATATGTTGTCTTGCAATAACTCGGTAAAAACCGTCTGCGCCCTCATATAAGGTCGTTCGAGCGTAGTTTTCTCGGACTGCACCCATCGACGTGTCGTAGTTTTCTCTGAGAATCTCGTTATTGTTGATGTGGACAATCGTGCCCACGTCAATCAGCGGATTCATAAGACAGTCAACATTCACGCCTAGGGTCGTGAGTTTCGGTCGCCCGATCATGCCCGACGTGACGTTAAGCAGAATCGCTTCGGTGTTGGGGTCGAAAGAGCTGTCTTTCGGGACTGTAACGAGACCGTTCGTGCCGATGTACCAGTCGAAGTTATTCGTATCTGCAAGTCCTTCCATAGCGTCCTTGGTCATCTTATAAATGACCTTGCCACGTGGGAGCTTGGTCGCCATGAGCGTCGGCTTATTCGCTACCGACACGCCTTTCTCTGTCATCGACTTAGCGACAATGTTCAGAACGTCCTGCTGTGTTGCGCCTTTCGGGATCGAGGCGTTTACGACTGCATAGCCCTGATTGCGACTGCCAGAAGCACAGACAAGCGTGAGATACGTGTCTGTCTCGTTCTCTCGTCCTGTCGTTTTCCACCACAATTCACCTTGAAAAATGATTGCGTGGTTAGATTGATAACCGCCCTCGAGTGTAACCAGAATATTGCGGTTGCGAATGTCCTGATTGGTCGCTCCGGGGATTAGATCAATCGTTGACTGAGCGATGTTATAGACCGAAATCTCGGCGGTTGTCGGCTTTCCTACGCACGCCTGATCGACAAGGAAGCGAATGCGAAACTCGGACAGATCAATCGCTTGTATCATCTGCTCGTTCGTACCCTCGACGCTTTCTGTCGATACGGTCAGGCGGCAGTAGCGCAGCCATTGATTCGGGAGGTTTTCATTCGGCATCGTCGTTTGTCCAAGTCAGAATGACTGTATTGCCCATCTCTTCGTATGTTGGGCGGTGATTAACTCCGCCGTCCATGTTGACGTAAAGATGTCCGAAGTTCTTATGAGCGAACTGCGCTAAAAGATCAACGCCGAGTAAAAGCGGAATGCCATAAATGGCGTCTGTCTCGTCGACCCGTTCCATATCGAGAAACCAACCACCACCGTCAGCGTCCCGATAAATCAGCGTCATGCGGTACTGCACGTCGCCCAGATTGATCGAGAAGGACTGTGCGCCCGTCGTCAAGGGGATTTTGTACATTGTCATTGGCGTGCGGCTCCGGTTGCTGAGATCGGCGAAGCGGAGCGTTGCCCGCCATTGGTCACCGATGCGGTCTTAGATGCGTTCTTTTGATACTCAGACGCAAGCGTGACGGTCTGCACCCGAGCCGTGATGATTTCCTCAAAGACGCAATCAACAATTAAACAAGACTCAGTATTCTCGGTCGTTGTCGTTCTTAGCTCTGTTAGCAGAACGTTCTCGTATTTCCGTTTCCCTGTTTGCAGTTCAATCGGGATACGGTTCGTCATCAGCTCTAGCAGACTTTTATAAACGTCCTGCGTTGTCTGCATACCTTTAAAAATGGAGGTATCTAAGAGCGAGTTAATCAGCCGTGAGCTGTCTGACCACCCGAACTGGCATCGAACAACCGCTGGGTTTTTGAAAGCATGATCGGAGATGTTCGCCCCGATGTCGACAGGGTGTTTTGTCACCGTCAGGCTGTCGCTATGCTCTTCGCTGATCGTCACGTCTGGGATAATCCCGGCGATAGATCGATTACGCCCAAAAATGAGTGCTTCTAAGCTGTAAGGTAAGCTAGGCATTCAAAATTCCTTAAAAAGCGTTGTTTGTTGCGTATTGAGCGGTATTCATGGGGTCAATTACACGACGGACTTCTTCGGGGTTTGACGCATAAATCGTTATGTTTTGAGAGACATTAACGTTTCGTGATCGATCATTGTTTGTGACGACTCTGCTTGTCCAATCGTTCTGCGCCTGTCGCTGTATGATCGTATCGTAAGCCGACCCTGTGAAATAGGACTCGGCACCGTTGCCCACTTCGTGGTTAATCATTGAGTCGAGCAACGCCTTTAACATTCCGCTGTCTCTTAGATTCAACTTTGAGAAAGCACCGACATTGAAGCCTTTTTGATTCATGCTCTGAACAACAGAGGAAACATAGGCTTGAGTGTTGTTCTCGCTTGCTGGTGCCCACTTGGAGACAATGGCGTTAATCGTGTCAAGCCCTGCGTTGTGATAGCCGACAAGCTGCCGAGCGGCGGCGTTATAGCCAGCTTCTCGTGAGGGGAATACAGCATAGCCTCCCGAATCTGTCCCGACCTGTCCAACGCCTTGACGCAGGTTGCCGGGGTTGTTGTTCCGCATCCCACGAGTGCCGAGCAACCGTGAATCGTGAACGGCCTGAGCTTCCTGTGCGTTTCCTACTGTCTTGGGCTTCTGTGAATCAGGGGCAAACGTATCGACAAACCATCGAGAGAAACGTCTCAGGTCGTCGACCGTGCGCTTCTTCGTCATCGTGTCTTTGTAAGCGTCTATCGCAGGCTGTAAAGTCTGCTCTGCCCAATCCAGAACCCCGTTCGAGTTCTCAATGACGCTACGTTGCCACTTAACGAAGTCGACCGTACCTTTCGCAAGGCTGTCGTTAATCCCTGCCAGTACGTCATCTAAGTTAAGTAAGTCAGCGAGGCTTGAACCGATAGCCAAGCTCCCCGTTTTCATAATGTCAACGAAACGGGAGAACTCGTTAGTCAGTCTGTGACTAGAAAGCGATGAGTTGCCGATTATCTGATTCATCTCGCCGAACAGCTCATTAGAGCGAGCCAGTTCTGCGTTAAAGTCCGACTTCATCATCGCTTCAAACGCACTACCGCCAATCCCAAGAGCTTCTGCTAACGGGCGAGCCTGTTCTTGCGGCATCGACACTAAAACGTCACGCAGATCGAGCAACACGTCTGACGTGTCTCGGGCGTTGCCCTGAGCGTCACGCAAACTCACGCCCAAGCTATTCAGATACGGCTCAAAATTACCGTACTTGATGTTCTGAGCAAGAGACGAGATAGCCCCTTGCAAGTCATCAACACTACCGCCAACGGCTGAAAATGCGCTCCCAAGCACTCGGATTGAGTGAACACTTGCGCCTGTCTGATTCGAGAGCGTGTAGAGTTTGTTGACTTCGGAATTAGCCTTAGCGATTGCCGCCGTGATAGCTACCCCTGCGGCCACTCCACGCTTTGCAAGAGACATCATGCCCTTGCCAACGCCGTTCACAGTACCCTCGAACTTCTTTAACCCATCCTTGTCGTAGTCGAAGCCTAGACGCACTAAGAAACCGGCTAGTACGTTGCTCATGCTATTACCCATGCTTTTGACTCCGTTCGATCAGAAGGTTTGTGTTGTACGTTTGATTGTCGATGTAAGTATTCATGATGAGTAGATCTTCGAGGGTAAGAGACCCGTCGGAAAGACTCTCATATCGGCAGAAACCACGAGAAACGGGGCGCAAAAGATAGTCCCACCCGTGTGGTAGAGTGAGAAAGCTCCCCGTGTCTCCCGGTTGCGTTACGCCACCTCCTGTGCCGATTTCGCATAGGCGGCGATAAAAGGGCGGAGTTCACGCACAATGACACGGAAAACAAGGTTTAAAACCGTTGCCGTCTCCATGTCGTCGAAACGAGGTACTCCGTTTTCCCAGACCCTGAACCAGTGATCGCCTTGCTTGCGCTCGATACAGCCGAGACAAGTGTCGATGATCTTTTTGTAGTCAGTTTCCGGGAGTTGAGCAAAGCGCACCAAAACAGGCTCGCTGATGCTCACAATGAGATTGATCTCTGCGATAACGTCCTCTAGACTCGCTTCCTTGAGTTCCTTTGATGCAAACAACGTCTTAAGAGCGTTGCCAAAGACATCGCTAAACAACACCGGCAATAAAGGAGAAACAAGACGAGTCAAATTGAGCGACTGGAACATATCCAGTCGCCCAAGGACGTACTCACAACCGTCGAGCGTTAAATGCTCGGGAAGGAGTTTTTCAGGCATTAGTATTCACCCGTACTAAAGTCGATCTTGATGCAGTCAAAAGTCCATTCTTGGATTTGACCTTCTTCTGCGTAGTTACGGCTTGCAACACGCTTGAAAGCGCAGTTACGGCAAACGCAAACTTCGTTGTTGCCCTTGTCTCGGATCGTAATGACGTTATTACCGTGCAAAGACGATGAGAGCGTCTGGGCGTTAAAAAGGAGCTGAAGCTGTGCGTTTTGCGGAGACGTGCGCATTAATCGGATTGTTACCGTGCCCGACTTGTTGGACTTCAGCGAGTGCATACCTTCGCCGTCTGCGCCGATATACATTGCGTTGATGTCCTCGTTCGGTTCGACCGTAATGCCTTCCTTGGCATTACCAGCACCGTAGCCGAAATTCACCACGCCAGAACCGACCAAGGTAGCCGTGACATTTTGAAAGGAATAAGTGGCCATTTTTTACCTCTTAGCGGTTAACCGTGATCGTAACGTCGATGGAGTGAACCGCACCCTTGAGCTTGACGGCGATCTGAATCGGCGGAGCTTTACGCTGTTCACGATCAGCCTGAGCCTGTTCTTCGAGCGGTTGGATGTAGACATAGAAGCCCGTCGTCAGCGTGTCGCCACGCTTCAACGTGCCAAACTCGTCACCGTTCCACACGCCCGGAGCAATCAATCCATTGCGCACGCCCGCTTCAAGCGAGCTGTTTACAGTGGACAAAATGGCGGTCATCCCGCTTTCGTCCTGACCGATCTTAGTCGTGGACGTGTAGAGCAAGTTCCACAAGTCGGTTTCGACTCGGTTTTGCAACCAATCAAGCCCGTGAACTTCGTCGATGTACCAACCGCCCGACATCGTGCCATATTGCAGAATCGACGTGTCGTTCTGATAAGCGGCGAAAACGTTGACGTTGTTTCTTTGCAGAGCGTTAGCCTGAGAAGTCTTTAAATACTCGGGTTCTACGCCCGGGCATTGCTTGAACATGAGCGTAATCGTCGTGTTCGAGCCTTCAAAGTTGACGGTACTCATGCGACCCAAGACACTCATGGCGGCATTGTCGTTTGTGCTTGAGTACATAGGCAAAACTCGGTTATTGCCTAGCTGTGCCAATTCATAGCCAAGACTCGAAGTCTGCGTACCGTCTAACTCGTCCGTTTCTTTGAGTGTGAAAGCACAAATATGCGAAGGGGTCGATGCGCTAATCAAGGCGGCTGTGTTGATAACGTCTTGATCTTCGATGTCACCCGTGTAAAAAGCACCGTACCACGTGTTGATGTCCAACAAGGCGACGGTTGCTTCTTCAAGCGTTTCGGCAGGTGCGCCCGTGACCATCGTGCCACTATCCAAGCCCATCGCTTGAGAGAGTTCCGTACTGGTGACGGTGGACACCGTAGAGGTCTGACCCGTCGAAGCGGATTTAATAACAAACTGCTGACCGTTCCAAACGCACGTGCCCTTGGACTGCAAAGCGGCAGAGACTTGAGAAGCCACGCCGTTAAGGTTGGACTGCGCAGAGAGATTGACGGCGGTGACATTGACGACTGAGCCGTCGATGGTCACGTCAAAAGCACCGGCAGAGATTGTCGTAAAGTTGTCCATTTCCTGATCGGAAGTAGACAGGATTTTGCCCTTATAGAGACCGCTCGTTGCAGAACGTGCCCAACGTCCGACTTGAACCGTTGTCGGTTGCGGAGATTGAGCAAAGAAAGCGACTGCGGCCTGATACTCAGGGGCAGAAGTGCCGAAGTCATTAGCGATGTCAGTCACGCTCGAGTAAGCACGGACGCGCTCCTGAGTGTCAATGACATCAGAAGCACCGACGATGAGCATCGCCCCGAAATTACGGGTCGCTGCCGCAAGCGGTGACATCTGAATCGTGACATCGACAATTCGATTAACTGGAAGTGTTGGTAAGCTCATAATTTACCTTTTTCGGTGATAATTTCAGCGTCCGTGCTTGCGATAGTGCGGACTCCGTATGTGCGAGAAACCTTACGACCGACTCTAAAAGTCACGTCGTAGCGGTCTATCCATTGCTGAAGTTGGAAATCGGGCAAGTGTCTGATCTCGTCATCTACGCCCTGAATCGTTAAGCCCTGAGACTCGAGCCAAGCGTTATTCTGCGAGAGCAACAAACCTGATCGTAAAAGATCGGCGTTTTCGGCGGCATTCGCCCCGTAGAACGTGGCTTCAACCGTCAGCGTCTGATGCGCTTCGCTCTTAACGTCTCCGCTCTCGGGGTCGGCTATATCGCCACGCTTGCCCTTAATCACTGGCACGCCCCACGTGCGAACTGAGGTCACGCCGACTGCGCACCAGTCTTTGCCAATCTCGGGTTGCGTGCCGGGCTTCGGCATCCAACGCTTACGAACGAGCTTCAGATCAATTCCCGTTATCTGAGAAACAAAAGAGCGAAGCCTTGTTTCGACTTCGCTCGTGTTCTCTTTTGCAAGCGGTCTGAGTACGCCAGACGTTCTGGAATCAATATCCGCCATCGCTCATTTCCTCCGGCCAACAAGTCATTCGCAAGAAACCCTCACCGAATTGGGAATAGTCGGCTGTGTCTTTCACGACAAACCGCTTGCCTCGCCAGATCAGACAGTCATACCCTCTAGCTTGAAAACCTTCGGGCGCATCGTCGATCATGAAGCGAACCATGATCGTGCCCTCCCGTCTGAGAGAATCAGGTAGTCGCTCAAGGGTTTTCATGTCGGAGGTAACGACAGCCATGACCTCTGCCTTTTCCCCGTCCGTCCATATCGGATTCCCGTTCTCGTCATAAGACTCGATACGGTGTACTAATGTCACGGGCGAGGTGAACAGAGGGTCTCTGATAACTTCTGAGACATCTAAAAAAGCCATGTTTGCGTTATTCCTTGATGAAATAGCCGTCGATAGAGTTTCTAAGACTGCCCGTATTGATTAACGGTTGGATTTGCGAAATATCCTCGTTAATCTCTTCTTCACGCATACTTTGCGTAAGACGAGATCGGTGACGATTGCGGATCGTTGCAGGCTTCAAGGGTTCAAAGTCTGCCGTAGTCATGTACTCTTTGACTGCGGTCGCTGTCTGTATCGCTGTACGCTCGAGGATAGCGTCGCACTCCTGCTCTTTGTCTTTAAGAGCAAGCTCCATCGCCTTGCCCATTGAATCCTTTATGTTGTCTTTAACGGACTCCACACCGGGGACTAAGAACGGGCGAGGAGGGATGTTTGCGCTTGGACTACCCTTCTCGTGAACGAAGCCGAGCAAGTGGTTATCTGGCGCACCGTCTGTGCGCTTGTCCCCACTGCTTCCCTTCGCTATGCCGACATAGAGCGACTTTTTCGCCAACGCACGAACAGCATCATTAAGAGCCTTCATGTTGTTGAACTGCGAAACAGTCAAAAGTGCTTTACTCATAACTGGATAGCTCCTGCGCCAAAGATACGCATTAAGAACCAGAGTTCCCGACCATAAGGCGTTGCGTTCCAGAAACCTGCGTTTGCCCACGTCGTACTTGACGTATCGTAGGAAACACTAGCTCCGTCGACAGACTTACTTGCGACGATGCCGAGAGAGGGAGAACCGCTTCCGCTCGTCGAAGTACCGCCCGACGCTTTTGAGCCGTAAGCACTCAAATAATGAGCGGCATACAGTCCCATGACGTGATTGCGGATCGTCTCGTCTGACCAACGCCGAGAGCTGAAAAACTTGTCTGCAAGCGTTAGCTGTACGCTGACCGCAGAGTCGGGATACTCGTCAGAGGACGAGAAAGCAGGGAACGCTTCCCGAAATTCTTCGACAGAGAGCGGATTCGGCTCACTCATTTTGATTTCCTTCTTCTAGTCGGTGCTTTTTGCACCTGTTCAGGAGACGGCTTCGGTTCTTCGACCTTCTGAGCTACGTCCTCGATAAAAGAAAGCCGTCCAACCAAGTACGGATGGGCGGCTGTTTCGTCATCGACTTCATAGACTTTCTTAGGCTCGAAATACTGCTGACGACCTCCTGACATATTCAGAAGCACACGACCTCTAACACCAATGCGCTTCATGGTTAGTCTTTAGCGGCTAAATCGCCGTAGAACACCATTTCAGGACGCACAAATTCAACACCGCCAAGTGCGCCGTAGTACGGCACAGCTTGCATATAGTCACGGTATTGCACCGGCAAGGATTGGAGTTCGACCATCGGGAATCGAACCACAGAACGATCCTTCGTGTAAGCCACGATACGGGGATTCGTAAAGATGTCGGTATTAGCCAACCACTTCACAGGGACGATTTCCAAAGTACCGCCGTTTGCCACGCTCAGGTTGTTAGCCTTTACGTATTCGAGCAAGTTGCGTTCGGTGTTCGGCAATTGCGTCGAAGCCAAAGCACTGAAGAAGGCAGGCGGAACGAGCAAGCGGTTCGGGATACGGGTGTACTGCGTAGCTTGCCAAGCGGAGTTCAGCAATTCATTAAAGAACTCGATGGCTTGAGCAGGCGTGGTCGTGCCCGGGGTAAACACACCGAGATTCGTCACGGTGACGTTGTCGTCGTTGTTGAGCAAGCCCTTGATGCCCAATTCCGTATCGCCAACATAGACCTGCGTGTCGATGTCGAGCTGATGCTTCGTGCGCATAGCGTCGTACTTCTGCACGTCGATCGGACGACCGGCTTGCTGAGCTTTTTGCAACTCGAAAATGGAGTAGGCGACTTCCATGCCCCACGGAGTCATCGGAGTCGTGACTTTCGTGCTAGAGACAGAGACACGGGCAGGCGTGCTGTCACCGCCCGTAATCCAAGACTTCGTGCCGACGGACGTACCGCCGAAGCCACCGCCGAAGTTGCTGAGAACGAAGGAGGTCACTTCGTCAGCGATGGTCACATCGGTGCGCAGGTCAATATCACGACCCCACGTGAAGTCGGAGATCGGTTCGTAAAGCGTCGGGTCAAGGCGTTCAAGTTCGCCGACTAAGAACGCACCCGTTGAGCTGATTTCAGCGTCAGTAAAACGTTGGATTGCCATTTTGATTTATTCCTTAGATATTGAAAGCGATTTCAACCAAACCATCTGAGTCAGCGGCTCCCATGAAAATACAATTGGGAATCGCCGTATTAGAAGCTGAGTCGGCAGTTAAACCACCGGTAGCGTTCAGGTAAACAGTTCCACCAAGTTTTGCAGTGCCGCTGGCGAGCTTCACAGCCATATAGCCACGCTTCATAACGGTTACGAGTGCTTGGTCTTGTTCGTCGACAAGAGCCGAAGAGCGAATCTTCGGAACGGCTTGACCGTATTCACGAACGGCGAAGCCATAAACAGCGTCAGCCGTAGCGGAACACGGGGTCACGCCGTCGGCGTTCGTGTTGAGTTTGACAGGGACACCGAAGCCCACGACAGGCGTGGTAGCGTCGTTAGCTTTCACTTCGGTCGTTGCATCGTAGTAGCCACGAGTAAGTTCTCCGGCAAAACCACGAGTCATGGAAGTACCAATAAATTGAGCGGCCATTTTTACTTGCTCCAGAATTTCTTGTTAAGTTCGTTGATTTGTTCAAGACGAGAGTGGAAACCGTCGCCGAACTTTTCGGCAGGTTTCGGGTTCTTCTTGTCTCGTATTGATTGAGCGGAAGCCTTGAGAGCGATTGCGAGGGCTTGACCGTCGAGCGTGGCAGAGTCACCAAACTGCGTGATGCCACCGTCCTTAAGAGCCATGCGCATAATGCGTTCAAGCTGATTACGGGAGAACTTGCCGTCGGCAGAATCGCCTTGCGGACGTTTCATGCCCGGGCACACCGTTTCAGCGTCAGCAAGAACTTGCTTTGCTTCTTCTTCAGAGACGACTTCTTCTTCGGGAACGGGGTCTGTTTCCTCGTCAGTCGTTTCTTCTTCCTTTTTGCCCTCGAGCTTTTCCATGATGATCTGGATTTTTTGAGCCATCTCTTTGTACTCGTGTTCGAGAACAGCAAGACGATCATCGTCAGGGCTTTCGGGGTTGGTCGGGGGCGTGATGACTTCTTCGCCCTCTTCATCTTTGACTTCTTCGACATTTAACTTGTCGAGTGTCTCATTGAACTTTTCTTCGTCGCCGTCTCTGAAAAGTCGGCGCAGAATCGTTTTGAGATTTGTCGTTTTCATTTCACCATCTCGAATTTTGCAAGCACGACCACACCGTGCTTTTTCAACCAAGGCGACGTGGTTGCCCACGATGCCCACCTGATGCCCCTTGCCGTCCCCGTCATCGATAGGCGATGCGTCGTAGCCACAGGAGACTTCACGCAAACGACCGCTTTCCACGAGGTCGATTCCCTTTCGGTCTGTAAGGAGCAAGTCCGCAAGGAGTTCGTCAGCTTGATCGCCTTGACCTCTGCGAACGTTCTGCACAATGCCGACCGTGATGTCTTTCCAGTTTTCTGGGTCGGCAAAACGAGCGTGTCCGATAACAACGGGCTTCGCATTGAAGGATTGGATTGTTTCGGGTCTGAATAGCTCGTCTGCGGTGCGAGTCATCAGCACTCGACCGCCTTTTGAAGGAATCCCCACTTCGATTCCCGAGTATTCGAATTCACCAACTCGGGAAATGGGGACTTCACGGCATAACAAATAGCCCTCACTGGTTTTTTCCATGTGAGGGCTGATGTGTTCGACCGTTAAAAATTGTCCGTCTTTGAAATTCATAAGTTTTTAAGTCTTTCGTCATCGGGAAAGATTGGTGAGGCAAAACAACGGCAATTAAAGACGCAACCGGGGGCACTATGGATAGGTATGCCACCCTTGCCGTAGTCACTTACGGGCGGAGAGTCCCAACGCTGTATCGTGCCGTTTAAAGCCTTGTGGGTAGGTCGGACTGAGCCGTCGCCTACGGTTCGCCAGATGTAGTGCGTAGAGCCAACCGCTTGCGCTCGTGCTTGAGTGAAATTCGAGCGTGCCCGAGCTGTCTCTGTACGGGCGATTAAGATGGCTCGGCTTTCTGTGTCTGCGCCTAGCTCGTCCATAATGCGCTTGGCGATGTCGGAGTATCGCTCGCCCTTGTCGAGTCCCTTTTGCACCCAGTCGTGAACCTTCTTTGCGGCTTCGATGGGGAGTGACTGAATCAAGCGCACCTGCTCGTTTTGCAGTTGCTGATAGGTCGGTGCAACGTCTTTGAGCTTCTTTCGGGTCTCTCGGCTGATCTTTTTGCCGACTTCGAGCCACGTGTCGTAGTCGGCTTTAGAGACTCGATCAAGCATGATCTTTGAGACTGCAAAAGCCCACGATTCAAGCGTGGCTGAGTAAGCGAAAAGGCGTTGCTGAATGACGTTGGACATGACGACGGGGTTAGTGTCCTCATCGTATTCCTTAGCGATCTGTCCGACCAGTTTGGCTACTTGCGTCAGGCGTTTCCTGTACCACCGTTCGATCTGAACCGTTTTCGTCGGCTCTCGGAACGCCCGGTTTGCCTTCTTCTGGGATATTTCCATAAGCGTAATCGTCAGGATTGGGCGGTAATTGCGCCTGTTCCATTTCTTTTGCTTCTGCGATGTCCTCGTCTGTGATAGAAGAGAACACACCGACCACGCCAGAGAGCTTCTTAAGCTCTGTCAGAGCCTGATCGAGCGAGAGCAACCCTCGGTCGTAAGCGTCGGCGATTGTCGCAGCCGTTTGCTGTGTTACCAAAGCACGCTCGGACTGCGTCATCTGCCAAAGCGGAGCGAAGTTAAAATCGAACTCCGCAGGGGGTCGGTCACCCGTCACGCTCTGATAGATAACGTCGAGGAGCTTCCTTAAGTTCGTGCGTAGCATTGACCGCTGTAACTTTTTGACGCTGTCGTAGTAGTTACGCAGGTCGCTTTCGCCGGTCGAGTTAAGTCCGGCAGGAGATTGACCGAACAGACGCACGAGTGGGATACCGAAAGCACCGGAAACCTGTTGTCCGAGTTGAAGAAGAACTTCAGGGATGCCCGTAAACGAATAAGAGAACGTCTGGAAGTCGTCCTCTTTGTCGCCTAACGTCATGCCTTCGGACGACTGAAACTCTCGGACATAGTCCATCTGAGAGAGAAAGCCCTTAGCGGCGATGTCGTTCGTCAGAATGTCTCGTAAGCCTTCTACTTTGTAATAGCGAAGATACGTCTTAGAGAGCAGTTGCGTTGCGGATCGAGTGCCTAAGTCAAAGCCTCGGATTTGATCCCACGCAGGCTCGAGAATCGACGCACCCCAACCTTGGTAAGACTGGCGGAGGTAGTACGGGAGCTTGCGCCCGTCCATGCGTAGGACTCGGGAATGATGGATTTTGTCCGTCGTGAACTTAACTTCGGCGTTCTCGCTGATAATGCGGTAATACTCGGGCTTTCCGAAGTCAGGGCCGAGATCAGTCACGAGATCGTTTGTTACGCTGTCGAGTTGCCAACGATCTAAGACGCACAACCCTCGGAACGAGCCGATAGGGATGTTTGTTAATGGCTTAGATACGTCCTGACCATCGACGAGAATGACTGCAATCGCTCCTCCGTACAGACGACTCCACTTAACCACGTCACAGAGCGAGTCGAGCACGCCGTAGCGGTCTACCATCTTATTGATCTTGTCAGCGATTTCGGGTTGCGTGTCCTGAAGCTCAAAGCCTTCACGAGTCATGTCCTCGGCTACGATGTCGACAGCGAGCGATGCCATCCAAGACGTTTGATAAGCCCACTCGAGTGTTTGGCGGTTAAGCGTCACCCATTGGGGGCGATAGGTCGACGGGTTAAAGGTGTTGCGTGTACCCGTGCCGATGCGCAGGAGAGGATTAGCGATGCCGTCGGAAAATCGTGAGCGTGCTTTGTCGATTCTTGCGGGTTGTCTTTTGCGAGTTTTCATTTTCCAAGTTGTTGCCACTTAGCGATGCCCGGGCGTGTGATGTAACCGTCAAGGCTATAGCGTATAGCGTCGATGGTATGGTTCGACTTATCCAGAACGATGGGCAGAATTTCGTTAGTTACTTTGTCGATCTTGTAGCTGTACAGACGGAACTCATCGGCTGTGTGCTTACAGCGAGGGTGAATCACGATCTTGTCGAACGACTTCAAGTAAGCGATACCGTCCTCAATAGATCCTTTCCACTTTTTAGCCCCTGAGACATTGAAGCCACAGCGTTTAGCGAGATAGCTAATTGTCTCGGGTCGTGCTTCATCAGCCTTGATCGGCCATTTATCGGATTCAGGCACAGAACGATAGAGTTGCGGAAGTTCGTCAATTTCTACGCCCACGCCATACGCTTCATAGTCGATATAGAGCTTCTTCTCGTGGATGAAACAACGAATAAGCGTTGAGGGGTCTTGAGCGAAGCCGAAGTCAGCACCGAAAAAAAGACGATCGGCAGACTTCCACAAGTCATCGGGGAACGATTCGACGACAAACTTACCTCTGAAAATCTGAGCGTCGCTGAAAGTGCGCGGATAGCCTTCCCAAATATGAAGATACTTTTCATAGTCCGTCCGCTTGTCGTATTCCATTTCGGAGCGCATCTCTTCGGTGAAATACGGATTTTCGTCGTAGTTGACCTTTCTTACATAAGCCTCTGGCGGTGGGTTTTCGACAAAACGAACGGTCGTTGGATCGTCGGCATTAAGTGGATTAAAGCTCAACCAAATTTCCGAGCCATCCTTACGAATCGTCGGGATTAAGGTTTCCCATGAACTTTCAGATACCGTCTGGGCTTCTTCAACCCAGCAAATATCCATGCCTTCCTTTGACTTTATCGTCTGCTCATTGCGAAGCAAACCTGTGAAGATGAACTTTGATCCCGTTTTTTTATGACGGATCTCTGTTTCAAGGAAGACAAATCGATTCGCAATCCCCAGTCTGTCAGCCGTATCCTTCAGTAACTGATAGCTTGAATCTTTAATTGACTTTTGGATTTCACGGCAACACAGTATGCGTAGCTTGCACATATCGCTCATAACGATGAGCGCCTCTGCAATAGCCCAAGATTTCCCAGAGCCACGGCCACCGTAAAACACCTTGTACCGGTGTGGCCTCCAAAGTTCAATGAACGGATTACTCATTAGAATCCTGTTTCAGTCCCTCTTTGATTTTCTCGTAAACGGCTGCCAAGCCTTCTCCGGTGTCCTTTGCCGCGTCAATAGCAACAGTCTTTCTATCACCGAACAAGGCATCATTCCGATTGGCTGCTGATCTAGCATCCTCCTGCATGACCGCTCGGGCCGCCTCAACGACTCCCTTCGGAATTGGTTCACCTGACTTTGCGTGTTCTTCCATCAAATTTCGCAGCCACTCGTTTGTTTGACGCCGTTTATCATCGTACAAAGCGGCGCTATCTTCACGTGCTCGCGCGGAGCGTTGCAAGAAGTCAGGGTATTTATCTTTCCAGTTCTGTATCGTCCTTAATGAAGGCATCCCTTGTTTTTTGCTTATTTCTCGCTCTGAAAAGCCTTGTGAGATTAAATCAACAATCTTGTCTGCCAGCTCATTTGAATACAAAGAGGGAGCCCCCATTTTTTTCTTTACTCGTGTTGCCATGTCGTCTATTGGCTAGAATTATTTCCATTTCAAAACTTATCAGGATCGATCATGGAAGCATTCTTAGCTATTGCTATTCTTTTTTGCGTTGCTTACGGTGGTTACAAGTTAATCAATAAAGGCTCAACAGCCGAAAACAATGATCAAAAAGATGTTGTGGATTCTGTAGATCAGAAACTTGAAGTCCCTAAAAGCACTTTCTCAGTTGTCGAAAACTGCTATGAGAATGCAGATGTGACTTCTAGTGATGAAAGCCTGAGAGATTATCTTGATAAGTCGTTAACAAATAATGGTTATACCCTCACTCAGTTAACCGCGGATCAAAAAGAAAAACTAAGAATTGCGTTAACTAAAGCTTACTTTAAAAACAACATTAAGCCCGAAAGGCTCTTAACTCTTTCAAATTCAACAATTCTGGTTCCTAAGAAAGAACAGGTTTTCTTTTGCTTTGGTCAGTTGAAAATATTTTCAACAAAAAAGACAAGAGAATTTGAAGCTGGTTCGCGCGGTGTGTCTTTTCGTGTGGCCAAAGGCGTTTCATTTCGAGTTGGTAACTCGCGAGGAAAATTTGTTTCCAGAGAAGAAAAGGTCTATTTAGGAACTGGTGAAGTTGTCGTAACAAATATTGGAGTACGAATCCGACTTTATGACAAAGCAAAATTTGTAAAATTCGAGAAAGTAATTTCTGTTGTAAGAGAATCTTCAGAAAGGTTAACGTTGATGCTTGACGGAACCAGATCAAGTCCTATCTCATTTGGTGGAGAGGCCTATCAAATTGACTTTTTACAAGAAATGATTTCGTTAGCAAATAACACTTAGTATTCCCAAATAGAATAAAGAATCTAAAAAACATAATGCCCATAAATCATTCTGTGATCTATGGGCATTACTCTTTGAAAAGATATTACGTTTCTTCCGGGCACGGCAAAGGCGCCTCACGGGGCGCTATCAATACACAGTGCTTTTAAACCGGAACCATCCAAATTGTTGGAAGTAATGTTAATGCCCTGAAAACAAATGTCAAGTGAACAATATTTCCAGGGCTTGGGCTAACAATTAGCAGTGTTCAATTCCATTTCGCTCAAGAATTTTCTCGATTCTGAGAAGAGCCAAAGCAGGTTCAGTCATAACATCGTAAAACCTGCCGGCTAATTTTGACTGAGCGACACGCAGAGTATCGTATGCAACTTTATACGCAATCGCGAAGTACGGATCTTTATGCAAGCCATGAAGTTTGGCCAAAGAACTTAATTCAGCATCTGTGAGACAGCGAGCCTCTGACTTTTGAGTGATCGGCATAGCAGGCACTCTCAAATCAATCGTATTGATGAACGATATGCAATCGGCGAGTTTATCTGCGGGCAACTGTTCATATCGAGCGATCTTGTAGCGAGCGTAAATTGCTCGGTAGATCGTTTGATAATGCGTTGGGGCGGTCTTTGCTTTGCGTTTCACTGCTTCTTTGAGCTCGAACTGCTGTTCGGGGGTTAGGGTGGCAACTGCTTTCATTTTGTCAGCAGTTGAGTATTGCCCAGTCTTGCGGATGGCAGGCAACACTTCGGAGGTTACCCACTTTTTAAAGCGTTTTGCGCTCGGTAGTTTCGAGCCGAAGATCAGGGCGTACATTCCGGATTCATTAACGCAGTTTACCTCCTGCTTGCGCCCCATGTTGTCGGTGATTTCTTGTTTAGAAATGTCTTCTGGATCAACGTGACGTGCAACGGCATCTTTGTGATTTTGATAACCAAGAGCTTTACAGATGTCGAGGGCCACGAACAGAGGATTAACAATTGTTCCGAGTACACGAACTTGATTGCTTTCAAAGCAAAAAGATAATGCAGACATTTAAAGTCTCCTAAGCAGATTTGAAAAACCCTGCTTCCCAGTTCCTAATTGGGTGAGCGAGGACTTGTGGGTTAGGAACTACCGTAGCTTAGGTTACGGCCAGTCTTGCGACTGCCCACAAGCCTCACTCGTCAGAGACTATGGGGTAGCGTTTCACTACCCCATCTGTGGCAATAAAAAAGCCACAGAGAGTGGCGACTTGCGCCTAAGCTACAAAATTCGTTCGGGGTTCCTAATCCCGGTCACGTCTTTTTCCGTGACGGATGAAGTATACAACATTTCATGCATGATTACGGCCTTTCAATGATCTCACGGAGAACAACAGGGATTGCCGCTTTAATGAATTCCCACGACATTAAAACACCACACTGAACAGACTTCGCTTTAATCCTTGTCCACAGTTTCTTATCCCTCATTGCGTCAAGCAGGTCATGGCCCTGCATTGTGATAAATGGCGACTCAAGATGCCACTCCCTGAAGCTTCCATCAAGACAACGCGTCACAGAACAATGTTTAATCAACCCCGCATCGATCAAAATTTCGATGTGTCCGAAGTAATCCTTGTCGTCGATCTCAAGATCCGTTAGGTATTGCTGTTTTTTGACATACTGGTTTAGATCTCCATCCTCAATATGAGTAAGGATGTTTTCAATCACTCGCCAATCTCGTTTCATTTTTATCCTCCGTAAAGAGTTGAAAAGTATATAAGCGCCGACCTGATCATGTTCTTCACTTGCCATCGTGGAACACGCAAAGATTTCGAGAACACTTTGACGCTTTCATTGCACCCTCTCGGGTTTGCACTTGGGTCAAGGTAAAACATGGCCAAAACTTCCTTGTCACGATAATGTCCCCGCCAAAGTTCAGGGTCATTCATAATCTTGTCGACCTTGCGGGCGATGAGTTGCTTTTCGATCCGCGTCATCGGGATGGGTTTGCCAAGCGTCAGCCCACGCCAGGCAGCGTTTGGGTTGTCCTTGTCGGCCACTTTTTGCTCGATTCGCTTAAGCTCCTCCTCGGCGTTTCTAACCGACATCATGAGCGAGTAAAGCGGATTCACGCCTGTTCGCTTTCGCTCTTTCTGCGACCATGCCCAGAAGCGTAAAAACTCCTGCATGGTGCGCAGTTTTGACTCCTGCGGATCTCCGATAAACTCCATAGGCGAAACATCTCCTACAACTCATTGCCCATCAATCTCAAGGCTTCCTCTACCGGCATCACCACGAGCCACTTTTTGTTATCTGCCCGGCAGAAGACAACCGGGCGTTCAGTGCCCGAGCAGGACGCTTCCGCCTGCTCCATCCAGTCATAGATGCCGCCTATCCGAGCCCTGCGCTTGACTTCAATGTGATACTTGCCCACGGCGATATCGCAACCGCCTTCGCGCGTTTGACTCAAATTGCGCTTGGCTTCGACGCCGAGAGTATCTTGAATCAAGTGGCAGACCTCTCGCTCCCCTGCCGCCCCCTTTGTTCTCTGTGATTTACCCATATCAATTCTCCGTCCGCATAAGCTCGTAGTACGGAGTACCCGTGAACGGGTCTGTTGGATCCACGTCATAGAACGTGACATCAAACTGCCAATGTGGCGTTTCATTCGGTTTTAATTGCTCGTATATGTAGGTGCTTCCCTCGATGGGCATTTTGATTTTCTCGAGCTCTTTGCGAATGAAGTGCATTTTTTGACTCATGTCACCGCCTAGGTTAATTAGTTTGTCGTAGCCACGGATGGTGGTTCTGACGATCATTCGACGAGCAAGGAGTTTGGGATCATGTGCTTTTCTGAACTCCGAAATAAAGCCTTTGCACGCTTTTTCTGCGATGTCACGAGCTTTTGCATTAACGAGTGCAGAAAACTTCACCGTGAAGCGTTTTTGCCCCTTCGTGACGCCATTTAGATAGGCTCGCTCCGTCTCAAAGCTTTTCAACATAGTCTTCTTCCTCCTTTTGATGATCTCGCAGCCACTGGATGGCGTTGTAAATTTCGGGACGGCGCATGAGCCCGTTTGCCGTTACTCTGGCGGCGGTTTCTGATAGCTCCGGCCAAAGTTTCATGGCTGCTTTTGTTGCATCTCCGTGCTGCGCCATCTGGAGCACAAACACTCGTTCACGCTCCGTGAGATGCTTCTCGTCCTTGCTGTAGTTCTTTTTCACTTTTTCACCTCGATAGCTTGAAGAGCTTTTCATAAATCCAAGAGACTGAAGCAAGCAGCGCCAGAATCGGCAATGCGCCTAAAAGCATCGCTACAAAAAGCCCAAATGCAATACGAACGCAAACATAAGCGATGGAATCTGCGACACAATCGAATGTCCAGCTCATAACCACCTCACACAAGCGAAACCGAGAGCAATAAGCCCAGCGATCACGCAAATGATTTCGATAATGAATTCACTCATGCCGTCTCCACTTTCGGGTTAAACATCGGCAGCTTCGAGAATTCGACAAAGTCCTCTTTCCGGAACTTCGATCGCTTGTCAATTTCGGCTTTGTCGGCTGAACTCAAAAGGCTGTCGATATTCTTAGTTGATTCGAGAACCCGATGCGCCTCCGCCAAAACTCGGTCAACGAGGTATGTCTCAAGGGCCATGCCGATATAAGTTGCGTCAAAATGAACGCCGCCGACATTTCTGCGATGCATCCCGTCAATCAATGACTTGAACATCTTTTTGTCGGAAAGATCGACGCCCTCCGGCAGCAGCTTCACACGTTCCAGCAATTGGGCGCAGCCGAAGATCACTTTCCACTCGTCGGTTGTCTTCGGCGGGTCGTAGTGAGTGCAAAGGCGCGCGTAGTTAAGAAGCGTGTGATAAATCGGGTGGTTTCGAAGGACAATAGTCATCGCTCCTCTGACGTACTGATCCTGTGCGACAGAGTGAAAGACGCACATCTTGTTAAAAACGGGCAAGCCTTGGCAGTCACCGCAACAGCATCGTGCAGGCTCTATCGGTTTCTTCTCTGCCTTGGCTTTGGCGTATTGAGTCGTGTTCATTTCCATGATGATTACCTCGACAGATATTTGCCTTCGCAAATCTTCGTGTAGTTCGATAGCTTGAAGATCCAATCGAAATCAGCCCGCCAGTCACGCCCGTTGTTACCCATCAGGAAGTCACAGGTCTTGATGTACTCGAAATAGCGCCGGAAGTAAGCGATACCGTCGTCTTGTGTTTTGAAGTCACCGTCTTTCATGCAGTCGCGCCAGCGTGCTTGGACGGTTTTCTGGCGTGTAGGCGTTAGCTTCTGGCACATTCCCAGATACGGGCCAAGGATCTCGTTGTAGTCGGTGATGATTTTCTGGTACGGGCAGTCGATGCCTTTCGGTTTTTCGTCTTTTTCAGAATCGGAGGCAGGCGGGTCGGAAACGGCAGTTTCCACAATTCCATCTTCAGATGGAATATATATATCCTGTTCCTGCTCCTGTTCCTGGATGCGCGATGACGTCTCGTTGGCATCTTTTATGCCATCTGGGATGGCATGCGAGATGGCATCTTTTATGTCATCTGGGATGGCAGAGCGAACCCCCTCAGATAGCCCAAAAATAGTGGGTTTAAGGTGCGATAAAGCGAGTGCCAAAAGGTTGCACTCGGGCATCAAATCAATGAGACCAGCCCATCCTTTCACCGCATTTGGACCGTTTGGTGGGTTGTACTTTAGGAAGTTCGGAATGAAGATGAAGCCTGCCTTTTCGTCAACCATCAACATTCCCATCTGGCATAGCGTCTGAATGGCATCGAGCATGGCATCTGGTTGCCATCCGAGTTCCATCGCGAGTGCCACCGACCTCGATCGAAGCATGCCAAGTTGGTTGGTGTCCGGATGTGTCAGTACGAGAAAGAAAGCCAGCTTGGACTTGTCGTCCAATTCCCTGAACTTCCTGTCGTTCCAAATCCGAGTGTCGATTTTTCTATAGCGAGCCATGATGCCCTCTAGGCTTTCCGGCGACTTTTTACCGGCTCTTTGAAGTATTTAGGGCAAAGAATGAATTCAGGAATCCCCGTGAGGCGTGCAACTTCTGCAGCCTTGCGATACGAGATGTATCCTTTCTTTCTCCAATCGCTAACCGCCTGATGCGTCACTCCGACAGCGTTGGCGAGAAATTGATCTTTGCCGCCAAGAGCGTTGACCGCTCGATTGACTGGATTGTTTTCTTGTAGAGTCACTTGCATCTCCGCAATTTTTATTGCGAAATCTTACACCACTTTCGCAAGTGATAGCAAGTGACACTTGCGCAATATGTTTTTACCTACTTTTGATAAAGTGTGAGAAAATGCAAGTAAACATTGAGTTGGAGATCGCAGATGTCTTGCGGTGAACGAATAAGCGAGTTAATGAAATCAAAGAGATTGACTCAACAAGAAGTCGCTGACAAAATCGGTGTAGCTCGTCAGTCCATTTCCTTGTGGCAAAAAGATCAAACCGCCCCGAGCGGTAAAAATCTCGAAAAATTAGCCGCTGCCCTTGGAACCACTTCAGGCTACCTTCTTTTCGGCCAAGAGTCCTCTTCAGTTAAAACTTTTGACAACGGCGACACGCCCCCAGACGATGTTGTCGTGATCCATGAGTACCGCCTGACATTCGGAGCCAGCCCAACCGGCATAGAAGCATCTCCGGAATGGGAAATCGTCGACGACGGTGATGACTAC
Source organism: uncultured Sutterella sp. (assembly GCA_905212345.1). Taxonomy (GTDB): domain Bacteria; phylum Pseudomonadota; class Gammaproteobacteria; order Burkholderiales; family Burkholderiaceae_F; genus Aphodousia. The sequence continues at coordinate 28,017 of CAJMEC010000005.1, read as the reverse complement.
TGGTATAAACGAACCTTTTTCCAAAAACGGCACTTAAATCCGGATAGATGTAAGCGCGCCCGCGTTTCGGGCGACAGTATGGAACCGACCATCTGCGACGGTGACACGTTCCTCTTCTATGAAGAGTGCGACTCACGTCCAGGTTGTGTAATCATCGCTGACGGGCAAATCTATGCGATTTCAGTTGAAGGACAGCTTAAGGTTAAAAGACTTTCTAAAACAAAAGATGGCATCGTTGTTCGATCAGACAATCCCGACTATCAGCCGGAAATTTATTCCGGAGATGATCTTTCTAAATTAAGAATCTACGGCAAAATTGTTGAGATCAATAGGGCATTTTAAGTTACGGAGAAATTGATGTCAGAAGAAAAAAGTGTTGTTTTATATGGTGAAGTCGGTGATGGTCCTAGGGTTGAAGTCCAACTCTTAGATCAAACTATGTGGTTAACGCAGAAACAGATGGCTCAACTGTTTTCTGTTTCAATTCCAACAATTAACGCACACCTAAAGAAGGTCTTCCAAGAAGGCGAACTCAGTGAAGAATCAGTTATTAGAAATTTTCTAATAACTGCCGCAGATGGAAAATCGTACAACACGAAACACTATAACCTCGATGCAATTATTTCAGTTGGCTACCGAGTTAATAGCTCTCAGGCAACGCGCTTTAGGATATGGGCAACAAAGATCCTAAAAGAATACATTGTTAAGGGTTTTGTCCTTGACGATGAACGATTAAAACAGGCAAAAACGCTTACAGGAGTAGATTACTTCAAAGAATTGCTCCGGCGAGTTAAATCAATCAGAGCTAGCGAGCAAAGAATTTGGCTTCAAGTAACTGAAATTTTTGCTGAATGTAGCATTGATTACGATTCAAAATCAGAGACCGCTCGCAATTTTTTTGCCCGAGTTCAGAATCTTTTCCATTATGCGATAACCGGCAAAACAGCGGCCGAAATTGTTTATTACGGTGCCGATCGTAATAAGCCAAATATGGGTCTTACAACCTGGCCAAAAGCACCAGACGGACGCATTCAAAAGAGAGATACTTACATCGCAAAAAATTATTTATCACAAGATGAAATATCCGCTTTAGAGGATTCGGTAAATTCTTATTTTGATTACATTGAAAGGCAAATAAAGTTAAGAAAAGAATTTACGATGGAATCTTTAGCCGAATCTGTAATTAAATTCCTTACCTTCAATGAATACGATATTCTCCAAGGGAAAGGGAAGATTAGTAAGACTCGTGCCATGAAAAAAGCGGCTTCAGAATACGATGAGTTCAACAAACACCAAGAAATCGGGACCGATTTCAAAAAGTTTGTCTCAGAAGTTAAAGAGTTAAAGAACTCCTGATTTTCAACTTACTACAAATTGTAGTAGGTTGCCTCCGCCTCGGGATTTCCGCCCGGGGCTTTTTGTTATCTAAACCGTGACACTCTGTCACGCTTTGACCGCCTTCGGGCGGTTTTCTTTTACCTTTCTTTGATTTAACGCAAGGTTTACTTGCAACCGTGTCAAATATTTTCGCAAGTGTTACTTGCTATTTTCTTGCGTCAGCGTAAAATTCTTTGCAAGTTAAATTGCTATCAAATGCAATTTTATTTAACGGGGAGAAAAACCATGCAAGACAAAGAACACAAAACCGACTGGATTGAAAAACTTGGTCCATGGGTCTTTGTGTCGGCCTTCGTTCTCTGGCTTGCGTGGTGCTCTCCCGACATTGTTCTCTGGTTCTCCAGATTCTAATTTTTTAAAGAGGCTCACCATGACAAAAAAGATTTGGAAACTCACTGAAGAGGCAGCTCGGTTTATCTTTTCCGTTTGCCCAGATGAAGTCACCGCAGCTCAACTCACAAAGAAGGCTTACGTCTGCTTCAACAGCGATCAAAAGTCAGTTGAGTTCAAAATCGCAAGCCTTAACCCTGACGAAATCCTCGAATGCAAGGCGACACTGAAGCTTTGGCGTGAAGAGTGCTGCGTACTCGATGAGGACGACGAAATTGACCGCCCTTGGGAATTGACTGCCGAAGAGCTCGCTCAGCTCGACGATGATGAAGATGACGAGGACGCCCCCGATGATGAACACGACGGGATTCTGAATTGCGTCGTCGTTATTAAAGACGGACAGAAAGACTCCGAAGAACCGAAGGATGAGTAAGCGGAGGACACCATGAGTTACCTGAGCAACCTGCCAGATGGATGCACTGATGAAGACATTGAAGTCCATTTCACTGGTTATCCGATGTCTGAAGAAGAAGCTAAAAGTTGTATTCGAGAAGAACTGGCTGAAGAGGGATATGACGAGGACGAAATCACCGACGAGTTGATCGAAGAGGAGTTCAAAGACAACTGGTGCTTCGTACGTTATTCACGCCGAAATGGTGGCTCAGGTTACGTTCACGGCTAGTTTTGAGAGAGACAACTATGACTGAAAAGAAAAATGCGATCGCCATCGTTGATGAGCAAAAAATGATTTCTGTTCTTCAGAGTTCCCTTTATCCGGGCGCAGCCACCGAAAGCATTGCGATGGTTTTGAGCTACTGCAAGGCGCGTGGATTAGATCCGTTCCAAAAACCAGTGCACATCGTTCCGATGTGGGACAGCAAGCTCCGTGCGAACCGTGACGTCATCATGCCGGGCTTAAACCTTTACCGCACGCAAGCAGCCGAGAGCGGTTTGCTTGCCGGCATTGATGATGTCGAGTTTGGTCCAATGACCGAGTTTGAATTCTCGGGCATGGAAAAAGAAGGCGCGTTCAACATCAAGATCAAGGCTCCCGAATGGGCAAAGGTTTCTGTCCGTCGAATGCTCAAGAACGGCGAAATCGGAGTGTTCTCGGCGACTGAATTCTTTGAAGAAGCGATCAGCACGTCGAAATCCGGCAAACCCACCCCTATGTGGATCAAGCGCCCCCGCGGGATGCTGTCCAAAACCGCCGAAAGCCAGGCGCTTCGCAAAGCATTCCCCGACCTGAACGCCGCCGAGACGGCCGAAGAGATGGAAGGAAAGAGCATTGATCCTAATGACGCTCCTGCCGAAAAGGTCGAACCCTCCGCCGAACAACAAAAGATCATCGCCTTGGCATACCAAAAGGCTCAAGAGGGCGTGGATGCTTACACGATGTTCTGGGCTTCGATCCCGAAAGACGAACGCCAGTTGATCAAACAAGCCTATCCGCAGGGATTGATGAACGTCGCCAAGGCCTCTGATGACGCTCGCACAGTGGAGGCCCGGCAATGACAAATCCACTTCAACAAACTGAATCGTGGTTTGCAGAACGTGCTGGGTGTCTGACAGCATCGGTCGCAAAGGCGGCAATCCTTCGCAACACGAAGGGACAACCCTACGCCGCCTACGACACCGAGCTTCGGCGAATTGTTGGTGAACGATTCACAAAAAACATGTCGAATCGCTTCACATCCCCGGCTATGCAATGGGGAGTTGATCACGAAGACGAGGCACGCGAAGCCTACGAGATCGAGACTGGAAACATTGTCGACTTGGTCGGCTTCGTTCGACATCCGACAATTGATTGGTTCGGGGCTTCTCCTGACGGCCTCGTCGGAAAAGATGGCCTTATCGAGATCAAATGCCCCGAAACAAGCACCCATATTGCCCGAATAGAGGCTGGCGTTGTCCCTGAGGAATACAAGCCTCAAATGCTCGTCCAGTTACTTTGTACAGGGCGTTCATGGGTGGACTTCGTTGACTACGATCCTCGAATCGCAGATGAATTCAAAGAACTCCGCATTTTCATTGTGCGGTTTGAACCGACTGCCGAAGAACTCGAAACAGCCAAGGCTCGCTGCATCGAATTCTTAAATGATTGCCAGGTCCACTTTGAAGCGGCGCTTCAAAAGATGGCTGCATAACGAATTGGGGGAAATTCGGTTAAGTCCCAAAGCGGGACGTATGGTGAGCCGAAACGATGAACGCTACCGGAGAGTACCCCATCCATTTTCAAATGAGGAAAAACATGAAAGCTTTTTCAGAACAACTGCCGCAGCTATCGGGCGGAAGCGTTGACGAAGACTTGACGCAAGCCCTTGCCGACGCGGTCGAATACATCGACCAAAATGGAGGGTGTTTCGAGATTCATCTCAAACTCAAACTCGCTCAAGTCGTCAATCGAGCCGGCGTGATGATCAAAGTCACGCACGATGTGACGACTAAAAAGCCGAAGCAAAAGCCCACCGAGTTCACGATGTTCCTGAGCCCCGACGGCAATCTGATGCTTGACAATCCGCGACAAGGCAACCTTCCGTTCAGAGAAGTTCGCGCAGAGCAGCCGAAGGCTGAAGTAATCCCTGCTTTTAGAAAGCAGTCCCCGATCATTGTTGACAAAGAAACAGGAGAAATCCAATCATGAGCGAAGTTATCAAAAAACCGTTCGAACCGAACATCAAGTTTGTCGACCAACGACCAATTTTGATCAAAGACTCAAACGGATGCTTTGACGATCTGGAGGGCTATCTGACGAAGCCTACACGCATTCGTCTTGATGAACATCTCTCAAACTTCAATTCATTTGTTGAAGCTTGCGGCACCCGATTGGATAAAGAAGAAGCTGCAATTTACACGCGGATTATTGACAAACCAAAGTTCAACGACTTTACGTTCACTGCTTTCGCAAAAGATTGCCGAAATGGTAATCCCGAATGGCGAAACGATTTCATTTTCCGCTTCGAGGGCTTGTTCACGAAACACACTCGAGACTGGCTCGCTCGCGACGAATACGAAATGGATCAGAACGTTTTTGCTCTGTTTATCGATAAGCACCTCGATGACATACGTTGTCGCGATGAAGACCGAAAACTGTATCCGTCGCAAATGGAACTATTCAACTTCGTTACGACGCTTCAAGACTCCAAGAATGACCGCTTCTCTCGCAAGGTCAACATCCAGAACGGCGATGTGTCTGTGAGCCTTGAGCGCGAATCAGACGACGGCACGAAGCAACAGCTGAAACTTTTCGAGCGCTTCCCGATCGTTTTGCAGATTTACGAGGGATTCCCGGAATATCAAGTTGAAGCAAAGCTTCGCTTCCGCATCCGCGATGGGCAAGTCTATTTCTTCTATGACATTCATGGTTTGGAAGAAATGTTTATCGCCGCTCGCGACTGGGCTGTAAACGAACTGAAAGAAAAGACCGGCCTGCCGGTTTACATCTAACCGAAACGGAGGGGCCTTGTCCCCTCCAGAGGAAGAACATGAAGAAACGTTTGGAAAGAGACAGTGGAGAGCTTGGCACATTGATGTGTGACGTCAAGCAAGTCGCTGCGGCTTGCAACATCGGTATTTCGACTGTTTGGAATCTGGTCAAAGAAGATCCGACTTTCCCGAAACCTATTTATCTATCTCCAAGAGTCGTTCGCTGGCCAAACGCTGAAATCATTGCGTGGGTCAAAGCGAGAGCGGCCGCTCGAAATGAAACCGCTCTGGAGGCAGCATGAGCCAGGTTCTTTTTTATGCGGTGGTGCTTTTCGTTTTTTGCACAGTGATCGCTGTTGAATTTTTTGGAGTTTGCTGAGATGCCGAAGAGTAAAAAACCTCGTCACGCTTACAAGCGAAAAGTCGGCACGAACTTCTGGAATGTTCGAGAAGAGAACCTCGACATCATCAGAGAAAACTTCGCACGCCTTGAGCTGAAGTCTCTTGTCAACCTCGAAAAAGGCGAATGTATCGACGATGACTTTTATGAGTTCAGAGACTTCGTGAACTGGGGCATTGTCGCAGTCAGCACAAGAGACGATTACAAGTTTCAAAGTGAAGTCAACGAGACATGCGAAAGATTACGCCAAGCCGCTGCGGCTATCACTGAAATTCAAGTGCGAGGTCGTAAGAACTGGGGGCATTACGTTGCAAAAGCTGAAGAGCTTGATTTGATTCGTGTTGCAATTGAATTTGTCGGGAATCTGATGCTTGAGTCTGTGAAAAAGTGCCCGGTTCGCATGGTCCGAGAGTGGGAGACGATGCTCAAAGTTAGTCGAAGTGTGATGTATGGGCAACCGGTCAAAACAACGCCAAAAGCATTAAGAAAATCGGTCGGGAGATAGTGATGGTTGATGTTGCGGTTTATGTTGAATTTAAAGCGAAGGCACTCATAAAAGAGCTTTCTGAGAACTTTGATATTCGAAAGTGCGGTGATCTGTATCAGACGCTGGGAGACTTACTAAAGCTCGAATCTGAAGCCGAATTTGAAAAAACTGGTTTCATTGTCCCTAACGGAGGTCCGCTCCCAGACCCAGTCGCAGAGGCAATTTATTCTGCCGTCGAGAAGTCTCAAGTGCCCCCCCCCAAGAAGGCTCGGAAGGTACAGAAACCGTACTTAAAACGCGGAGAAAAACAGACGATCATCGACCTCATTTTGGATAGGTTTTTCGAAGAGTCAAAGTCTGGAAAAACGGAATTCGTTTTTTACGGAAAAGATTTCGGTGTAAGTGGAGAGTATCTGCAGAAGAACATCTTCAATACGATCAACGCAAACCCTTACAAACAAAAAAGGTTCCCAGACCTGAAGATAAAGTACATGGCTATCCCTGGCGGCGTTAGCTGCCATATTGGTAGGAAGGAGCAATAAATGACATGGCATCTAAAAGACCGAGAGCTTGAAAAGAAACTCATTGAAGTATGTCCAAATTTCTTCAACGAGCTTAATCTATCGCTTTCTGGCGTTCCTGACGGTCACAAGTTTGGTTTTGTGTATGTTGAGTTTCACCGTCAATTTGGTGAAAACAGATGGGTTAAGAGCAAGTTAGCTTTTTTTGATAGAGAGGTTGAATACGTCCAAGACTACAACCCGAAGGCTTGGAACGAGTACCCCGCTGTGAAACCGCCGTTTGATAAAGATATGCGTGTTGAACTTGATGATGGATTGCGATACTGCGCACGTTACCACAAGTTTTCAGATGGTTGTTTTTGGGTTGGTACAAATGGGACTTGTTTTCCCAAATATCTAAACGACAAAGTTGTTCGTTTCCGCCCGTGGAGTGAGGACTGAAAAAATGGCCTACATCCGCCCGGGCGACAAATTAGAGCCGGTAGAAACCAAACCTCTGTTTGAAATGAAACCGCTAACCAGAAAAGAAAAAGCAGATGCTTTCCGATTTTTGGCCGCTAAGAATTTGTCGAAAAGAGGACTTCATCCATTTTTTGAAGTGAGACTTGATTTAGAGCCTTTAGATGTAGATAGCATGAGATACGTCAACTATCTACACGGTCGCCGGGCAGATGTTTTAGCTATTGGAACTGGTTTAGGAATCACTATCGTCGAGGTTAAATCATCCGTTCAAGATTTCAACTCGGACAACAAATGGAATGATTACCTGAAAACGTGCGACGCTTTTTATTTTTGCTCTGACAAAAAAACAATTGAACACATCGAACAAGCAATTAAAGACCACAAAAAAGAGAAAAAAATTGGACTGATGACGTGTGATCTGGAGCACATGAGGCTAGAGATAACCAAGCCCAGCCGAAGAGATGAATCGCTAAAAATTCCGGATTTAATACGAAAACAGATCATGTACAAAATGATTGTTTCTGCTGACGTGTTCTTTGGAGGGGAATACTCGGCACAGACAAAGCCGGCCTACTCATACATTGATAAACCCTACGCATAGGGAGGATTAAAAAATGAAGAACACCCCTGAAGTTACAACCGCTCTTGCAAAAATTGTAGAGGAGATTACCACGGAAAACTTTAAAGAATTGCCTTATGGATTGAAACGCCGTCTCTTTCACTTTATTGAGACTGCGTTTCCCGAAATTTGGGGACTAAAAGAAGAACAACACAAAGAATTTACAGAAAGATTTAATAAAACGATTCGTTTAGCTTGGTTTCCTTCGGAGGTTTAAATGACGCACGTTGACTGGCATCCTGTAAAAGTTAATAAAAACTGTGAAATTGAATCTGGTGATTTCCCAGAAGATGATGGTTTTGTTTGGGTGACACTAAAAGAAAGCGGCCTTCCAGAAGCTGTTGACCGAGTTATGTTCTGCGATGGTTATCCGATGGGAACATATATTCCACATCGTTTTTGGAATGTAGATGATGGTCGAATAATTATTGCGTGGGCGTATTGTGAAGAACCTGAGCCATATCAGTCGGAGACGAAAAATGAGTGAAACGAAACTCGTTTGGCACCCGTACCCGAAGGAGAAACCAACGGAAGAAAAGTCATATCTAATATCTTTTTACGTATATACAGAGAAGCGGTACGGCATTGACACTGAATTTTACGATCCAGAACATGATGTTTGGGACGTTTACGGAGACGGTGTGTACACAAGAGTTACTGCATGGGCTGAAGAACCAGAACCTTTCAAGGAGGCTGAAGATGAATGAAACTAAGATCGTATGGCACCCGTACCCTGAAACAAAACCAACAAAAAAGGATCGTTACTTGATCAATCTTGATGATGGCAACGGTCATCAGTACATCACTATCGCCACGTTTTACAAAGATACATTTTGGGAAAGCGGCGCGATTGATCACATTGTGAGCGCCTGGGCAAAACTGCCCGAGCCGTACAACCTAGTTCGAAAGGAAAGTAATCATGGGATGGATGTCTCAGCAATCAATATACAAAAGAGAAAGAGAGCGCTTCGAGAATAGCCACATCGGTCAAATTTTTCTCAATGAACAACGTAACGACTTCTTAGATCACTTAGACGAATTAAGCGATGTAGCCAAGCGTATTGACGAAGCTGTTCGCAACGGAGTTCTAACAGAGAACCAAACTCTCATTATGTTCTTTTACGAAGGCGAATCACCAGAACGGTGCTTCTCGAATCTCGTTGTCATTCTTCGGGACGATGGCTTCGTTTACTTCGGAAGAATAGAAGCGACGGCAGTATTAGGTTTGGGTGGCAGGACTAAAAATGGCCAAATCGAATTTTATGATCAGTACAAAGATCAGATTGATGCTTAAGTCACACGAGGAATGAATTTATGAACTGGCAGCTATTGAAAAATGTCAACCCACCTAGAGGCGTGGTTTTAGAATTGTACGCAACGGACTTTAACAGCGTCCTGTTTGCAGAACGAAATAAAGATACTGATGAAATTTCTATAGGTACAGGTTTTAACGGAGGGAAAATACGCGATTCATATCGAATGTCTTACGAAAGATTCAAAGAGAAGTTCGGTTCCGATGTCTACTGGTCACTTTTCATTAAACCTTGAGTAAAATTAAAGCAGACAAAATCCCCGGCAACTTGAACGATGAACGCCGGGGATTTTTCGTCTAGCAAATGTCCTATGCTCACCACTATGCTCACCATAATTTCTCAAAGTGACTTCGTGTACCGAAAATGCTGAATTTACGAATCCTCTCACCCGACCATCTTTCAAAATTGCGATCTGTTAACAGATCGCTTTTTTATTTTCTTTTCCAAGCCAAACTGAAATCAGCTCAAACGCCCGTAATATCGCGGACGGGATCATATTTTCTATTGGTTGTGAATACGTATTTTGGGCAATGATATCTCCCAAAAAACCAGAGTATTCTGCCTTTTTCTTTTCCAAGCGTCGTTTTATATCTCTGGGAGCCATCGCCATTAGACGCTCATACTGCAACCTTTTCGACTTAACAGATACATTAGGAGATGCATTACAAGCCCAAAGCGCATCATAGAGCTCTCTTTTCAGCCCAGTCTTGTACACTAGCTCCCCTTCCATAGCCAGTCCGGGTGATAGGAAAAAGACGCCACTTTGGCAGTCTTCTGCTTTGCAATGTAAGCGTCTCTCTGTTTCGCTAAGCTGCTTTAACACGACATGTCTTGCATCACCATCATTGTCACTAATCACACAAAATGGCTTTTTAAGACTCAGAGCCAACATTAAAAAAGGTGCGTAACTCTTTCCGTCAACGCCCATAATGCTAATACCGAACGCACTTGGGTCATCTCCAAAATAAGCCTGAAACATTCCACGGATCAATTGCTCTTCAGTGACTCCCTCCACAAAAATAAGACCACGGGCAAAAAGCGTTTCTCCACGGAATCGCAATATCAACCGTTTAATCGCTCGAGCTTCTAACGGATCAATATTTTGAGGCAACCATCTAACCTGAATATTTTCACCATCCCTTTGCATACTTCTAAATTCATACGGCTCACAGACGGAAGCCACATAAGGAGAGTGCGTTGAAACAATAAATTGATGAGAGAGCGCTTTCAGTTGTGTCATCAAGGCTCGCTGTGCATTGGGGTGTAAATGAATTTCTGGCTCTTCTGCGGCAATTAACATAAATAAGGGGCGTTCCTGAAGGGCCGCTTGTTTTGCCAACAAATCCACCAACGTAACGATTGATAAAATGGCGACACTTTTTTGACTACCCTTACCTTGCAGGGCCGAAAAAGGAATTATTTTTTCAGAATCACTTTTCACGAGTGAAAAGAACTCTTCAATATTGTCTGCCGTAAGATTCACTTCTTCCGGTAACCGCGTCCCCGGCCCTTCCAGCGTCTGACACAAAGAATCCAGCACTGACCTTAAATCTTCAATTGGCTTATCGGCATAATCGGGATGTTTTTTTAAAGCGCTTCCCAAACCACTTACCATACGACTGACAAAGGAGTTCTCATTTTTAAGATCTTCCCGGAGATTTTCTTCAGCATCAATACTGACAAACTGCAAAGAATGGGGAACGTCTTGAAGTTCTTCACCTAACTTTTCCCGATCCCAATGATTAATAATGAAACGCTGCTTGGTAATTGTCCCGTCAGAAAACCTTTGAAATTTAGTTCTAAAAGCAAAATACTCACGTTTGTAATGATCTCTTCGGATTAAACCATCAAATTCCTTTTGCCACCCAATTTGAAAGGCTGAAAACCGCTTGAAATCTTTATTTAACGGCACAAACCGAACATCAACCCACAGCTCATCACCGAACTGAGCTTTCCCGTTGAGGTGAAAATCTTCCTTCTGAACAGTGATTTCGTCACTGAGGGCCAACTCCAAAGCTTTTAAAACCGTACTTTTGCCACAATTGTTGGCCCCTAGTAAAACAGAACTACGCCCCAAGGGCATCTGCAAACTACGAATACTTCTAAAGCCGTTAATACGTATGCGATCAATAATAATCATGACAATTCCTGATTCTTTTCTTCTATTCTAAAAGGCTTATAAGTATCAGGATAGAGCTTTTGACAACCTTCGCTAAAATAGATAATGAAAACGAATGGAGCCAAACAATGCGCGAATACACCGAAATTGAAACGATCACTCAATTATTAGGTCTTGTCACCGAACCGGGACACATTGATCACCATGTTTTCCAAAATATTGATTTCTCAGATCTGGCGGACTTGGCCTCCCAGTCCACATATAGCGATTGTTTATTTTTAGGTTGTGTTTTACCCGAATCCTTTTCGCAGCAATTGGATAAAACGAACCTGATTTTTCCGAAACTGGACGCCCCCTTTGATATCTATCGCAGTTATCTGTACTCAGCCAATTCGCTTTATTCCGGGTTTGATCCCCGCGATGAAACTTCCATAGAGAATACCTACGACAGACGTGTTTATAAACATTTTTTGCAAAGCGGTGTCATTTCCAAAAATATTAAAGAAACACTGTCACGGTATTTACACGATCACTCAATGAGCAACGCCATTAAAGACTTCTTGGCTAACTATCATGAACGTCAAATTGTCGGCATCATGGGCGGTCATGACCTCTTAAGAACCGATCCTTTCTACAGACAAATTGTTTTTCTGAGCAAGCGTCTGACAGAAATGGGATTTATCATGGTTAGCGGAGGCGGCGCTGGCGCTATGGAAGCCACGCATTTGGGAGCTTGGCTTGCAGAAAGATCTGATGAAGAAGTTGAAGATGCGCTCAATATCCTTAAGGTGGCTCCAAGTTGGCAAGACAAAGGCTGGTTAAGCAGCGCATTCAAAGTAATGCTCAAATTCCGTCAAACGCATTTCATCAGCTTAGGCATTCCAACTTGGCTCTATGGACATGAGCCGGCAACCCCCTTTGCCACTCATATTGCAAAGTTTTTTGATAACAGTATCCGCGAAGATACGATCTTAAGTATTACAAGAGGTGGACTTATCTACACTCCGGGTAGCGCCGGCACCATCCAGGAAATCTTTCAGGCAGCCGTCCCTAACCACTACAAAACATACGGTTATTCGAGCCTGATGGTTTTCCTAGGCGTAGATTTTTGGCGAAAAGAGTTGCCCGTTTATCCGCTTTTGGAACATCTCGTCAACACCGGGAAATACAGTGGTCTGCGAATTGGCATCACCGATGATATTGAAGAAGTCGCTCAAACGGTGAAAATGTTTAAACCTCAAAAAAGCGAATAAGCTATTGAGCGGGCTCCTCGTTTGAATTTAAAGGAATAAAGCCCGCTTTTTCATTACCACAGCCCGGACAGGTAAAAAAATCGGGTAAGTCATAAAACGGTGTGCCAGGAGCAATGTCAAATTCCTCACAACCTTGCTTCGGATCGTAAACATACCAGCAAACCTTGCACTGCATTTTTGTTTCGTCCCCGATACGCTCTCGATTTAGTCGATCCAAAATACGATCAATCGTTTCTTGAGGCATTTTTACTCCGATAAACGTTTATAACGTTCCGTTTTGAATATCTTCTTTAAGCCACTGCAAAATTTCTTCGCAATGCTGTGCGCCTAACTTCATTTCTTCTGCAGACTCTCCAACCTCAGGCGGTAGCATCGTTACTACATAAGCATCAAAAAGCGCTTTACCGGCGTTGTTAAAAATCCGATTCCGCCAAATTCCTTTCATTGCGGTACTTTGAATATGAGCGCTAGCAAAGCCCGAAATACTAATATCTATCATTCCTTTACCCAATGCGGTCTCAAGAAAAGATCCATCTTGCGGGCTAAGAGGCTGACGAGAAATCTCAACCGTGTAGGGTGGTTCCATTGACAACTTCTCTAAATTCACGGTTTGCTGAGCCTGGGAAAGTTCCTGAAGAATCGCCGAAGCCGCAAAAACACCTTCAGGGATTTCAGTCAATTGCGGCTCCAGAGGAATTGTAGAAAGGTTTCTTAATAGATCAGAAGGAACCGTAACAACTTCAAAACGATCAACCCCGTTGTCCTGCACACGCCATAAACCTTCGATAGCCGTTTCTTCCAGTCGGATCGCTTGCCCTATCGTTGCCCTAACTTCACCACTTCCAACTGTCGCTAAAACAAAATCCAGCTGCTTAGGGTTGAATTCTCTAAAGGGAATCGTCAATAGCGTTTGGTTGGTTGAAAAATCCCCTTCGGATAAGGTATTCCGAACTTTTTCGAGAAATTTCACCGTCGTAATTGCCGCTTCATGTTCGGTTTGCTTATCTAAATTTACATTGGCCCAACGGCTCGATGATATTTGTGCCATACCCGATCCTTTTTAAAGTGTTGTTAGCAATCACAACCGTCCTGGTTTTCAACAGGCATGATCGCAATTGTTCGAACCACTGGTTTATTTCTAATGATGATCTCAGATAACAAAGAACAATATTCATCCCATGGTTTAAGACCCTGAACGGCCCCCAGTAAATCTTTATTTCGAAAGATTGCTACCACGGGCATTGAGCGCAACCCCCAACGGGCTGCCATGCTACGCGATTCTTTAAAGTCAGCCCACGCAGCCACCGTCAAGGCACCATTGAATGCTTTTTTTAATTCTGGAGCAATAACGGCTATATCCAATGTTGTTTTTCTCTCATTAGGGTCATCGGCAAAAACTAACATCTTCAAACCCTCAAGAGATAGGAAATTTTCTAACTCTTGCGATGTCAGCCATTGGAAACCAGCCTCTCCGAATAGGCGCTTAAATACCGGATGCGAAGTCATATCAAGTTGATTGATCTGCGAGGTAACCGCATTAAAGGCTTTAAGCATAGGCACTCCCTACATCACTTTTTTGCCTACTATACGAGCCAGGTGCGGAGGTAAAGTAGACGAAACGCTATCTAAATCGGCAAAACCGGCTTGAATCTGATTTTCATCAAAGTTTCCACCCATTACTTTCTGAACGCAATCCAATGCAGACTGAATTTTCGCAGCCTCCTCTGCATCAACTACTCTTAAAGCATTGCCTCTGAATACCAGCACAAAATCACCGACCGATACCGATTCGATCAGTGAAGTATCCACCCGTTCCGATTCGCCGCCATTATCAACATCCGCGCTCGTGCCGCTTGCTGTTTTATGCAAAGCCAGCACTTTTTTGGGTATTGCCACACACATCTTTTCAACTCACCTCTAAAATTATTTAGCCTTTAAAAAGCGAAGATCTCCGTGGCGAAAGGCCTCTTGCTCGCTCGGACGTCCTTTTTCGTATGACTCTGTCTCTAAAATCTCTTCACCGAGCGGACTAGGCAGATCGCTTCCCACTCTCTCTTGAGGAGCGAAGCCCCAAGCGGTCATTTCCTTCATAGCCTCATTGACGGCCGGATAGACTTGTGCGCCAACCACAGAAGTTAAGCCGCCTCCATAATCATTTAAATCCAAAGGCTGCACCCCAATGACGGTAATAGCTTGCGGTTCATAACCGCTCAAAGACGCCGTCACCAGGACGTCATTCATGCCAGCTTGGTGGGCCGATATTTTGGTCGAAGACCAAAGTCGGATATCGTCGTTGCGAAGAACTTTTAAAGTTCCGGGGTTTTCTTGAAAATCGCAGCAATCAAAAATAAGTAACCTTTTGGCACTCATGACCTCATTGATCAGATAAGCCCCCAATGTACCTCCATCAATGACTCGTACCCGAGGGTCATCTGCAAACCGTTCATGATACGACTCGACTGCTCTGACCCCGAACCCCTCGTCAGCCCAAAGAATATTGCCGATTCCTATCACTAAAACTTCAAACTGTTGCATACGATTTACCTCAAATCCCTTCTCTTATCTTAACCTCATGTACAAAAAAAAGGCCTGAGAAGTTTGAGAGCGACTCCTCAAGCCTTCCATTATCGGTAATTAATGATGCGTTTCCTTAAACATTCTCAATCCTGTTGACATAGAAGACAACGTGGTTGCTCCGCCCATGACGTCCTCTCTAAAGGACATATAGATGTGAGCAATTGAAAAGAGAATAAAAACGTACATGCAGGCATGATGAATGGTTCGCACGGCTTGAGCATCTCCGGCTAAGCTAAATACCCAGCCAAACCATGCCATCCACCCTGTATCCCATCCCCAAGCCTGTGCATAGAGCGCAAAACCGGTGATGATGACCACAAAGCTACCCAATACAAACATGGCAAACATCGCCAGCTGTGCGAGCGGGTTATGACCGGCGTATTCCGGTGCCGTCTTTTTGATAAAGAGGTAATAAAGCACTTGAGCAATAACACCCCTCCACCACTTAACAGACCACAACGGCGGAATAAAAATCATCCGAGCGTAGCGATTTCCAACAATAGCCCAAAAGATCCGGTAAATAAAAAGGATCGTAAAGATCATGCCGGCAATAAAATGAGCCAGACGGATATACCCGAAATCGTATGTCACCCAGGTATCGCCTAAATTAGCAACAAGCGGAGCACCGATCAGAAAACCGGTCACAATCATGACGGCCATGCAAACCGCCATCGCCCAGTGCCAAATCCGCACAGGAGCTTCCCAGACGTAAATCGGATGAGTCCCTCCCGACGTATCAACTTCAAAAGTGACAGGATCAATCTTCATAAAGAGACCCTCCTAACGAACACGCACATTACAGAGCTCGTGACCTTGCGGATCCAAAACGTGCGTTGCGCAAGCCAAGCACGGATCAAAGCTGTGGATCGTACGAATGATTTCAAGCGGTCGTTCCGGATCAGCAACCGGCGTGCCGATAAGCGACGTTTCAAAAGCGCTTTGTTGTCCTTCAGGTGAACGCGGAGAAGCGTTCCATGTCGTCGGAACAATAGCTTGCCAATTTTCGATACGCGTATTCTTAATCACGCACCAGTGTCCCAACGCCCCGCGAGGCGCTTCGCAGAACCCGACACCGCGACATTCTTTAGGCCACGTCTTCGGTTCCCAGAATTCCATGTTGGCCGCGACTTCATCACCGCTCTTAATATTGGTAATCAAATCATCGACGTACTGCACCATCTTGTGCGCCGTCCAATTACACTCCAGAGCACGCGCGGCATGACGGCCTAATGTGGAGTACACGGCCTCAAGCGGCAAATTGAGTTCCTTTAAAAGATCAAGTGCCGGTTCTTTGAAATGCTTCACATCTTTAGCAACCGACATAACCAAACGAGCCAATGGCCCCACTTCCATCATGTGGCCCTTCCAACGCGGACTCTTGATCCATGAATATTTGCCTTTTTCACCCAACCATTCAAACTTAGTCTTCGTGCCAACAGAACCTTCGGGCAATTCAAAGGCCTGGTCCGTCACACCTTCCCAGGGATGAAGACCCAGTTTGCCTTCGGGGTATTTGTACCAAGAGTGGTCCACAAATTCTTGAATTTGGGAGAGATCTCTCAAATCCACTTCCTGTACATGGGCCAAATCCCCATCAACAATGGCACCGGCCGGCATCTGCAAAGATTTTTCTGACCAGTCATTGGCGATTTCCGGGAAGTCCCCGTAGCAAAGCACATTTTTCTTCACCAAACCGCCGCCATACTTGAACCATTCTGGGTAGAAGGAGGCGATCGCCTTGATATCGGGCAAATAAACGTTTTGCACAAACTCGACCGACTGCTTGGCGATATCGCGCATATAGTTCATGGTCACTTCATTGATCATGTTGCCTGCTGCGCCGGTATCGTGCATGTTGATCGGACAAGCCACACCTCCGACAAGATAATTCGGATGCGGGTTCTTACCGCCCAAAATCGTATGGATCTTGATAATTTCACGTTGGAAATCAAGAGCCTCCAGGTAATGCGTAACCGCTAAGAGGTTTACCGCCGGCGGCAATTTCATGGCGGGATGTCCCCAATAGCCGTTAGCAAAAATCCCTAATTGACCGGAAGCTACAAACTTCTTCAAGCGATTCTGCACATCACGGAAATAGCCCGGAGAACTCAGTGGATGATGCGGACTGATTTTCTTTTGCAACTCCGACACTTCTCGAGGATCGGCAGACAGAGAACTGACCACATCGACCCAGTCCAACGCAGAAAGTTGATAAAAGTGAACAATGTGATCGTGGGTGTAAAGCGTTGCATTCATGAGGTTGCGAATGATGTTCGCATTTTTAGGAATTTTGATGCCAATGGCATCTTCAACGCTTCTGACTGCAGCCAAAGCGTGAATACCCGTACACACACCACAAATACGTTCCACAAAGGCCCATGCGTCGCGAGGATCTCGGCCTTTAAGGATCACCTCAAGACCTCGCCACATCGTGCCTGTACTTTGGGAGTCTGTAATGATCTTTCCGCCATTACCCAACACCGCTTGAACGCGCAAATGACCCTCAATTCGCGTCACTGGGTCAACAACAATACGACGATCTGCCATTATTCTTCCCTCCCGAGATCTTTATTGGTCTTCTTAGCTCGCGCTTGAGCAACAGCCGATAGCGCGGCATGGGCAATAGCTGCGGCACCAACAACGCCAACCGTCGCCAGGCCTACCTTATCGACAGTCGCTTCAATACCATCGAGTCCCGGCGGCAAAATCGTCGTTTCATGTTCATAGAACGAGCCCTTATCAAAGAAATTCGGCTCAGAGCAACCGATGCATCCGTGCCCAGACTGCACAGGCCAGCTCAATCCCTCATTCCAACGAATCGTTGAACAGGCATTGTATGTGGTCGGTCCTTTACAACCGACTTTGTAGAGACAGTAGCCCAATTTAGCGCCTTGATCATCGAATTTCTCAACAAACTGACCGGCGTCGAAATGCGCCCGACGATAGCATTTATCATGAATACGCTGACCATAGAACATCTTCGGCCGACCCAACCGATCAAGCGGCGGAATGCGATCGTAGGTAAGAATATAAGTCACAACGGCTGTCATCACCTCAGGAATCGGCGGGCACCCCGGAACGAGCACGATAGGCTTATCCTTAATGATTTCCGTGATGGGAACCGAATGCGTCGGATTCGGCTTAGCCGCCTGAACACACCCCCACGCGGCGCATGACCCCCAGCCGATAACGGCTTTGGCCCCTGCGGCTACGTGCTTAATTTTTTGAAGAAAAGTCTCGCCTGCGGGAATACAGTTAACCCCATCATCATTCAAAGGCACGTTGCCTTCAACGGCCAAAATATAGTTACCTTTGTATTTGGTAATGGTTTCTTCAAGTGCGGCTTCGGCCTGATGCCCGGCGGCAGCCATGATGGTGTCGTCATAGTCAAGAGAAATCATGGACAACACCAAATCCTTGGCAACCGGATGATAAGAGCGGATAAACGACTCCGTACAACAGGTGCACTCCAAACCGTGTAACCATACAACCGGCATCCTAGGCTTGGTTTCAATGGCTTGAGCAATCTCTTGAGCTCCCGCACTTCCCAATCCCAAACTGGCGGCCGTCAGCGAGCAAAATTGCAAAAAACTGCGGCGGCTAACACCTTGGCGCCGCAACGCTTCATATTGAGTTTCAAACATAAGGGGATTCTCCTTTGCCTTTTATTTCGCATGGAGTCCAGCCAAACGAAAATAGGCCCGCTTTATTGCACGCTCTCGCGTTCTTAATTTAGATTGTATGGTATGAAAACTCGAATACTTAGAAGCAAACGACTTCTTTTATTACACCAAAGAGGTATGTTTTGCTTATTTTGTTATATCTGCGTTTAAAAAGCTTATTTTTTGATAAAACTTTCACAAAAATAGCCAAAACGGTACGATTTTATGCGCACTTTTCAGCCTATTTAAGAGTACGCTGAACTCGTATGTTGCAAAAGGTGAAAAGTGACCAATATTAACCACTGTCCAGCATCTGATTTTGAAGCCGAATTTCAGCTCATTTTCAACAATCGCATGAAAGGTTTGCCCATTTGCCATAATGGACTACAAGTGCGTTCGATCGGTTTTCAAAATTTCAAAAAACATTGGATCGGTGCCATCGTTACACCATGGTCCATCTTGGTGGTTCTTGCTCAAGGAAATAAAAGCAACTGGCCGGAGATTCAAGTCGGGAAAATACAGTCGATCACATTGCCAGCCGGAGCCTTCAGTTTTCTAGGGATGGCCAGCGATAGACTGGGGCAATTCCTCGCATGCTCTCTGATGAGTCCGATCGACCCCCTGTTCAATCAACGAAGCGCGGAGGCTTTTGCAGCCCGAGCTTTGATGTTGATGCTTACACCCGAAAGCGATCGTTCCCGTACAACGCCTAGCACTGGCAATACCATTCCTGAAAAATTGTCTCGGCGAGATTTTTTCACCACTTTCAACAAGGAGAAGCTCGCAAATGATAAACCCTGATTTCTCCTCTGTTTCTTTGCTTGTTTACGAAGAAAAAAATGGTTTGAAAGTGGAGCTTCACAACCATCGCACGAGGATTATTGCGCAAACCGCAGAAAGCCTTGGGGCTGATAAAACGACTGAAATTCTTCGGGCCCTTCTTGGCTTATGCCCTATTGCACAAGTTAGCGCTTTTAAAGCTGCTCAATACGCAATCGCTCACCAAAGTCCCAATCAAGGATTTTCGTTTTGCAACACAGGTATTCAGAGTTTGATTACGGCAGAAGCCATTTTAGAAACTGTCCGTGTTTTAAGCATGGATTTGCAACCTTTCACTATTCACGGCAAGGTCAGTCAGGAATGTTTAAAAACTCTTGGGGAGTTAAGAGCTCGGCTATGGGATCTGTCAAAAAGTGCCTTCATTGACAATGCCGCCCTTGAGTCTTTCTACGAGGATTTAAAGGCTCTTGTTATCTTATGGTTTACTCGCGAAAAGAAAGCCATTGGTGCGATCAAGCACACGTTTGAGCGATTCGACAATATCCAATTGGATGGCAAAGGGTTACTCTTTCCGGAAGAAATCAGCAATCGGGAAATCCTCAAATTATTTCTGCGTATTCTCCAAGAGTACCCTGAATGGGCTCTATCCCCACAACTGGTTGGTGCTCGCATACCCGGTGCGCTGGCTCGTTGCCGCAGTCAATTAGATAAAGGCAGAAGGGATCCTTTTTCAATTCGAGACCTGGTGCTCGCAAGATTGGAAGAATTAAAAAATTTTGCCTCCGGCCTCCCCTCTCCCTTTACCGTTAAGAGCATTAACCTGGGAAATAACTGGGGAGTCGGCCTCGTTGAAACAGCTCGCGGCACTTTGATGCATTTTTTGCAAATGGACCATAACAAAATGCACTTTCATATTGTGGCACCGACAGAATGGGCATTTCAGGAAGAAAGTCCAATGGTCGATGCAATGAATCTATTTATTAAAGAAAAATCGAATGCGGTCAAATCGGTAATCACCGGATTAAATCTGATTGCCTGCGCATTTGATCCCTGCACAAAGATAGATGTCAAGTGGCCACAAAAGGAGGGTTGATGCACGAGCTATCTATTGCTGAAGGCATCATTGAGATTGTTGAACGTACGGCTAAATCCAACAACGTTAACCGAGTGAAAAGCGTGCGGATTGCGGTTGGTGAGTTGGCTGGTGTCGACATTGACTGTTTACGCTTTGCTTGGCAATCGGTCACCAGACAGGGCTGCGCGCAAAACGCCCAACTCATCATTGAACGACCGCCCGGCAAAGCTTGGTGTATGGATTGCGCTCAAACTGTTTCTTTGAAGCGATACGGCGAGGCTTGTCCGATTTGCGGAGGCTTCCATTTAACGGCAACGAGCGGAACTGAACTTAAGGTCATTGACATTATTGCCGATGACTCTCTGTAAAAGAATTTGGTAAGGAGTAATTTTATGTGTACAACTTGCGGCTGCGGAGGCAATCATACTCACACCCACACACATGTGGATGAAAACGGCAATCTGGTCACCCACACTCACGATGATCATGAGCATCATCATGAGCATTCACATGGTCCCACTCATTCACACGATTCTTCGATATCGGCAGAACGTGCCATTAGTATCGAAGAAGACATCCTTGCCCGTAATAATGCTTTAGCCAACGATAACAGAAAGTGGTTCCGGCAAAAACATATCTTGGCGCTTAATTTTGTCTCCAGTCCCGGTTCCGGCAAAACAGAATTGCTCTGTGCGACGATTAAAGCGGCAAAGGATGATCTGTGCATCAGCGTGATTGAAGGTGATCAGCAAACCAGCAACGATGCAGACAGAATTCGACAAACCGGTGCCCACGCTCATCAGATCAATACGGGCAAAGGTTGTCATTTGGATGCGGAAATGATCCGGCACGCATTAAGTCACATGGAGCTCAGCGACAACAACGTGCTATTCATTGAAAATGTCGGCAACTTAGTTTGTCCGGCGGAATTTGATTTGGGAGAAGCTCATAAAGTCGTGATTTTGTCTGTAACCGAGGGGGAAGATAAACCTTTGAAATATCCGGACATGTTCCGCGTTTCCGATGTCATGATCATCAATAAGATCGATCTTCTGCCGTACGTTAATTTCGATATTGATGCTTGCGAAGAATATGCCCGAAGGGTCAATCCCAAAATCCAGATTTTGAGAGTTTCTGCAACTAAGGGAGATGGACTCGATAAATGGATTAAGTGGCTAAAGGCCCAAAAAACATTGGCAGCCCTTTGAGATAGAGCTCAGTATGATCGCAAAATTTTTTCGAATCAACGGACTTGTTCAGGGAGTCGGATTTCGTCCGACTGTTTACCGAATTGCAACTGAACTCGGGCTAAAAGGCGAGGTTTTCAACGATGCCGAAGGTGTCGGGGTCGTCTTGGAAGGTGATGCAGATCAAGTTTCGCGTTTTCCGACACTTTTGAGGGAACAGAAACCACCATTGGCTCGAATTGACTTCATTCATCCTTCCGATGTGGATTTCAAAGGTTATACCGATTTCTCAATCACTGAAAGCCAGGAAGGAAAAGTCAACACCGCTATTACTGCTGACGCTGCAACATGTAAGGCTTGTCTTCAAGATATGTTTACGCCTGGCAACAGGCGTTATCGTTATGCCTTTACCAATTGCACGCACTGCGGCCCTCGGTTCACAATCACAAAGCACCTTCCATACGATAGGCCGCAAACTACGATGGCCTCTTTCAAAATGTGTGAACAATGTTTGTCAGAGTACAAAGACCCTCTGGACAGACGTTTTCATGCTCAGCCCAATGCCTGTCCGGTTTGTGGTCCACACCTTTGGTTTGAAAATATACAAGGTCAACCCATTGACGGAGATCCGATTGATCTTGCCGTTGATGCCATTAAGGACGGAAAAATTGTCGCTGTAAAAGGACTGGGAGGTTTTCATCTAGTATGTGACGCTAAAAATCCTCGTGCAGTTGCCGAACTCAGACAACGCAAAGGACGTGATGAAAAAGCTCTGGCGGTTATGATGGCCAATGCTATCAGTGCGAGTATTTATACCAATATCAGTCCCAAAGCTCGGGAGGTGTTGGAAAGCTCTGCCCGTCCCATCACACTTTTACCCAGAAAAGATCAACATTCACTCAAAGGAATTGCTGACGGGTTAAGTGACATAGGAATCATGCTTCCTTACACCCCTTTGCATTGGCTACTTTTTCATTCTTTAGCCGGCAAGCCGGAAGGAGCTCAATGGACAGATAATTTGAGTTTGGATGCCGTACTGGTCATGACATCAGCAAACCGTTCCGGTGAGCCGCTGGTCACCGATAATGACGAGGCGCGTTCAAAGCTCTGCGGCATTGCGGACTTCATACTGCTACACAATCGAGATATTCTCGTTCGATGTGATGACTCTGTCGTACGCTTGATCGGCGAAACCCCCATTTTTATTCGACGTTCCAGAGGCTATGCTCCCGAAGCCATCAAGTTAGAGACAGATTTAAAACCGACATTGGCCGCTGGCGCTTACCTTAAAAATACCGCTGCGCTCACCCGTGATAAAGATGTCTTTTTGACTCAACACATCGGTGATTTAGAAAACAGCCGAACTGACCTAGCCTACCGAGAAGCAATTTCACATCTGGCCCATCTCTACGAAATTAAACCTGAAATCGTTGCAGCAGACGCTCATCCAGATTTCCCCAGTACAAGATTGGCGGCCCACGTTGCCAAGCAACATGGTGCTCTTTTCGTTCCTATCTACCATCATGCTGCCCACATTGGCGCAGCCATGGCAGAAATCAATCGAAAAGAAACAACTGTCGGGCTGGCGTTGGACGGTGTGGGACTCGGCCCCAGTGATGAGGCTTGGGGTGGGGAACTGTTATTAGTGCGCTCTTCCAAATTCTACCGATTGGGCTCTCTTGAACCGCTTCCGTTGCCGGGTGGAGATAAGGCCGCCCATGAACCTCGGAGAATGGGTGCTAGTGTGCTGACTTTCTTAGGCAAAGAGAATCTGATTGATAACTATTTCCCAGACTTGCCAAATGCTAGATATTTCGATCAGCTTGTCAAAAATTCTCAGCTTTCGCCTTTGACCACTTCCACCGGCAGACTTTTTGATGCCATGGCAGCATTGCTCGGATTGTGTGATATCCAACACGATGACGCAAGGGCCGCCATGTTGCTCGAAAGCGTTGCGAGCACAATGAAACCCAAAGCGCACGAAAAGGGTTTTATCATCAAAAATCATCGGATTAGTTTCCTACCGTTTTTTGAAGAAGTTATTCAGGCAGGAAAGGAACTCTCTACTGATAGGTTGTCACAATTGGCCGCTGATTTTCATGCGACCCTGGCATTAGGGCTTGCGCAGCTTGTGCATCAGGCCTGTGACCGTCTTCAGTACAAAGGGCCCGTCATGCTGACCGGAGGTTGCGTGGCCAACAGACTGTTGACCGCCGCTTTAGTCCGAGAGCTGGGAAAGCTTTCTATCGAGAGTTATTTTCCTCAAAAAGTACCGTCCGGTGACGGCGGTATAGCTTTGGGGCAAGTCTGGTTATCGCATCTGATGCTAGAAAGCGGTGCTGAAAAATATGAGTTCTCCGGTGACTTGTAACTTACATCGAGGTAAATATGTGTTTGGCCGTGCCTGCAAAGATCACCAAGCTGATAGACAATGAAACCGCTCTGTGCGATTTCAATGGGATTGAAAAAGAAGTCAATGTTTCCTTGATTGACTCTCCCCAAGAGCAGCAATGGGTTATTGTCCATGTCGGTTTCGCATTAAACCGCATTGATGAGGAAGAGGCCCGAAAAACTATGGAAATATTGAATGCATTACCTTCGGAGGCAAAAGCCTAAGCTTATGCAATACATCAGTGAATATCGCGATCGTGATAAGGCAAAAGCGCTAAGCAATCAAATTGCCAAAGAGGTAATTCCCGCCCGCTTTTATCGTTTTATGGAATTTTGTGGCGGTCATACCCACGTTCTTTCTCGCTGGGGATTAACGGATCTTTTGCCAGATAACGTAAAAATGATTCACGGCCCAGGCTGTCCGGTCTGTGTATTACCGGTTGGCCGCATTGAAATGGCTATTGACTTAGCGTTAAACGAAAAAGTTATTTTATGTACTTACGCTGATACGCTCCGAGTGCCAACATCAAAAGGACAGTCACTTTTTAACTGCCGCTCACTTGGCGGTGATGTCCGCATGGTTTACTCTCCAATAGATGCAATCAATATAGCGAAGGCCAATCCAGATAAACAAGTCGTCTTTTTTGCCATTGGATTCGAAACCACCACTCCGCCCACTGCCATTGCTATTCAAATAGCAGAGCGACTCAGACTTAATAATTTCTCGGTTTTCGTCAATCATGTCCTAACGCCTGCTGCGATGGAGCACATCTTAAAGACCGCTCAACAAGAAAGCCTCGCTCCACAGCTTGACGGGCTTGTCGGTCCCGCTCATGTCTCCACTATTATCGGTTCTAAAGCTTATGAACCTTTTTCAGCAAAATGGAGAAAACCGGTGGTCATTGCCGGCTTTGAACCACTTGATATGCTTTTAGCTATTTTGATGATGGTCCGACAAGTCAATGAGGGACGTCATGAGGTAGAAAATGAATTTACACGAGCGGTCTGTCGCGAAGGTAACCGACTGGCTATCGACTTGATGAATGAAATTTTTGAATTAAGAGAGTCTTTCGAATGGCGCGGTTTAGGCTACGTTCCTTTTTCAGCTTTGAAACTGCGTGAAAGGTACTCGCAATTTGATGCTGAAAAACGCTTTGATATGCCCGAACGACATAGCTCGGATAACAGAGCCTGCGCCTGTGGCGCCATTCTCAGAGGAGAAAAAGAGCCTTTAGATTGCAAACTTTTCGGCTCGGTTTGTACCCCCGCGCATCCGATGGGGGCTTGCATGGTCAGTTCTGAAGGCGCCTGCGCTGCTTACTGGCGTTATGCTCCCAAACATAGAATCGTTCTAAACGATAAGGAATAGATAATGTCTTCTGTCAAACCCGATTATGTTCGTAGATTGGATCTGCGTCACGGCCGCATTGAAATGACACATGGCGCAGGAGGACTTGCCAGTGCTCAATTGATTGAAGAAATTTTCTCCCGGCATTTCACCAATCGATGGCTTGATGAAGGACATGATGGTGCTGTTTTGCCTAGTCTGCAAAAGCCAGTCGCCGTGTCATGCGATGCTCATGTCATTTCACCTCTATTTTTCCCCGGCGGAGATATCGGCCGGCTAGCTATTTGCGGAACAGTTAACGATGTTGCCATGTGTGGGGCAAAGCCTCTTTACATTGCGGCCAGTTTCATTTTGGAAGAAGGTTTTGAACTTTCCAAACTGGACCAGATCGTGCGATCAATGGCCGATGCTGCAAAAGAAGCAAATGTTGCCATCGTTACCGGAGACACAAAAGTCGTCGAAAAGGGCCACGGTGACGGTATCTATATCTCTACAACCGGTATCGGAGAAAAACTAACGGATTTTTCCATATCAGGTAGAAATGCCCAACCGGGAGACGTAGTGATTATCTCCGGATCAATGGGCGACCACGGCACGGCAATTCTTTCCAAAAGAGAAAATATGTCGTTTTTAACTGAAATTGAAAGCGACACGGCCCCCTTGAACAGATTAATCGAATCGGTTCTCAATGTCACACCAGACGTACATGTTCTAAGAGATCCAACTCGCGGAGGATTGGCAGCGACTCTCAATGAAATTGCTCACCAAAGCGGTGTTGGCATTTTCCTGCATGAAGAAAAGATTCCGGTTAAGCCCGCCGTCGTCGCCGCTTGCGAATTTCTTGGGCTAGATCCCCTTTTTGTCGCTAACGAAGGAAAAGTGATTGTGATTTGCAGTAAAAAGGAAAGCTTAAAAGTCCTGCAAGTCATGAAATCTGATCCTCACGGTCAAGAAGCCTGTATTATCGGCGAAGTAACAAAAGAGAACGCCGGGTGTGTTGAAATGGAAACGCTACTAGGTGGGCGACGCAGTGTTGATTGGCTCAATGGCGAACAATTGCCGAGAATTTGTTAACAGTCATCCAAATTCTTAAAACGAAGAGAATTGTGATAATGGCTTATTTATCCGCGTCCAATCCGTAAGATGATCTGCCTACATTCCGTTGTTATTATTGTCTAAGTTCAGGAATACAGAAACAAAGAACGTATAATTCAAGAACCTTCATTTATCATCAGGGATTTTTGAACAATGACTTGGATTGTCGGGCTTACGGGAGGTATCGGCTCCGGAAAAACTCAAGCAAGCAATGCTTTTGAAACTTTGGGAGTTCCGGTGGTTGATACTGATTTAATTAGCCATGCGGTTACTGCTCCGAATGGACTGGCTATTCCCGCCATCAGAGAGGCTTTTGGAGATGAACTTATTGATGCCTCCGGTAAATTGGACCGAGCAAAGATGCGTGAGCTTGTCTTCACGAATCCCGATGCCAGACACAAACTGGAAGCCATTTTGCATCCCCTTATTGCTAACGTCACAATGGCCTCCGTGTCGCAGCATTCTGATGCTCCTTACGTTGTACTGGTTGTTCCCCTCCTTGCCGAAAGCCCGCAATGGTTAAACCGATGTGACAGAGTTCTAGTTATTGATTGTGAGGTTGAAACCCAAATTGAACGGGTCATGACACGATCTCAATTGTCACGTGAAGAAGTTATGGCCATTATTGAAACGCAAGCAACACGTGATGCTCGTAAGGCTATTGCCAATGAAGTCATTGTTAACGAATCAACACTTGATGCACTTAACCAACAAGTGCGCAAGCTCCACGACTTCTATCTTACGATGGCAAGACAATCACCCAAAGCGGGAGTACCCATATGATTGTGAAGTGCCCTATATGCAAAAAACCGGTGGAATGGTCTGAGAAGAATCCTTGGCGTCCGTTTTGCTCTGAACGATGCAAATTGATTGATTTAGGCGAGTGGGCAAGCGATGCTTACGTCATTCATGGCAATTCATATGCTCAAACCAATGAAAGCGAAGCTGACAAACTTGCCCAAGAACTTTTCTCCCATCTTCAAGAAGAAAAGAAAACCGATACCAAAGCTAAATAGTTTCGATCCAACCGTTCGCCCCGTGCGGTCTCAATAGTTTTTCATCGTTTATTTTGACATTAGTTAAATACAACGGAACGGGGTTATCACTCAAGAGTCGCAACCAGGCACTGGAAGCTACACGAATGCCCGGATCAACCCAAGCAAATAATGCTCCACTTTGAGCGATACCTTCCCAATTTAAACAGTCTGCCTTAACAGCAAAGCGTTCATGGATAACGTTTTCAATATTCTGACCTTCATCCACAAAAACACCGTCTGCCTTTTTTTGCTGTTCGTCATTTGCCGTTGCATCAACCCAAATTTCTTTAATACCCAACGTTATTAAACGCTTTTCCCAATCGTCAAACTGTTTAATGTGATCTCCACACAAAATGGCCCCGTCAAAGCTCCTTTCTTTTAGAGTTTCGATGCTCTCTAAAGCGTTTCCTGACTGAATTTTTACCCAATGCTTGGGCATCAAAAGCCATTTTTGAATGGGTTCACTCGCCTTTAATATGGGAGCCGGCCAATCAAGTGGCGAAAAGAAACCCAAAGACTGTCCCTCCAATGACCGTG
>CAJMEC010000004.1 GCA_905212345.1 uncultured Sutterella sp. | reverse complement strand
TGATAATCGGTCGTGAGAATGCGACCTTGAATACCCTTATTGTTCAGATCAGAGAAAATAGATAAAAAACTATTGATCGTTCTATTAGTAATAAAGGGGGCTGGAATTTGGCGGCGATTGGGACAGGTGTTCCTAATGATTGGGACAGTTTGATTATTAAACGCTGGGACAGGTAATTACGACGCGCAGCCCCCCCCCATCAAAGTATCCGAGCTTTAAGCGAGCCACTACAAAGAGTTATCCACATTTCCCCGAAGCGCTCATCCTCAATAATGGGCTGTAGCAAGGGGAAATTGTGGGTAACTCGTTTAACGGGACCTATTTTTTCTTCGTAATAGCTCCGTATTTTTCCAATGATCTCATCGATACACCGGTCATTTCAATCCGATGAGCATTGCGTACCAGTCGATCCAAGATGGAATCAGAGTAGGTTGGATCTTGAATATACTCCGCCCAAGCTTTAACTGGCATAACACTCGTAATCATCGTACTGCCAGATCCGCAGCGATTCTCTATTATTTCAAGGAGGTCGGAGCGGTTAATAGCATCCAACTGTCCTATTCCCCAGTCATCCAATACAAGTAAGTCGATTTTTCGGAGTTCACGCATACTCCGATGTATTTCGCTTTCTAATTGGTGGTTGAGACTGAGATCTTTTAGCAGTGCGGGCAAACGATAAAACTTTGCACTAAATCCAGCTCGACAGGCGGCGTTAGTTAACGCTCCGGCTATCCAGGTTTTTCCACAACCGGTTTTACCGGTGATGATGCAGTTTTGATGCTTACGGATCCAATCACAAGATCCTAATTGAGCGATCATGGAGCGGTTCAGTCCGCGTTCAATACTAAAATCAATATCCGACAAACAGGCGTCTTTATAACGGATATTGGCTTGTTTGAGCCGACGGTGAAGCGCATTTTCATCTCTACGAGCAATTTCAGCCTCGAAGAGTTCTTTGAGCCAATCCGTATGAGCCATTGATGCAGTTTGTACATCTTCGAGCATGGATTCAGCATGTTCATACAAAGCTGAGAGCCGCAAACGATTGAACATTGGCTTTAAATCTTTGATGGATGTTGTCATTTGTTCTTCCTCCATCATTCATAATCGTTACGGACATTCTCATGAGCCGCCGTCATATACCGAGGATCTGGTCCGTTGTAGTCAAGTTCGCGATCAGTTCGAGAAGCAAAAGCAAATTTCTCACACCAGGCTTTGACGTTGTGATATCGGATTTCACCAACCTCTAAAGCTCGATCCATAGCTTGAGCTAGTTCGGAAGCGGTGTAAGTTTTTAAAAGTTTAAAAACTGCTCCACAGACTCTCGCCCCAGAAAACTCACTTTTATTCCAAAGGGTTTCCACAAATCGTTGAGCCAATGACCGAGGAATTCCTCGATTGGCGTATGCAGTTATCCAGTCTTGTTTCGAACGTCTGTAGTGCTTTTCAGCTTCGGTTAAATGCTCTGGTTTCAGGTGTGTTTTGAAACCGTTAATGTTGTAGTGTCTTTCATGTTCAGTAATAAACTGATTAGTGTCGTTATCATAAATCTCGAGTTTATCCCGGCAGAGTCGAACACAAACCTTTTTGTGAGTGTAGTATGCAGGAACACTGTACCGATGACCACCGTCGCAATAAAGACGTACACAATGGGCTTTGTCGACTGTTAAAACCTTCCACTCTGAACGCTCATACGGTAACGGAGGTAACGGTTTGAGGAAACTTTTTTCATCCGAATCAAACCGTAATCGTCTTGAACTGTTATAGCCATAAGCTCGAAAAGGTTGATCGTTAATTTGATGAACTTTCTGAAGAATTAGTTCGTTTAGATCTGCTAAATCTTTGGCTAATGGATACCCGTTTAAAGTTAATGCGGCGATAATCCAACGCTCAGCATCACCAACGGCAGCTTCTACACGGTTCTTTTGCTGGGGAGTAGCCGGTTTACAAGCCCAAGGCTGCATGTGGTAATAGTGACAAAGAGAAAGAACTGCAGCTTGAGGAATACCTTCTCTCCAGTCTGTTGTTTTGATTAAAGCTTTGGCGTTGTCCATTACCAAAACTTCTGGACTGCCACCAAAGTACTCTAAAGCATCAGTAATGCCGTCAAGCCAACTGTTTTGTCTTTCATTGTCGAAAGCTTCTGCAAACATCATGCAACTGTAAGGTAAGGTTGCTACAAAGAGTTTGGCTGAATGGATTTCTCCGAAACTATCAACCCACTGCAACTGATCACCGGCAAAGTCAACTTCAATTTTTTCGGCAGGTTTACGATCAGAATTGCCGGATAATGAACTGATGCCATTAATTCGCTTCCAATCGTTGTATCGACGACAGAATGAAGAATAGGTGTAGATGTGTCCAAGTCCTTCCGCTTGCTGCTCATAATCTTCGTACATAAGCAGTAAAGTTACTTTTCGTTGTTGAAGTTTATTGTGGATTTTTTGCCAATCCGGCTCAATCAGTGTCTTCTCTCGGGGAGGATAGAAAAGAGCTTGTAACTCAACCTCATCCAACGAAATTGCTTCCTGAGCAGACAGCCCGGCTTGACTAAGCCGTTCCGAAATACGAGCAACCGTACTTTTTGATGCACCGTATTGTTTTTGGATTTCTCGATAACTTAATCCATCTTTTAGACCGATTAAAATGTCGCTAAGAATGTTTAACGGGATAGATTTCATTTAAGGTCCTCCTATGAAAATAAAGCCTTAAATGATTATTGGACTTTTGATGATGGCTGTCTCAATGCCTAAGAATTTATCTTTTCTCGAAGTGTCCCAATCGGTAAGAATCCTTGTCCCAATGTTTAAGAACACCTGTCCCTTAACTTAATAAATCCCACATGAATACGAGACATATTCCAACTTCTAGCGATACTGTCTTTATTGTCCGCCATATTCTGTACGCATCGCCTATTCTTTGAGGGATTTCGCAGGGAAAATACCGACAGTTGGCTCAATAGACGGGTAATCAGCCCCCTCGAGCGTTTTAAGGATAGATTCCAAAATTATCTGGGCTCCGTCACACGGCACAGCCATTCCAATTTGTTTTCTAACGGATTCTTTACTGCCGCAAAAAACGAAATCATCAGGGAATGTTTGCAGTCGTGCTCTCTCTCTGTTGGTCAGGGCTCTGTTTTCTTTCCAGTGGTAAACGTGAGTTCCGCCGCCGGAGCCAGTGATTGTATAAGCTGGCTTGGATGAGTCCAAACGACGATAAATTTGGCTTAATTTGGCGGAACGAACGTTTAATTTGAGGTGCTCAGGCAAACGTCCTGCTTCTTCGGCCTGCCATACATTTTCACCTTCACGAATATAACTTAATCTCTCCTGAACTGTTTGGCTTTGCTTTGTAGGTTCTTGATTAGCTGCCCATTCAGGGATTCCTTTTAATGCTTCTTTACATGTCTTGATTTGATTTTCAGGGGTTGGAACTTTGAATGTCGCATTCAAATCACCGCGTACCCCAACAAGAATGTAACGATGTCGTGCTTGTGGTACACCATATTCTTCGAATTTATACAGATGTGCAGTGATGTTATAGCCAAATTTGCCAGCATTATTTAATGCTGCCAAAATTTTCCAGAAAGCTTTGCCTTCATTGGCGCTGCTTAAGCCGGAGACATTTTCTGCAAAGAAAAATTTTGGGTTGGCTCTGTTGATGTATTTGACACCGTAGGAATACAGACCGCCGTAATTTCCCTCAAGTCCTTTGCTTTTCCCGACCAATGAAAAATCATTGCATGGGAAACCGTATAAGAATCCATCAACCAAAGGCAAACTGTCAATGTCCAGTTTTCGGATATCCTCACAAATACACTTTGCCTGAGGTTGATTTTTCAACACATTGTTTTGATAGGTACGGCAAGTGTCAGCATCCCAGTCTGTTGCCCAGGAGTGTTCGAAGCAAAATTGGTCTGATTGAGCTCGATTTAAAGCAATACCGATACCGCCAGGACCGCAAAACATTTCTCCGACGGTTAAGGCTACGCGTGCTTTCTGTTTGGGTTGGAAAAGAGGTAAATTCTCGCTTTGCCGAAGAATAGTATTTGTGTATTGAACCAAAAGCTCTCTTCCTTTGCAGGCAGGAGAGATTTTTTCTAAGGCACAAGCTTGCAGAAACTGGTTGTATTCTTGATCATCAAGACGAATTTTTAATTCATTGTTGCGCATTTTGAGGCCCTAATTTAAGCAACGTTAATTCTATTCGTTACTAATGTCAGCCATAAAGTTTTAACTGATTTAGCTCAAAACAGAGTTAAATTTTTGTGCCGCATCAAGAATGGATCGGGCTGAATTGTAGTAATCCGTCTGACAGAAGGCGAATCCAAGGGCTTCTGCTGTTGGCCTTGACTTCATGTCTAATAAATCCAAGAGTGCCGCGACCGTGATGGCACAAACGGGTCTTCCGTAATTATTCTGACAATCGCGAAGTTTTGTCTTAATCAAATTGTCTTTGCCTAGAAAGCCGCCGGCAATATAAATAAAACATACAGCAGGATACTGCGGATCAAGTTCAAGCCAACAATCATGATAGTACGACTTTAACTTTTCTCGGTCACTTAAAGGGAAATCATAACGAGAGGTTGCTTTCGCGTCCGCAAACCCAACCTTTGTTAATGAAGATGCTCTGACATAAGTATCCGGATAACCGCCAGAACGAGATTTAGCCTTCTTTTGAGCAATATTTTCAGTTAGGTCAAATCCTAACTTGATAAAAATATTGGTTATGGCGTTCTCAAGTTCAAAGGATTCAGTTCCTCCTGAGTAAGCGGCGTGCATAACTCTGTCTCGAAATATATTTTGGGATTTCGATCGAATTGAGCTGATATATTTCTCAACATCAGCTTTACTTATGTTCCAACGTTTTGCTTCAGCTTCAACAAATTCGTCAATGTTTAGAGCAAAAGGATTGGCATCAGCTTGGCTAATGAAAGAAGTTTGAATCAGACATTGCAATCCATCAACATGCTGTTTTTTAGTTAATGAGGGTACTGTTACTTTTGTTTGAGAGTATCTTCCGTAGCGGTACTGCCACTGAATTTCATACCCTTTTGTTAATTTTTCAACTTTGGTCCAGTCTCCCATCCATCGAATGATTGATTCTTTGGCTTTTGGATCATCAGAAATTTTGCAGTACTTAGTATCTTCTTCTGTTTTTTCTTCATTTATTAATCCAGCCGCTAAAAGGTAATTTTTGGCTGTGTTAGCTATTTCAAGAGCATCTCTAATGCCTTTAGCCAACAACTCTTCAGTTGAAAGACCATTAAGAGGATTGTTCCACCGTTTGGGCGTACAAACGTCGTTTACGTTATCAATAACATTTTGAATACTGAGTTTTAAATTCCGTAGACAAAGAATTTTCTCTTTGCACTTTTCATAGTCGCTGGCCGTATGACCGTAAATGACAGGAATAGCCATTTCTTCTTGAGTCAGTTGTTCCGAAAGATCTGGATCCCGCATCAAATGAATTGGAAAAGCAAAAGGTCTGACTTTTAATTGCGGATCGACACTGACATTTCGCCCATTACCGTAGACAGAGGGAAATTGCATTCTCAGCAACTGACAACGTAAAACGTCAGTTGGATTGTTCCCCTCCATTACATGTTTGCCTGCGATAGTAGGATAAAACTCGTCATTATTTTTAAAAAAGAGCCCTAAGCAACTTAATTGAGCAAGATAAGTTCTAAATCCACCGGGATTTTCTACACCATAGTCTGAAGCACGGCGCTTAACGCCCAGTTCAGCAAGTTGAGCGTATAGGTCATCTTGTACAGATTGTGTTTTTGGCATTACCTGACACGCGTTAAGCAACGAGCTAATTTGTGAAAGTTTCCACGGTTCTATGCGTCGGATGTTTCTTGGGAACATCCACATCGTTCTATATCTAGGCTTAACGGTCACAGTCATGGTTAAATTTACGAAATTTCAACAAGTTATACTTTCAATTATGCTCTAACTAAAAGTTTTTTTAAATTTTCATTCAGTTATATGAATAGCATCAAATTATTGCTCCTATAGAAAATTCATAGTATTTACAATTTTTTTTAACACTAATTCATATTGCCTAACCTATTGACTATATTCATATTTCAAAAAAGTCTTAAGTTTCGAAAACTATATATAGTGTCAAGCTTTTTTATCTTAACAAAACATGGTAGTTATCCACTTTAAATTTCGAATCGTTGTGTTTAAAATGGCACGCCTGTTGATCAAAAATTCTCTATATCGGCGTGGTGTCGATAGCCCAAGGATGTGCCATGAAAGTTGTAAAGAAAGACCAGTCGCTTGAAGATTTCAACCCAGAGAAAATCTCCGTTGCCGTTAATAAGGCAGCTATGCGTTGCGACAAGATCGTTGATGAAGCGTCTTGTCAAAAAATTGTTGATGCTATTTTGCGTCGTATTAAAGAACGCGACCAGGTGACTGTTGCTGAACTTCACGAACTCGTTATTGCCGTCCTTTCTGTCACGGGCTTTGAAGATGTCGCAAAAGCCTACGCTGAGTATCGTTACTATAAGACCAATTACGCCAAGACTTTTGAAAAATTGCGTCAGGATGCCGACGATGTCCTTCGTTTGGGCGATCGTGAAAACGCTAACTTTGACAGCTCCTTGGTGTCCACTAAGGGTTCTTTGATCAAGGGGTATTTGACTAAGAGCCTTTATAAACAGTTCTATCTGTCGGCTAAAGAAAAAGAATTGATCGAACGCGGCGACATTTACATCCATGACCTGCGCGACATGATTTTGGGTTGCGTTAATTGCTGTTTGTTTGATATTAAGACGGTCCTTCAGGGTGGTTTTGAAATGTCCAATGTTCAATACACGGAACCGAAGACGGTGCTTTCTGCCCTGCAGGTGATCGGCGACATTACGCTTGTGGCCACAGCTCAACAATTCGGCGGCTTTACGTTAGCTGAATTGGATAAGGTTCTTCTGCCCTACGCTCACAAGACCTGGAATAAAGCTTTTGGGGATGCGCAAAATGAATTGGGTTTGAACGAAGACGTTGCCCGTCAATACGCCGATAAGATTTTGCTTCGCGAGTTGGAGCAAGGCTTCCAGTCTCTCGAATTGAAGTTAAACACTGTGCCTTGTAGCCGAGGCGACTTTGCTTTCACCACGATTTCTTTCGGTCAATGGGATGTCTCTTTGCCCGAGGATGACAAGCGCCTCTTGTGTCTCATCAATTCCGTTATGTTGCGTGTGCGCAGAAACGGCCACGGTCCCGACCACAAGCCCGTGGTCTTTCCGAAGTTGGTTTATCTCTACGATAAGAAGCAAGTGCACGGTGATTTGCACAGCGCGCAGCTTTTCGACGAAGCCGTTAAGACTTCCTCAACCTGCATGTATCCGGACTACCTTAGCATTT
Organism: uncultured Sutterella sp.; assembly: GCA_905212345.1. Lineage (GTDB taxonomy): Bacteria > Pseudomonadota > Gammaproteobacteria > Burkholderiales > Burkholderiaceae_F > Aphodousia. The sequence continues at coordinate 69,569 of CAJMEC010000004.1, read as the reverse complement.
CAAGTGAGTACGGCACGGTCTCCCGTCTTTTCAAAGAAGAAGGCGTCATCACGAGCCCCATGGGTTGCCGCGCTTACCTCTCTCCGTGGAAGGATCCGGAAACCGGCAAATATGTCACAATCGGCCGCTGCAATATCGGTGCTGTGAGCTTGAACATCCCCTTGATGATCAAGGTGGCCATGACCGAGCATCCCTTGGATTGGCGTGAAAAGTTCTGGGATTTGCTCGACGATCGCCTGCAGGTGATTCGTGACTTCTTAAAGAAGCGCTACGATGTGATTCGCAACCAACGTTGCTCTTCCAACCCCTTGGCCTTTACGCAAGGCGGCTTCTACAAGGGTACGAAGGATCCCGATGACCGTGTCGGTGACTTGGTCGATTACATGACGGCCAGTTTCGGTATCACCGCATTGGATGATGCAACTTATCTCTGGACGGGCAAGCGAATGATTGAAGACAATTCTGCGTTTGCTGTTCAAGTGTTGCGTTACTTGCAACAAAAACTGAATGAATTCAAGGCAGAAGATCATTACCTCTATGCTATTTACGGTACGCCCGCTGAGAGCCTTTGCGCTACGCAGGCTCGTCAGTACGACGACTACTGCAAGGAAATGGGCTTGGTCAATGAATTTGCAACGGCTGAACACTACAGTACCGAATACTTCACGAATTCGTTCCACTTGAATGTTACGGAAGATATTTCTCCGTTTGAAAAACAAGACCATGAATTCAAGTGCTTCCACTTGTGTGAAGGCGGCCATATTCAATATGTACGCTTAACGAACCCTGAAAACTTCGAAGCTGACAAGGCGATCATTGAACGCGGCATGGACATGGGCTTCTATCAAGGTGTTAATTTTGACGCAGCTTACTGCAATAATTGCGGCAAGCACTCGACGAACGTCATGTTCAAGTGTCCGCACTGCGGTAGCGACAACTTGTCAGTCATCAGTCGTGTCTGTGGTTACTTGGGTTACAGCAATGTGAATGGTCAATCGCGTATGAACGATGGCAAAATGGCTGAAATCAAGCGCCGTGTGTCGATGTAGTGAGGCTTGTCAATGAAGTACGCTCAATTACGTGAATTTGATACGACCAACGGTCCCGGCGTGCGAGTTTCGCTTTTTGTCTCGGGCTGCACCCTGCACTGCAAGGGCTGTTTTAATCCTGAGTCTTGGGACTTTGACGCCGGAGACGATTTCAACGAGAAAACCATTGAGCGCATCATTGAGTTACTTAAGCGCCCTTACATGTCAGGTTTGAGCGTTTTGGGCGGAGACCCGTTTGAAGAGCAAAATATCGGTCCTGTCACACAATTGTGCAAACGAGTTCGCCAAGCCTGCCCGGATAAGACTATTTGGGTTTGGACAGGACGCAAATATGAGCACTTTAAAGACCGTGAAATCATGGACTATATTGACACATTGGTTGATGGTCCTTACGTCGAAAAACTTAAAGTGAAAGAACAAGGACAATATTTCGGGAGCACAAACCAAAGAGTGATTCCGATTCATCCGGCTCAATAAAATCACGGCCCGCTGTTGCGGGCCTAATTATTTCTTATTAGTGAAATACAGGAATAACGTACAGTAATACTGCAAGAAACTGTAGAACAGTGCCGGCAAAAACAAAAACGTGCCATATTGCGTGACTATAGGGAATCGATTTCCAGATGTAAAAGATCACGCCAAGACTATATGACAAGCCACCAGCGGTCAACAACCACAATCCCCCGTTTGCAAGATTTTCTATCAATGGCTCAATGACCAGAATAACTAACCAGCCCATCGCCAGGTACAAAAGCGAATTAAGCCATTTACTCTTTTTGATTAAAACACCTTGTAATGCGATACCGGCGAGCGCAATGGCCCAAACCGCAATACAAAGAGCAATACCTGTTACTCCTTCAAGCGTTACTAAACAAAACGGTGTGTAGCTGCCGGCAATCAGGACATAAATCATTGAATGGTCAAGCCGTTGCAGGATTCGTTTGGCTTTAGGATTGGGAATGGCGTGATAAAGCGTCGAGGCAACGTATAGAAAGATCATGCTTGCGCCAAATACGCTGACTGCGGTAATGACCGTTGGAGAGCCCGAGTAGGCAACAGCAAAGCCGACTAAAATTGCTAAACCGGCGATGCTCATTAAAGCCGCAATACCATGCGTAACAGCATTGGCAATCTCTTCGCCTGTTGTATAACGCCTGTTATGATCGGTCACATGCACGGAAATAACCATGACATATCCCCCTCCTCTTTTTTACTGATTTTAGGTCAGACCTTTTAGATTAAAACATGTCTAAAATCACGACTTTGTATCAACTCATTTCAATTTGATAATGAAAAAGCTTTTAATTTCGATTTCTTGTTGTTTGATGGCAGGTTCTGCTATGGCCGCCGTTCAAGTGGGCTCCAGCCAATTTGCGGATAAATTAACAAAAGAAGGTACGGAACTCGTTTTAAACGGCGCCGGTCTGCGCGAGATCTTTTTTGTAGATGTTTATTCTGCCGGCCTTTATTTAACACAGAAGTCCAATGATGCAAATACAGTTATTGAGATGAGTGGGCCGAAGAGCGTTCGCTTGGTGCTGGAACGCGATGTGGATGCGGCGGACTTCGTTGATGCGCTTAAAGATGGAATTTCGGATAATACGACCGAAATAGAAAGAGAAAAGCTCAAGTCCGAATTGCAGTCCCTGGTTGAGGTGATGAATTTGATCGGCGATGTGAAAAAAGGCGATAGAGTGGATTTTGATTTCTCTGATAAGCGCTCAACGAGTGTCAGTGTGAACGGCAAGTTGATCGGAGAAAAAATCGGCGGTCTTAAACTTTATCAAGCTGTTTTAAAAATCTGGCTAGGCGCCAAGCCCATTGATACCAAGTTAAAAGTCGATCTTTTGAAGTAATAATTTAAGTTAAAAAAGCTCCGAAATTTTGTCAACTTCGGAGCTTTTGACGGAATAGTCAGAGACTATTCAAGCAGTTCATTAATACTTCATAAACATCTCTTGAATCTTCTTCGGATCATTTGTCTTGGTCAAAGCCAATTGCAAGAGCAAACGAGCTTTTTGCGGATTCAAGGAGTAACCGTTTAAGAAACCGGCCTTGGTGTACTTATCATCAGGACCTGAGGGGGTGACGATACCGCTGCCCGTGCGGCTGGAGCGGACAACCACAACGCCCTTCTTCACAGCGTTGGCCAAGCCCACTTCCGTGTCCTGATGGATGGAACCGTTACCGGAACCAGCGGAGATGATGCCCTTTGCGCCGGCCTTAACAGCGGCGTCGACTAAGACGGAGTCATCATTGGCGTGAGAGTAAACAATGTCCACACGCGGAAGCTTATCGAGTTTGCTCACATCGAATTCCGTTTCATGCGTGTGCTTCATCGTCGTATCGCGCAAGAAATAGTTTTGACCGCCGGCGACATATCCCAAAAGACCCAAGGTCGGAGCTTGGAAGGTATCCACGTTGGTGGTATTGGTCTTCGTGCCTTCGCGTGCAGAATTGATTTGGTCGTTCAAAGCAATCAAAACACCGCGATCCTGAGCATTCGGGTCGGCAGCCAACTTCACGGCATTTAAAAGATTCATCGGGCCGTCGGCGGAGATGGCTGTGGCGGGACGCATGGAGCCAACGAGCACCACAGGCTTCTTGCTCTTAACCGTGAGGTTTAAGAAATAAGCGGTTTCTTCAAGCGTATCGGTGCCGTGCGTAATCACAATACCGGCAATCTTCGGATCAGCCAATAATTCGTTGCAACGCTTCGCGAGCTTTAAGAGCACGTCATCGGTCATGTTATTGGAGCTGATTTTGACGATTTGTTCACCGGAGACATTCGCAAAGTCTTTGATAGCGGGAACGGCATCAATCAAGGTTTGAATGGCAAGGTCACCGGCCTTGTATCCGGTCACTTGGGTGCTGGAAGCGGCTGTGCCGGCAATCGTGCCACCCGTGGCCAAAATGGCAACGTTAGGCAATTGAGCGGCAAGGGCGCTGCCGGCTAAAGATAAGGCCAAGGCGGCTGCAAGCAAGGTCTTTTTCATTTTAAAACTCCTCAATTTTAGAAGTGACGTGGAGAGTAAACTCTGGTCGGTAGATATTGTGTAAGAACTTTTACTTAGGCACAAGGTGGGAAAACACCTACATTTGGTACGAGTATTTGAGAAAAAAAGGAGAAAACTCTGTATTAAAAGATAATCTCAAAAGGAAAGGTTATGCGCTCCGGGCGGTTTATTTAAAAAACAGAGTTAAACAGCCGCTTGAGGCGCGAAAATTTTGATTACTTTGTATTGGTTGCAGCCGATATCCTCTTTTCCAAAGCGAAGTTATTATTAAATCAAAGCGCGCCCAAACTTTTCTATGAGTAATAGATCAACATACTTAATTCGACATCTTCTTGCCCAATATTTTCATAACTATGGTTGCAATCTGCTTTAAAAGCAATAGAGTCTCCAGCCTTTAATTCAAATACCTGATCGTTGGCTGTAATCCTTACACTTCCCCGAAAAACCGTCAAATACTCTTCTGTTCCTTTTAGATGCGGCTCAGAAGTTAGTTTTCCGTTTTTTTTGATTACGATTCTGTACGTTTCAAAACGTGTTCTTTCATCAAAAATAAATATCGGATAGTTTAGGTACCGACCGTCATCTTGCGATAAAGGTTGTTGTTCTTCAAGACGAATCACTTGTGTCTCTCGGGCGGTAGACTCCATCAGTGATGTAAAAGAAACTTTCAACCCATTGCAAATTTTCCATAAAACAGAAATCGTCGGGCTGACTTTACCCTGCTCGATTTGGGCAAGCATGCTTTTTGAAACTCCCGTCAACTGAGAAGTGACTTCCAAAGTCAATTTTTTATCTCTTCTCAATCTTTTGAGATTTTCCGATAAGAACAATATTTCCGCGTCTTTTTTCATTATATTGATATATTATATTAATATATGGGAAATTTGGAGATTGCAATGTTCGACTGGCACTCCTTTCTTACTTATGCAGTAATCACGGCCGTGACGCCTGGCCCCAACAATATTATGTCAATGGCAAACGGCACACGCAAAGGCTTTGTTGCTTCATTACCTTTCAATTTTGGTATTTTATTTGGTTTCAGCTTGGTGATGTTAATTTGTACTTTTTTCTGCGAAGTACTTGCTTCACTGATTCCTTCTTTGATTCGTCCATTGCAGATTATTGGCGGATTGTATTTAGTCTGGCTTTCCTGGCAAATCTATCAAAGCGGTTCTGATTTAGCTCAATCGATGCAATCAGATAGTTTTTGGTCCGGAGCGATTCTTCAGTTTGTCAATGTCAAAATTTACATCTACTGTATATTGAGCATGCAGACCTACATACTGCCGATATATCATGGGGAAGCTCGCGCATTAATCGGATTCGCTCTTCTTTTAGCCTTTATTGGTTTTGGCTTTACGCTTTTGTGGTCTGCGTTCGGTGCAATATTCTCAATACTGTTTTCTCGTTACTCAAAATTTGTCAACACTGTCTTAGCCATTGCCCTTTTGTACTGCACATACACAATCTTTGCTTAGACTCCGATTTTTACGGGCAGCTTTTGAGCTGATTTTGAAATAAGAAAAAATTTTTAAATTATTTAGCTACTTGGCCATTAAATTAACAGCGCGGTGCTAGTTCTGGAAACTTTCTATCAATGCATGAGTTGAGACTGATTGGACGTCGTCCGATATTCACTATATCGGCGGCGGTCAGGCTCCGCAGCTGTTTTAACCTGTCTGCGCACGCTGATTGCCTAAAATATAGAGACTTACAGCACAAAGAATACAACCTAACGCGACGAATTCTGCTGTCGTCACCGGTTCTTTAAAGACAAAGAGCCCAAGCAGGAACGTTAAGACCGGACTTAAAAACTGAATGATGCCTAAAACGGTCATGGGCAGTCTTTGAGCGGCAAAAGAAAACAAGATCATGGGGACAGATGTGACAATCCCTGTGCCCATTAATGCTAAGCTGAGATGCCCGCTAAAGCCCTCGGCAAAATGCGACAGATAATATCCCTGTGAACTCAAAAGATAAGCCAAAGCTGGTCCGACCATCAGAATGTGCTCAATGGCGACACTTTTAAGCGGTTCAATCACAATCTTTTTCTTTAAAGCTCCGTAGGTCGCCCAAGTGGAAGACACCAAAATGGCAATCCAGGGGAAGCGATCCAGGCCGGCAATCAAAACCGCAACGCCAATTGCGGCAAGAGCAATGGCGGCCAGTCTGACTTTAGAAATCTTTTCAGAAAACACCACTACCCCGATTGCCATGGTCGCCAATGGTGTAAGAAAGGTTCCTAAACTTAACTCCACCACCCGTTCGGCCGTGACGCCGACAATATTGACTAACCAATTCGCTGAGGCAAAAACTGTTGCTAACACCAAAAGTAACGTATGGTTTTCCTTGGGGGCAATGAACAGATTTTTTAATAAACGAAGTGTTGATCCCAATTGGTGTTTGACAATCAAAAGGCCAATCACAAAGACCAATGACCAAACAATGCGATGGGCGAGGATCTCTACATCATCGGCCTCAGTCAGCAACTTCCAATAAAGGGCAATCAAACCCCAAATGCAATAGGCCCCCAGGGCGCTGAAAATCCCCAGCGTTAATCCTTTATTTTGAGTTTCGTTCGAAGTCTTCAATTGGTGTGCTCTGTTTGGAAAAAACGTTTGCGGTCTACATCCCTTTTGGCAGTCTTGAATCGTATTTTAAACTGACCTGATTTTTATGATTTAAATCCTTTATTTGTCAATCATTGCCAATCGTTCGTCTTTATCTTTTGGTTAACTTATTCATTTTTAAAAGCTTTTTGTTTCTCCGCCAAAAGCACGAAAAATGTCGACAAAAAGATGCCTTTTGTTTTCATTTTTTCGACTAAGTAAGAGTGCTTAACTTTTTGATCTATTTGAAAAAATTCTTCTTGTCAGCGAAAGGAAAATCACCATAATTTTCGAAAAAGGAAAATCAATTTTCCCAATGAATAAAAACACTGGATACCGGAGTTCAATATGTCCTTTAAACACTTAATCGTTTCTGCTTCAATTGCTCTCGCCTGCGCTGGTTTTTCCTGCGGCGCGATGGCTGATCAAACTACTTCAGCCAAAGAAGTCCCGACTTACACGGTGGGTACCGGCGCAACGTACCGTCCGTTTGAATTCCAAACCCCTAACAAAGAAATTGTGGGTTTCGATATTGACTTAATGAAAGAAATAGCTAAAGCTCAGGGCTTTAAGGTGGAATTCATTAACACGCTCTTTGGCGTCATTTTTGAATCCGTCAAAAATGGTGACCGTGACATGATTATGAGCGGCATCACGATTACGCCCCAACGTCAGGAAGCGGTTGATTTCTCGCTGCCTTATTTTGCCGCCCACCAATTGATTCTTACGCAAAAGGATTTGAAGATCAATTCGATCAACGATTTAAAGGGTAAGAACGTGTCCGTGGTGGCTAATTCCGCAGGCGACATCGCCGCCACCAAGGTTTTCGGCAAGGCCAGCAAGAACATCAAGCGTTTTGACAATACGCCGTTGGCTCTGGAAGAACTCTCCGCCGGTGGTGTTGACGCCGCCATTGGTGACGTCGGTGTCTTTGCCTACTACGCCGCACAGAATCCCGATAAGCAATTTAATATGACGCGCGATCCGAGCTTTGAAGATCAATACTTCGGTATTGCTGTCCGCAAGGGCAACAAGGAATTGCTCGATCAAATCAACGCCGGTTTGAAGAAGACGATTGAATCGGGCGCTTATGCCAAGGTTTACAAAAAGTGGTTCGGTGAAAACACCCCCGTTCCTCAATTGCCGATCAAGTAATTTATAAATACGTTTAAGAAAAGTTCCCGACAGCGTTTACAAAAGCGTTGTCGGGTTTTTCGGATAAAAGAGGTAAGAATAAATGGGTGGTTTTCGTTTAGACGTATTGGCTGAGTACTGGCCGCTGTTCGTTGAAGGCGCAGAAATTACCATTGAATTAACAATCGGTTGCGTCTGCTGTGGCATTGTGCTTGGGATGATTTTGGGCATGGCGAGAATGGCCAGCGCCAGACATGACCCCTGGAAGACAATACTTTATTACGGCGTTCGTTGGCCTGTGACCATTTGGGTGAGCTTTTTCCGTGGCACTCCCCTTTTCGTTCAGATTTTCTTGATGTACTTTGCTGTCTTGCCGATTTTCATTCATCCGGTCGACGGTCTCATCATTGACGGGGCACTTGCCCGTGAGCTTCGCAGTGACTACGGCGCTTTTATCGCCGGCTTTTTTGCCATTACCTTGAATGCCGGCGCTTATATGAGTGAAGTTTTCCGCGCCGGCATTCAGTCGCTCGACAAAGGTCAAACGGAAGCCGCTCGATCCATCGGCATGACCTGGTGGCAAACAATGCGCCACATCATCATGCCTCAAGCTTTCCGTCGAATGCTGCCCGCTTTAGGCAATAATGCCATTGCTATTTTGAAGGACTCCTCATTGGTTTCCGCGATTGGTTTGACAGAATTGGCTTACGCTGCCCGTACCGTTGCCGGTGCTTCGGCGCGTTATTGGGAACCGTACCTCACCATTTCTTTGATGTACTGGGTAATGACATTGGGTTTGGCCTATCTCATCCGTGAAATGGAAAAACGTTTGGGTAAAGGAGATGACAAATGAGTAACGAAGTGGTTGTTGAAATTCGCGATTTGCACAAAAATTACGGACCGCTTGAAGTACTCAAAGGCATTGATCTTACTGTTCATCGCGGTGAAAAAGTGGTTGTGTTGGGACCGTCAGGTTCGGGTAAATCCACGATGCTTCGTTGCATTAATGCATTAGAAGACGCGGACTCGGGTTGCATTAAAGTGGCCGGTCAAGAAATTACTGACCGCAAAGTAAATATCAACAAGGTCCGGGAACACTTAGGCATGGTCTTTCAGCGCTTTAACCTCTGGCCGCATAAGACCGTCATTGAAAATGTGATGTTGGGCCAAATGGTGGTCAGCGGTAAATCGAAAGAAGCCGCTCAAAAGCGTGCTCTAGAAACTTTGGAACGAGTAGGTTTGGCCGATAAAGCCGATCAATACCCAGTGCGCCTTTCAGGCGGTCAGCAACAGCGCGTCGCCATTGCCCGAACACTTGCCATGGACCCGAAGGTGATTTTATTTGACGAACCGACTTCGGCCCTTGATCCGGAATTGGTGGGTGAAGTGTTGGCGGTTATGAAAAGTCTTGCCGACGATGGCATGACGATGATCGTCGTTACACACGAAATCACTTTCGCCCGCGAAGTGGCCGACCGCGTCATTTTCATGGACGGTGGCGTCATCGTTGAACAAGGTTCACCCGAAGAAGTGTTAGTTAATCCGAAAGAAGCCCGTACGCGTGCGTTCTTAAAACGCGTGCTCTGATTACGTTTCACAGTCTTTTCAATACAAGTCCCCGCTTCATCGTCATGAGGCGGGGATTTTTTAACCTAATTGGAACAGTACGCGCCGTCCCAAACAATTCGACGGTAATTGGTCCGATCCGTGTCGCCTTCGGTGGAAATGCAAACGATATTGGATTGAGCATCAATCCCTAAGGCGTCTTTAATAAAACGATTTTCCGGTTTGCGAAGAATTTCAGACACCAAACCAAAGGTTGACGCTCCGCTTTCACCGGAAATAATCCGGGGATCATCTCCCATCGGGGCCCCTAATATCCGCATTCCGTTTGCGGCGACTGAATCGGGCATCGAAACAAAGAAATCGGCGCAATGTTTAAGCAAACGCCAGGCTACGGTGCAGGGAATGCCACAGCAGAGTCCGGCCATAATGGACTGAAGCTCACCCTCATAGGCATGAATTTCTCCATCGTCCGCGTAAGCCGTACGATAAAGGCAATCGGCCCCATGGGGCTCGACAATGGTGATGACCGGACGATTTTCACCATAGAAATTAGCAAAGAAGGCCGCAACCGCCGCGGCCATGGATCCGACACCGGCCTGAAGGAAAATGTGCGTTGGAGTGACGCCGTTTAGCTGTTCGATTATCTCAAGGCCCAAAGTCAGATAGCCTTGCATAATCCGGGTGGGGATATCTTCATAGCCATCCCATGCGGTGTCTTGAACCAATACGCCACCCGTCTGACGGGCTACTTCAGCGGCCATTTTGACTGTGTCATCGTATTCGTATTGCGTGATGGAAGCGTTTGCGCCGAGTTTTTTAATATTGTCCAAGCGCTCTGTGGCGGTTCCCTTAGGCATCAAAACAATACTTTTGTGACCCAAGGTCTTTGCACTCTAAGCCACTCCCCTGCCGTGGTTGCCGTCGGTGGCAGTCACAAAGGTCAAGGTGCCCAGTCTTTTTTTGACATCCGGTGTGGTCAGTTTTTCGTATGTCATCTGACTGAGAGGCAATCCGAGTCGGTCAGCCAAGAGTGTTGCCATGCAGTAGGAACTGCCTAAAGCTTTGAAAGCATTTAAACCAAAACGAAAACTTTCGTCCTTAACATAAATATTTCCGACATCAAATGATTGACTGAACTGCTTAAGTGTTTTTAACGGTGTCTGACTGTAACCGGAGATTGTTCGGTGGTAGTGCTGTACGAACTCAGCCCAGCGTGTATTAAAAAGGCCAATTTCCGAACAGATGGCTGAATGTTTATTAAGCGCCGCGAGTTTAATTGAGTTTGACATTGTTATTCTCCGCTCATCATTGATCATCAGCGTCGTAAAAGCCGGTGTTACCAAAGTCCCTTGTAATAAAGGAATAAGTAAATATTTTTAATTTACCACAATATTCTTTTACTCAATAAAATTTTAAAAAGCTCCCTTTAAGAACAAAACTTGCCTTGCCGATGATAATCGGCTACGGATGTGTTTTCGACAAATCGCCTAAGACTGAAAGTTCAGTTCATCAACAGCGCAGTGACTTTGTTAAAATAAAAATATCATTTCAATTTTTACCAAACATTAAAAATGCCTATTGCAGCCCATATCATTCGATCATTAGCCAATGTTTTGAAAAGCGAGCGTGAAACGCACAATCTTTTTCTTATCAGTGGAATGCCCGGCGTCGGCAAAACTTCATTAGTGAAAACCGTTTTCAGTGATTTGGCCTATGTGGACCTCAATGACATTTACCCGAGAAACCTCGCCCGCGCTCAACCGGCGGATTTTTTCTCCGTTTATGGCAAACGGTTGATTGTCGATGGGATAGAAAAGGCGCCTGAATTGACGGATTACTTGCCAACGGACGATTTTTCACAAATCGTGCTTGTCGGTTATTTACCGTCAGAAAAGAAAAAACTTTTGATTGAATACGCGGGCTTGCAATGCCACACTGTGTTGCCTTTTTCACAAAGAGAGTACGCCCAAAAAGAGCCGTGTCTGTGGGGCAATGAAGCGATCGCGCTTCGTATCAGCTACCCTCAGCCCGGTTTTTTTGATGTGATTCGTAACGGTTTTCTGCCCCGTAGCGATTTGTCTCAATCGACCTCCTCTTTTTATGAGTCTTGGCTGGCTGAGTTTTTTGCCAATCATGTCCGAGATGTTCTTCATGCTTACAAAGACGCCCTCTTTTTTCGCTACATGAAGGTGTTGGCCGAGCACAATATGCAAGAGCTCAATCATTCCAAATACGCAAAAGAGGCCGGTATCAGTTATGCCACGGCTATTTATTGGACTGACTTTTTGCTCGATTGCGGCGTGATTTTGGAAGTCCCTTCAATGAAACTGAAAGAACGTAGACAAGTGAAACGATCCAAAATAACTTATGCCGACAGCGGCCTTTTGACTTTCCTTTTGGGTTGCTCCTCGGGTGAAGAGCTCTACGCGCACGCGAACTATTACGGTGTGCTAGCCGGTTTTACGGCTGCAGAAATTATCAAAAACTATGAGGGCCAAGGCGTTCGCCCACAGATATTTTTTTATCGTGACACGGCTCGTAAACACGTTGAGCTTGCCATAGAATCGTCAAACGGCTGGCTTCCTATCGCCTTTTTAAGTCAAAAGGCACCCTCTATGAAAGAAAGCATCCGCCACGGCGATGTGCTTGTCAAAATCGGTGGAGCCTGTCAGGACATGTTATTTATCTCTGACGGTACACTGGCGGTCGAAACAACTTCTTACCCAATCGTTGCCGCCTCGTCACTTTAAATGCCTGTACAATATCCACGTCAAAAAATAAGGAATTGGTATGCGTACGTTGACCTTGATTGGTTCTGTTTTGGCCGTTACCCTGCTCGCAGGCTGCGCTTCATCTGAAAAATTTATCCCGGAGCGTAGCATGAAGCAAATAGACTCTACAACTTTTGAGCTTCAACTGCAGCAACCGTGGGTTGAACAAGAAGTGATTGTCCGCGACAACGCTCGCCAGGAAGCGATTGATTTTTGCGGTAAAAGAAATCAGGGCATGCAGCCCCTGCAGGCTGTGTCTCGTTCAGGACATCAAACTGGCAACGGCGCCAAGGTAACTTACACCTTCCGTTGTGTCGGTTATTTGGATGCGCCTAAGCAGGAATATCGCCGTCTGGGTTTCTACACTGATGAAGAATCTAAGAAGGAAGCCATTGAGCGCAATCGTGAGGAATACGGCTTCTAAAATCGGTTTCTATAAAAAAGCCTTCCGCTTAAATTTTAAGTCGGAAGGCTTTTTTGTAGGCTAAGCCATTATTTTTTTACTTTTTCAGCTTTTTCAGCCTTTTCTTCCCGTTCTTTTTGTGCTTTTTGAGCATCAGCCATTTCAATGGCCAAGTGCACATAAGAGTCTACGGCTTTGGTTCCGTAGGTACAGGCCACGCGTTTTGAAAATAAAAAGTAAAGCGTCCAAAGTGCTGCATAAAGACATGAGCGAACCACCGTGGCGTTATCAACCGAAGCACCGAAAAGCAGGCTCAAGAACATTAGCGAGATCGGTCCCACAACCCACAAAATCACAATGGTTTGTTTGACAACATAGGCTTCGCGCTTGCGGGCAATTAACCAAAGGCAGTAAATGTACAAGCCGATGATGACGATGGAGGGAGAAAGGACCGCCCAATTCATGGCGCCGGCTTGGTTCATGACATTAACGGCGTTTATCGCGTCAATGGCTGTCAGAATGATGGAGAGAATAACTGTAGCCACAAAGACTAGGAGCCAGCCGTGCACGCCATGCGGAAAGTATGGAATGGGACGCGCGGATGGTTTGGTGCGCGCAATCGCATAAATAAAATAAGTTGGGCAAGCGGTCAGAATTCCTAAAATTCCGAGAACCATTAAAACTTCAAAGGTGAAAAATTGACTGAGCATGATGAATTAGAGATTGGTGTGTTTCGTTAAGTCCGATTTCTTAACCGTTCGTTTGACTTTGAGGTTTTCACAATTGTGGCAGCAAGCGCCGCTATTGAGACCTTCGATAATGCCGCAGGGCTCGCCATTGGCGTGATTGCCATGACAGCACAGTGACAATAGTCCCAAATGCTGGCGCAACTCTTTTAACGCGTTGATTTGTTCGTCAATCTTTTTCATGTGACGGGAAATGATTTCCTGCACTTTGCAGGCCTCTTCATTACGCCTGGCGCCGACATCACTTAAGAGTTTGATATCTTCCAGACTCATGTCAAGGCTTCGACAGTGACGGATAAACTGCAAACGCTTGAGGTGACTTTCCGTGTAAGAGCGGTAATTGTTCATCGAACGGGCCGCTTTAGGGATAAGTCCCTCGTTTTCATAAAAACGAATGGTCTCCACGGCTACGCCGGATAATTTGGACAGTTCTCCAATACGCATAGTGTTGAATCAACAATTCAATTTAAACAGTGAGAACTCTAACATAAACCTTGTAATCTATACAGGGATTTTTGTCGAATATATTAAAAATAATACTTAATCAATAGTATATAAATATTAGTTTAATATTGAAATAAAACTCTCTGATTGTATCCTGACTTCCTGAATTATTAGTTCTATGGTGACTTTATTAACGTCAAGTTACTTCTAAACTTAATAGAAATTTTCTTTTATTTTCAATTAGTTGATTTGAGACTTTCTCATAGCGCCTTATTATTTGATAATGCACTATCATGCAAAATCCCATCGATATTTAAGGTCGTAAATACTCGCTGCTCAAGATCACTGACAAGATCGTATTCAAAAGAACGTTAAGAGCAAAGCGCCGAGGCAAAAGCAAGAGCTCAAAGACAGTCAGTTAGCGGAGTTTTAAAGCTACCGTTTGAGTCACTGCTGAAGTTATTGTCTGGTTTATGGATTAGCGACAATGAGGCACAGCTTGATGAATGCCTTTACACTCAAAACGATGACAAAAGAAGCGCGATACGCTCGCGCTTCTTTGATTTCTTTTACTTACAAAGTGTTTTATCGATTTAAGAGCTAGGCGCTTTGGGTAGTCAGATAAACTCTCCACTTTTTTCAACTTCAAGTTTTGAATTTTTGGATCTTAGATCCAGCCTTTCTTTCTGAAGTCCTTTAACACCTTCACAAAAGCTTTCATTTCAGATGGTGTTCCCAACGTCAAACGGTTAAAGCCGACTGCCGGCGCAAACTCACGTCCGACAAATACGTTGGCTTCTGCCATGCGTTTTTTATACGTATCATGATCACCTTTGATCTGATGAAAAATGAAGTTGGCTTGGGAAGGAAGGTAGGCGAGACCTAACTCATCCAGCGCATCGGTGACAATTTTGCGAGACAGGGTATTGCTCTGCAAACTTTTTTGGAAGAAAAGATCGTCTTCAAGACTTGCCTTAGCGGCCACAGCGCCGGCTAAGTTCGTGTTATCAATACTTGCAAAGCTGTCCACGTAAGCTGCAGTTTGAGGCAGCGCAATTCCGTATCCCATGCGCAATCCAGCCATCGCATAAATCTTAGAGAAAGTACGAGTCACAATAACATTAGGATTGCCCTCTTTGACGTAGGCAAGAGCTGACTTGAAACGCTTGTCCGTGACAAACTCAGCGTAAGCCTCATCAAAAATAAAGTACGTATCGGCGGAAGCCGATTTCACCCATTGATCGATTTCGTTTGAGTCTGTAATTGTTGCTGTCGGATTATTAGGATTGCAAATATAAACAATCGAGACGCCCTTAAATTGATCAACCGCCTTTTTCATCCGAGGCAAGTCCAAATCATAGGTTTTAGCTTTCAAAGTAACTTTCTTGACGGCTAAACCGATGGAAGAGGCATAAAGCTCTGCGTAGTTAAACGTCGGATCCGGAACAATCAATTGAACGTCTTTCTTGGCATCTTTTGCCTTTTGAACAAAAGCCAATACAGCCGATTGAATCACTTCTGAACTGCCGTTGCCGATCGTCACGTGTTTAGTCGTTAAGTCCTTGGATTTGGCAATTGCTTCAATCAAGTCAGCCCGTTGGCTATCCGGATAACGAAATGCCATGGAAAGCGAATTGACCACGGCTTCCTTAGCTTTGGGTGACATGCCCAATGAGTTTTCGTTGAAATTTAACAGTAAAGGATTCGTTTTGGACGGCACAAATTCTTCTCCGGCGGCAACTGACTCTTTCGCCAATGTATTGTGCATATACATGGCGCCAAGAATCAAGGCGGATCCTTTAAATAATTGACGGCGATTAATCATCACACCCTCCTGTCTTGAATCAGTAATTTCGGAGAGTATATCGCTGATATTTTGACGACAAATTAGCTAAAATACCTAAATAAATCAATTAGTTATTTGTCATCCAAAGATGTTCTAATTGTCAACTTTTACGTTTGTTTGGGCGAAAAATTTATTTTGTTTCCTGTAAGCTATCAATGCCGTAGACATGCCAAACACTCTTATAGGTTGCCGCGAAACCTTCCTTTGAAGGTCCCATGTCCTTGACTCTTAGTTGTGCGGTCAAAGGCGTGCCGTTTTTGACGCCTTTGGTCAGTTTGTCATAGTCCCGGTAGAGCTTACCTGTTTTGTCGACAATCCAATAGGCTTCACACGAGCCTTCGGGAATGAATGAGCGCGTTTCATGCCCAAGGATTAAAGTACCTTTTACCGTTTTCAAATCTGAAACAACTGTCTGATCAGTCGCCTTCTCATACCGCTGAACATTATCTCCTTTCTTTAAGATTAATCCCTCATCGGTAAGACGATCAATCGTCCAAACCTCATTAAAAGTTAAAGTTTGGTGATTGCCGATACTTTTACCCGATAAACGCAACTGATCGCCGTCACGGGCCCAAGCTTCATAATCAAGTGTCGCCATATTGACGGAACGGGCTTGTCCATCCTCTTGGAGCTCAAAACCTTGGAGCTGCCCCGGCATGGATTTGATGGGCTGAACCCAAGTACCAACGAGAGGATCTTTTTGAGCACAGGACGCTAATAGAATTGCTGAAATCGCCGTTAATGCCAATTGAAATTTTTTCATCGTCTGCTCCTCAAAATAACTGAAGCAACCATGGATTCAAGTCAAAAAGATGCTGTGATGAATTGATTGTATTTGAAGGTATATCCGATGACGATTGAAATACCATTTTGTTACAAACGAAAATTGTAGGAAAACTTCTACGGTCACAGGAACTGACAACCGATTTCAGGACAAGTCAACTCCGTCGAGTCTCTGAAATATGTCATCTGACACTCCTTTACTAATCAAAAAGTGTCAACTTTTTTCAGGACAAGACACTTGTTTTTGTACATTAAGATGGATTCGTTCAAGGTTTATGGCAGTAAGGTCTAATATCTGGATTGGGTCAATGGCTTTACTCAGAAATTCGTGTCACTTCAAATAGGACATCAATAAAAATATTTGTGCAAACAATTGTTGATTTAAAAAATTCCAGAATTTACACCAATAGTTTGTATAGGCGATCATTAAAAAATCTAAAGGAGTATGTGTTGTAAAGATGATTTAAGGGGGTGTCCTTTCGGAACACCCCCTTATTTAAACATACCTTAAATTAAAGTATATCGATGACTTTTAATTAGGCTTTCGCTTCTTCGCCCTCTTCTTCGAAGGGTTCAGAACCTAATTCACCCTCCATACGGGTGACCATCAAAGCGGTGGTGGAGTCACCGACGACGTTGATAGACGTACGGATCATGTCAAGGATACGGTCAACGCCGGCGATCAAAGCGATCACTTCAAGCGGAATACCAATTTGCGTGAAGACCAAGGTCGACATAATCAAACCGGCGCCCGGCACACCAGCCGTACCGACAGCAGCCAACACACCCGTAATAACAACGATGACTTGGTCACCGAGTGACAACGGAAGGTTGTAAATTTGAGCTGCAAACACTGCGCACACGCCCATGTAAACGGCCGTACCGTTCATGTTAATGGTGTTGCCCAACGGAACTGCGAAGGAAGCGATCGAGTTCGTAGCACCTAAGCGACGGGCGGCAACCAAGTTGGCGGCCATAGCGGCAGCAGACGAGCAGGTCGTGAAAGCGATCAACCACGGTTCAAAGATGCCCTTGAAGTATTGGCCAACCGGAATACGAATGATGAACATCACGATCGGGATATAGATCACGATGATCAACAAAGCCGTAGCGATGAAGGACGACAGAATCAATTTGCCCAACGGGAGCAAAACTGCCAAACCGTGTTGAGAAACGACAACAGCCATCAAAGCGAACACACCGATCGGGGCGTAACGCATGACAACTTGCGTCATATGAATCATCACGTTGCCGACAACGTCGAAGAATTCATAAACGGCTTGACCTTTCTTACCCATGAAGTTCAAGCAGAAGCCGAACATGATGGCAAAGAAGATGATCTGAAGGATGGAGCCCTTAGCGAAAGCTTCCATCGGGTTAATCGGGACGATGTCAAGTAAGGTTTGAACAAAGCTCGGAGCCTTCACTTGAGCAGCCTTCAAGCCTTCGGTTGAAAGCGTAAGACCGATGCCCGGGTCGATGATGTTGGCGATAACCAAACCGAAAATCACGGAAATCGCAGACGTGATCATGAAGATCAACAACGTCTTGATAGCCACGCGGCCCAGTTTGCTCACGTCAGAAATACCAGCGGCACCGGCAACCAAGGTTGCGAACACCAACGGAACAACGACCATACGGATCAAGCGGATGAATAAGTCGCCGAAGGGTTTCACGTAGGTAGTGGCGAACTGGGAGTCCAGGAACATACCGACGATCACACCTAGGACAAGACCAATGAGCATTTGCATTGCCAAACCCATTGAACCGGATTTAGATTTTGCCATTGCATTCTCCTTTCCAAATTTATATTTATTATCGCGAGCGGTCGTTTTTGAGCGCCGTAACAACGCAGAAACACAACTCTGCACACGGTATTAAACGAGCCGAAACGTTTTGGGTTTCAATCTCTTGGATTCAATGTAGTATCAAATTGTAAAAACCGAAAGTAGGTAGAAACCCTAATTACTTTGGGATTTATACGTAAGGCTTTTTGTAAAGACGGGGTTAAATCTTTGATTTATCCTAATAATTCAGGGCCTTATAACATTTGCCACAATCTTTAGTGGTCTGAATAAGCAAAAACGGCAACTTTTGCGTTTGGACAAATATTTGTGAAATGACAAGACGTTCAAAAGACTCCAGCTGCGTTGAGTGCAAAAGATGGTTTGATTTAATGAAATCGAAATACTGATTTAATAAGCCAGAACGAAGGGTTTCGTCAGACTCAACATGAATACGAAAAAGAAAAAGTAAGGCCATCGCTTGGAAAAATGAATTTGAAACTTCTAGCTCTGAGTGACCGATCTTTGCGCTTTTTTCAGCTCGAAGCAAAAACGCCATCTCGGAAGCAGACAGGGTAAAAAAGATCGTGTGATAAGCCGTAATGAGTGACTGACGTATCCAAGCGTTTAATGAATCACGCTTAATATCCATATGATGGGGAAAGTCATTTGGCGTCAGACCGACCGGATGTGATTTTGCAACACACTCCCCGTCTTCACGATATGCCTGCGCATACAAAGGCGTATCTGAAGGTAAGGGTGAGACAAGGTGAATTAATAAGGCTTCCCCCTCACTTCTCATAAGGAAGCGGTCAATGAAACGGGTAAGGGTGCCAGAGAGCTCAATTGTTTCATTTCCCCAAGCTTGCGCTCCAATCGTGCTTAATCGAATAACAGCAAACGGTTGATCGTTTTGGGTTGTGAAGTAAAGCGTCGTAATCTTAGGAGGCTCTGTTGCCTCTTTTTCACGATGAGAGTCAGAAGACTCTTTTAACCTTGAAGTAAAACGCTCAACTCGTCGCGTGTTGTTTGAAGGGACTACTTTAGTTTCAGAAGATAAAGACTTCTTTTCTTTAGCAGGGCTCTTTATAGCACGCGTCATTAACCAAATGACCAAAATAAGCACTAATGCGGACAATAACAGAAAGAAATCGAAATCTTGGGTCATGACAATTCTGAGTTTTGCAACCCCCTTATTCTAGATTAATTTGACAAAATCCAATACTTTGGCATTTTTTTTAATCAGATTCCTGTGCATTTGGCCTAAGGCAAAAGCATTTTTTAAAACGCCACTAAAATCAAATCGGTAGATATTCGGGGGATAAGATGAGGACTAAACTTGAGAAGGTTAAACTCGATAATGGAGTGAAAATTCCTTGCATTGGGCTTGGAACCTGGCAAATCCCCGATTCTGAAGCCTTGGTGGACTCCATTTTAAGTGCAATCCGTTTGGGCTATCGCTATATAGACACGGCCGCGATTTATGAGAACGAATCTTCCGTAGGACAGGCGTTAAAAATTAGCGGAGTAAAACGGTCAGAATTTTTCATTTCTTCGAAGTGTTGGGCGGCAAACCGCACCTACGACTCCGTCATGAGAGCCTTTGAAGAATCTCTCAGAAATCTCAAGCTTGATTATCTTGACTGTTATTTAATCCATTGGCCCTACACCAAGGGTGATCCGCTCGCATGGCAAAGTGTCAATATCGGCACGTGGCGTGCTTTTGAAAAGCTCTATGAGGAAGGTTTGGTGAAGACAATAGGCTTATCAAACTTTCAAATGCATCATTTGGTGAGTTTTTTAGCCAGAGCCAATGTCAAGCCTGCCATTAACCAACTGGAATTCCATCCGGGTTACATTCAAAAACCCACCGTGGCGTTTTGTAAGAAAAACGGTATTACTGTGCAGGCTTGGTCGCCCCTGGGTCACGGGACGCTTTTGGATGAACCGATCATTAAAGAGGTGGCAAGCCACTATAACCGGTCCGTAGCCCAGTTGATTCTGCGCTGGTGCCGTCATCATGATGTGATTCCGGTTACAAGAGCGTTAACAGAAGAACATCAAAAAGAAAATCTCAACAGTTTTGACTTTGATTTAACGGCTGAGGATACTGCCGCATTGGACAGTATGCCGCTCATGGGCTTTTCCGGGCTAGAACCCGATCACGTAAGTTTTTAACTCTCCTCAAACAAAAAATCCGGCCATGCGCCGGATTTTTTGCATATAGTGTTCCTCAGATTTAGAAGGCCGGAACGACTGCGCCCTGATATTTCTCTTCAATAAACTTGCGCATTTCAGGAGAAGTCAAAGCCTTAGCAAGCTTTTGCAATTCTTCCCGCTTGTCACCGAAACGAATGGCGACAATGTTGGCGTAGGGAGAATCCTTGCTTTCCATAAAAAGAGCGTCCTTCATCGGATTGAGGTTGACGCCCAAAGCATAGTTGGAATTAATAACAGCAAAATCAACATCGTCTAATGCGCGCGGCAACACCGCAGCTTCCATTTCTACAATTTGAATCTTCTTCGGATTATCAACGATGTCAGCGGGCGTTCCGTTGACGCCAACACCTTCTTTTAAGGTAAAGAAACTGGCGTCAGCCAAAATCTTCAAAGCACGACCGCCGTTAGTCGGGTCATTCGGAATGGCCACCTTAGCTGCTTCGGCCACTTCTTTAATATCTTTCACTTTCTTGGAGTAAACGCCCATCGGTTCAATATGAACGGCCACCAACGATTCAAGCTGAAGCTTTCTTTCCTTGGCAAAATTATCCAGATAGGGTTTGTGTTGGAAGAAGTTCGCGTCTAACTCTTTATCAGCCAGAGCCATATTGGGCTGAACATAATCGGTAAATTCAATGACTTCAAGCTTTACGCCCTCTTTGGCAAGCATCGGCTGGGCGGCTTTCAAAATATCGGCGTGCGGCACCGGAGAAGCACCGACTTTCAGAACACCGTTTTCGACTGCTTTATCGGAGCATGCTGTCAACAAACCACCGGCAGCGATCGCGCAAAGGCACAACGAAATGAGGGATCGACGTTTCATATGTTCACTCCATAGAAAGTTATCCTTTTATTATCCCGTAAGCTTCAGATATTGTGAATACTCATTATCTCTATCTATGAGTACTATCGCTTAGTTTACGAGTTAAAAAAGTCCGAGAGTGAGTTCCCGGACTTTAAAGACAGCTAAATTCAAACCGCTTAGCAGTTAAAAGCTTGTCTGTAACGCACCAAATCTTCTACGGTAATCACGCATAAGCCGTGCAAATTAGCGAATTCACAGACTTGAGGCAACTTAGCCATTGTTCCATCGGGGTTCATTAATTCGCAAAGGACGCCGGCAGGATTAAGTCCTGCAATCCGCATGAGATCAACCGTTGCTTCCGTATGACCTCGGCGCTCAAGCACTCCATTGGGACGAGCGCGAAGCGGATAAACATGACCCGGACGCAACAGATCTTCAGGTTTGCCATTGGGATTGGCGGCCGCTTTAATCGTAGTGACACGATCTTTGGCGCTTACGCCTGTGGTGCAACCCTGGGCAGCTTCAATGGAAACGCAGAAGGCGGTTCCCTGGGTATTGGTGTTATTTTCAACCATTTGAGGAAGCTCTAAGCGCTTACAGTCTTCATCACGCAGGCAAACGCAGACAATCCCCGAGCAAGCTCGGATCATTAAAGCCATTTGCTCAACGGTCAGAAAATCGGTTGATAAAATCAAATCCCCTTCATTTTCACGGTTTTCGTCATCGACAACCATGACTCCGCGCCCGGCACGCAGATCAGCAATCGCACGCTTAACACGCATGTAGCTGTCAACGCCATATTGCGCCAGAAGGTTTTCAGACTGATGCATAAAAGTATCCTTTCATTGAGAAGAAATTCAAAATTCGCATCAGGGAGAAAGAGGATATGAAGGCTTCATATCCTCCGTGAGGAAAGCTATTGCTCTTTCTTCCGGACTTTAACCGTCGGTATCGGAATTGCGCCGATTCTGCTGACCGGGACGGACGCTTTAAGCCCGTCCCGCGCTCGTGGACTTTAACCACCGGTGGGGAATTTCACCCCGCCCTGAGACTCGGTGGTGATTTTAACGCTTTTTAGCTGTTTCCGTATAACGTGAACTTAACACTTGCCAGAGCTTGCGAATATCCGAAGCCGGTTTTTCGCTCTTCTTTGAACGATATTCGCAATGCAATAGTTCATGGGCCAGATGAGAACCCGGTTCACCTAACGATTCATGATACAGTGCAACAATTTCAGGGTTCTTGTGCGATTCACGAACACTGGCCTTATCGTCAATGCGGTAAATTCCCTTTTGACGCTCCTGCGTATTGAGCTGATAGTTGTTCTTTTTGCGCGGAGTGCCGCCGCCAGCGATACAACCACCGGGGCACGCCATCACTTCGACAAAGTCGTAAATAACATCACCAGCGCTCATCTTATCAAGCAGCGCTTGGGTTCTGGCCAGTCCATGAACGATGGCGATCCTAACTTTACCCAACTCACCCAAATCCACTTCGGCGTCTTTTACGCCATCTAAGCCGCGGGCAGGTTCAAAGACAATCGGATCTAAGGTTTCGCCGTTGTGCGTTAAAGCATAAACGGTTCTAACTGCCGCTTCCATCACCCCACCGGTTGTTCCGAAAATGGCGCCGGCTCCGGAGTATTCCGTGAAGAGGCTTTGGTCATGCTTCATGGGTTTGCAATTCTTTAAGTGCATACCGCAACGGCGCAAAAGCTTTGCCAATTCACGAACAGTTAAAACAGCATCCACGTCAAGCCCTTCTTCCCGGGCTAAAGTCGGACGTTGTGCCTCGCCCTTCTTTGCCGTACACGGCATGATGGAAATTACACGCAGCTTTTCTCGGGAAATGTTGAGCCGTTGAGGCAGCAGGGCTTTAGCCAGCGCGCCGAAAACGGCCTGAGGAGAACGTGTGGTCGACAGGTACTCCATAACCATCGGAGCGTGTTTTTCAACATAATTGATCCAACCTGGGCAGCAAGACGTAAACATCGGCAGAGCGACATCCTTGTTGGCCTTTCTAGCCTTTAGGCGTTCAAGCAACTCAGTCCCCTCTTCCATGATGACAACGTCTGCCGCAAAATTGGTGTCCATGACATAGTCAACACCGATATGCTTGAGCGCGTAGACAATCAATTCTTCGACATTTTCACCGGGCGGCAGACCGAATTCTTCGCCAAGCGTCACACGAACAGCCGGCGCCATTTGAACGATCGTGACCGTCTCTAGATCATCGATCATATTAAGCACGCGGTCTGTTTCGTCTTTTTCACTCAAAGCCCCGGTTGGGCAAACGAGCGTACATTGACCGCATTGAACACATTTGGTCGAATCGGCCCAACGTTTAGCCCCCGTCATTGCCACACCGGCCATCGTTCCAAAATTGTCAATGGTTAAGGCGCCAATTCCCTGCACTTGCCGGCACACTTCTACACAGCGGCCGCAACGGATACACTTATTGACATCACGGATGATGCCCATTGAAGAGTCATCATAGGGGCGTTTGGCAATATAGTTTGAATGATTCGGCGTGTTTGGCATGCCAATAAAAAGGGCCACGTCCTGCAATTCACAGTTGCCGTGTCTTGAGCAGCTCTTACAGTCTTGATCATGGTCGGCAAAGAGAAGCTGCATTTGCAACTGTTGCATTTTGCGCACACGTTCGTTGCGCGTAAAAATCCTTTGTCCTTGTTTGATCGGTGTCGTGCAAGCTGTCACCACTCGGCCGACTTCATCGCCTTCATCAAACACTTCAACCAAACACATACGGCACGTACCGGGTGTATGGTTTAAAGGCATGAACGCACAAAGTGTCGGGATGAAAATATCGGCCTGCTTAGCCACCTGCAATATGGTCTGACCTTCGGTGAAAGCCACTTTTTGACTGTTAAACCAAGCAAAATTTTCCATATCTGACTCCTTAAACCGCTTGGTTTTGAATATGGGTGACGTTACCCGGAATCGGCAACTGTGTCACCACACCATAAATACGGTAGCAACGCATGCAGCGATTGGCTTCTTCGATGGCTTCGTTTTCCGTCATCGGAAGGTCCACTTCTTCAAAGTTGCCCTTACGGTCCTCGGCACTTAAAGTCGAAAGTTTGTGACGTGGGGCTTTGCACAAGTCGATCCGAGGATCCTTTTCTTTCATCAGATCTCCCTTCTTGATCAATTCACCCATGCGACGACGGGCGACAAAACCAACCGAGCCCCGGGTTAAGTATTCATTGATTGATTGAGCGGCGATTTGACCTTGCGCCAGACCATCAATCAAAGTCGTGGGACCGGTTGCGGCGTCTCCGCCCGCAAATACGCCTGGACGAGTCGTGGCCAGCGCCTCAGAAACAGAAATATTGCCCCGCTTATCAAACATAATGCCGTCGTCATCGCATAAAACTTCTTGGTCAAGGCGCTGACCGATGGCCGCAATTAGATTGGTACACGGCAAAACTGTATCTGTTCCTTCGATTTCAATGAGTTTGCCGCGCTTTGAACCCGGAACCTTTTCTTCACGCATCTTGGCGATCTTCAAGCCGGTAACTTTTCCCTCTTCGTTCAATATCTCTTTTTGAACTGATAGGAAGTGGAACACAATCCCCTCTTCTTTAGCGGCAACCACTTCCTCGTGGTCAGCTGGCATTCCCTCTTCGGTGCGACGGTAAACGACGTGAACTTTACCGTCGGTAAGGCGAGCCGCAGAGCGTGCGCAGTCCATGGCAACGTTGCCGCCACCCACCACAACAACGTCACCGTTCAATTTAAAGGGTTTATTACCAGTCACCGCTCGTTCAACTTTTTGCAGGAAATCAATGCCGTTAAAGTATCCCTTTAAGCTCGTATCTTCGCTCTCAAGACCAAGATACATGCCCTTAGAGCAACCGACGCCGAGGAAAATGGCGTTATAGCCTCTCTTGAAGAGATCGGCGATCGAAAAGTCATAACCCAGACGCTGATGGTAGAAATAACGTCCCCCCAACTCTTCAATCACATCGGTTTCGCTTTCAAGCAAACCTTTAGGCAGGCGGTATTGTGGAATACCTACCTGAGCCATGCCGCCCGCATGACTGTTGGCCTCAAAGATGTCTACCTTATAGCCTTGGAGTAAAAGGTGATAAGCACAATTGATGCCTGCGGGACCTGCACCGATCACTGCCACTTTTGGACTCATGGGATTGGTTTCACGTCGGGCCTGATGAAAAAGATTTTCCATGGGACCGGTGGCGTCAGCCGCATAACGCTTTAAGTTTTTAATATCCACCGGGCTATCAAGATATTGACGTCGGCAAGCTTTTTCGCAATAGCGAACGCAAACGCGGCCGCAACTGCCAACCAACGGATAATGGCGAAGCAAAACCGCGGAACTCATTTCCGGTTCACCGGCTTTGATGTAATCAATGTAGCGCGGGACATCAACGTGAGCGGGACAAGCCTCAATACAAGGAGCGCTCATGACGGTGTAGTAGTCATAAACGTTTTCGGCAACGGGTTGAGCCTGAAGCAATTCTTCGGGACAAAATTCAAGCGCGCCTAAGAGAGCTGCCGGTGTTGTTTGACCAATACCGCACAGACTCGTTTCTTTCATCTGTGTGGCCACGGACTTAAGGTAATCCCAATCGACATCCGCGGCGAGACCTTTAACCGCTTTTTCAAGAGCTTCGGAGATAACTAGAACGCCAACACGGCAAGGTGTGCATTTACCGCAAGTTTCGCGAACCGCTCTTTGGTAGTAGCGCCAAAGAGAAAAAGCTAAATTAGCCCGTCGATCCATCACGAGGAAACCCCGATCGCAGACAAATGTCATGATAGGGTTGCCGGGATTAAACTGCGAGAACTGTTCCAGAGGCAGATCATCGGGCGCCACCGGTGAAAAAGTGGATCGGTTGTCGTAAAAGCGTCCGTCCCATACGCCGAAAATCAACGGATTCATAGTCAGTCGGTATAAAACCTGAGTCCAGGCAATACACCCTCTCCTTATACATTCTTTGGTTTTTCTGTGTACAAAACCTAATCCATTTAAAAAACAGATTAAAACCCGTGACACTTAAAAATAAGGGGAAAGAATCACACGGGTTTTTGCATGCACATTTAAGCAATTCGCCTTATTTTAGCAAAGCAAAAATGCGCGATAGCTAATTCTTAGTGGTCCGATTTAATACCCGCCCCGCACATGGTAATCAACGTGTCAGGCGTCGGCCCGTACTGTTCACAGTAATGCAAATAAGCCGCGTAATTAGCCGCAGTCGTGTGTTCACAGTAAATACCACGGGAAGCTAATTTGGCACGGGCCTCGAGTATTTTATCTTCAGGCGCAGTGACAAAGCGGATATTGTGCTTATAGGCCATTTGCAATAGTTCGCGCCCACGCGAAGGTTTACCGATAGCGATACCTTCGGCCATTGTATCGGCCACCTCAACGTCGATGGGGTCGCTTGCCTTGATCTCAGCCGCCTTGAAAAGCGGATCACATTTTTCACTCTGAAGCGCGATTATTTGTGGGAATTTTTCGATGACACCCGAAGCCAACAAATGTTCCAGAGCTTTAACGACACCGATGTAGAGCGTGCCGTTTCCAACCGGAACCACGATATTGGCAGGGATTCGTCCAAGCTGCTCGAATGTTTCATAAATATACGCTTTCATCCCCTCATAGAAGAAGGGATTGAAAACGTGGTTGGCATAGAAAAGATGTTCATCACGAACTTTGGCCCGACAGACATCTGCGCAGTGATCTCGACTGCCGACAACTTCGGTGACTTTAGCTCCGTGCGATTTGATCATTCGGATTTTTGAGGGGCTCGTTCCTTCTTTGACGAAGATCTCACAGCCGATTCCCGCGCGTGCTGCGTAGGCCGCAACAGCATTACCGGCATTACCGCTTGAATCTTGGACGCAGTCGGTCACACCGATCGACTTCATATGCGAAACCAAAGTCGCCGCTCCCCGGTCTTTAAACGATAAGGTTGGCATGTAATAGTCCATCTTGAGCATAACGTTATCGTCAAAGCGGATAATAGGCGTCATCCCCTCGCCCATTGTCACAGACTTCCAAGCGTCATCTTCCAGGGCCATAAAGCGGCGATAACGGAATTGACTCCATTCGGTCTTATCAATTAAAGATTCGTCCCACTTAGGCGGCGTGAAATCGAGTTCGAATAAACCGCCGCACTCGCAACGGGGTTCTTTGGTGGTCGTCGGCGTACGTTTGCCGCAACAGGTGCAAATGTAGTTCATATCGCTATCCTTTATCAGCGCTTACCATGAATTTTGTCCAAATAGCCGTAAAGGGTTACTTTTGATAACCCTAATTTACCGGCCACGTATTCCATCGATCCTTTAACGAGAAACACTCCCCTTTCATCCATAAACCGAATCAACTCTAAGCGATCTTCTTTGGTGTGTTTACCTTCGAGTTCAAGTTCGTGAATCATCGAATCGACCATGTTGTTAACAAACTGCCGGACGCTTTCTTCGTTGCTTTTTTCGACGGCAACAGGACAGCTCTGCTCTGAACTGCCATGTAACGCTTTACTCTTTAAGTTCGTGTCTGCTCTGCGCCCGGTTAAAAGTCCCTGGGCTAAACTTAGCAACGCTGACGCTTGCGTCGTGTCAATGTTGATGCACAACGCGCCGATCAGCTCTTTTTGTTCGTTTCGGATCAAAAGCGAAGAGGACCGGATCTGACGTCCGTCTTTTTGGAAAGTGTAGTTATCAACAACACCGTCCTCCGGATTGCCCGCGAAAACGGCTTTTTCAATCAAATGATGGAAAGTTTGCCCGACTTTTCGCCCGGTGACCGTACCGTTGGCGACGTAAATAACCGAATGTTGCGGTAGCGAAAGATCATGCAGGACCACTTCCGCATCCGGGAAAGTCCTCGCAATCAATTCGGCTACAGAGAAATAGGGAAGTAGATTTTTATTGCTCATGTTTTGAGTATAGATAAAATTTTATCTAAAAACAATAAAAAATTATTTTTCAAGCAAATTTATCAAATAAACAAAAGTAGGAAGTTAGGCAGGAATATTCAAATAACACTTCAGTACAATACATAGAAATGTTTATTGAGGCTTATAAAAATGTTAGTTGAACATCAATACGAAGACCTGATGCGCCACGTTTTTTTCCATGGCGTTGATAAAAGCGATCGAACGGGTACGGGCACACGTTCTGTATTCGGCTACCAGATGCGTTTTAATCTTCAAAACGGCTTCCCGCTGGTCACAACAAAAAAACTTCACTTACGTTCCATCATTCATGAATTACTCTGGTTCCTAAAAGGTGACAGCAACATCGGTTACCTCAAAGAAAACGGCGTGTCGATTTGGGACGAATGGGCCGATGAAAACGGTGATCTCGGTCCCATCTATGGCGTGCAATGGCGCAATTGGCGCGGCGCCGATGATAAAAGCGTTGACCAAATCGCTGAACTTGTTCACACCATTAAACACAATCCTGACTCTCGTCGCATGATTGTCACTGCGTGGAACGTCACAGAATTACCCAAGATGGCTCTGCCGCCTTGCCACATGATGTTCCAAGTTTATGTGGCCGGTGGAAAATTGTCCTGCCAACTTTATCAACGTTCCTGCGATATTTTCTTAGGCGTCCCCTTTAACATCGCAAGCTATTCACTTTTAACGCATATGCTTGCCCAACAATGTGATTTGGAAGTGGGCGACTTTGTATGGACCGGCGGCGACTGCCATATTTACAATAACCACTTCGATCAAGTGCGCTTACAATTGTCTCGAGAGCCCCGTCCTTATCCTAAACTTGTCATAAAGCGTCGTCCTGACTCTATTTTTGATTACAAGTATGAGGATTTTGAAATTGTGGGCTATGACCCTCATCCGGCTATTAAAGCTCCGGTGGCGGTCTAAAGGAGATTTCAATGACGCAATTACATTTAATCGTCGCCCACGCCCGAAACGGCGTAATTGGCAAAGACAACAAATTACCCTGGTATTTGCCGGAAGATTTGAAAAACTTTAAGCGCACAACGCTTGGCAAACCGGTCATTATGGGACGTAAAACTTGGGAATCTTTGGGCCGTCCCTTGCCCGGACGGCGAAATGTTGTAATTACGCGTCAAAAGGATTACGTTGCCGAAGGGGCAACGGTTGTGCCCAGTCTTGAAGCGGCATTGCAGGTTGTCAATGACGCGCCCATTGCCTTCATTATGGGTGGGGCGCAAATCTATCAGGAAGCAATGCCTCAGGTAGAAGTGGCGCATATCACCTATCTGAATGCCGATTTTGAAGGTGACGCCTTCTTTACACCGCTATCAGACGATGAATGGACGCTCGCTGAGGAAGAGTCTTTCCCTGCTACCGATGCCCACCCCTTTAGCTACAGCTTCAGAACCTACATTCGTAAAACCAAATAACCGAAACGAATCGAGCCGCTTTAAGCGGCTCGACCTCTTTTTCAATAAATTTTTAACACTCAACCACACTGACCGCTAACCCGCCACGGCTGGTTTCTTTATATTTCATCTGCAGGTCTAAGCCGGTCTTAAGCATCGTCACAATAACCTGATCCAATGAAACATAATGGTGGCCATCACCCATCAGCGCCAAACGCGCGGCGTTGATAGCTTTTACCGCGGCGACCGCATTGCGTTCGATACAAGGAATCTGAACTTGACCGGCCACCGGATCGCAGGTCATCCCCAAATGATGTTCCATTCCGATTTCGGCTGCGTTTTCCACTTGCTGTGGCGTTGCGCCCAGCACTTGAGCCAAGCCGCCCGATGCCATCGAGCAGGCAACACCCACTTCGCCTTGGCAGCCCACTTCTGCTCCGGAAATCGACGCGTTTTCTTTATAAAGAATGCCGATTTGACCGGCTGTCAGGAGAAAATCTCTAACCCCATTGATGTCGGCCGAATCAATAAACTTCATGTAGTAATGAAGGACAGCCGGAATGACACCGGCAGCGCCATTTGTCGGAGCTGTCACAACTCTGCCACCGCAGGCGTTTTCCTCATTGGCCGCGAAGGCAAACGCGTTAACCCAATCGAGAACAGCCAGAGGATCATTCAATGTACGGTGTTCGTAGTCAAGCTTTTCATACATCTGCTTGGCGCGGCGGCGCACCTTCATGGGACCGGGCATAATCCCTTCATTTTTTAATCCACGCGCGACACAATCCTTCATGACCGACCAAAGGTAGTCGAGCTGGGCATTGATTTTTTCGTCCGTTTCCCACCAAACCTTTTCATTGGCGCGAACGATTTGAGGAATAGTTAAGCCCGTTTCGCGACACCACTTTAAAAGATCTGCAGCACTATTGACTGGATAGGGTTGCGGTTTGGTGTGAACCGTTTCCTTATCTTCAGAAACCTTGTCGAAATTGTTCGGGTCGCTTTCAACAATAAAGCCGCCGCCTACAGAGTAGTAACGACGAGACAGGAGCACTTGACCGTCTTTATCCTGGGCGATGACGTGCATCGCATTGGTGTGGTATATCGCCACTTTCTCCGGGCTCAGAATAATATCTTTGGCCGGGTCAAATTCGATGACCGTACCATCAGGAAGTTTGAGTTGGTGATCGGTCTTAATGGCTTGAAGAATCTTCGGTGCCAAGTCAAGATCGACATTGGCGGGAAGCATTCCCATGAGTCCGAGCTGAAAGGCCGTGTCAGTGGCATGGCCAACACCTGTGGCCCCCAAGCTTCCCATCAAATCAACCCAAATTCGGGCAGTTTTTTGCGTGAGCCCCTTAGCGATCAGTTCTTTACTAAAACGGGCTGCGGCGCGCATAGGTCCAACAGTATGAGAAGAAGATGGACCAATCCCGACACGAAAAATATCAAAAACACTAACGCTCACGTTATTCTCCCAGTATTAAGAAAGGACTTCCACACGGTAGGCTTGTTGCTCACCGTCATTCATCCAAATCAGTCGGGAGCAATCCGTCGATTGCGGCACAAATGCCACACAGATCAATTTATCTCCCAATAAACCGACAAAAGCACTTTTGGCAACCGCTATCCCCTCTTCAGTTAAGAGAATTACTTCAGTGGGGTTTTCAAACCAGGCATCAGCTTGATCTTGATGAGACGACAGAACAACCGCTTTTTTTGTTTCGCTGGCTTTCAGGCGCGCCTCGGTTAACGCTCGACCAATAAACATGCGCGAGGGATCGGAAAAGTCGATATAAGCCGCTCCATTAACGTCACCGGGCATCAAATCATTGGCTTGCCAAGCAAAAGCCAACGGCGACTTCGAAACACAGCTAAGTGTCATCGCAGAGAGCTCGTCGATCACTTCCATTCCGGGATGAGTGAAGTTTTCAAAAGCTTTCTCTTCACCCTGAATAAGGGTCATTGCCCCAACTCGCATAGCGAGAACCTCGCCCTTTCCCGTTTTCATAAGCTGTACCTTACCGTCAGCCATTAAACCGTGAGGAGTATGGGTTTGATCCGCAAATAAAATTGCCGTCGATGTTTTCAGTGTTGTGAAGTCTTCGTCAAAAGCTTTAGCGACTTGGTGCATCCAAGCTAAAGTGTCGAGAGACTGAAAGACCACACGGAAATGTTCGTCGTTATCGGGTAAATGAGCTACCCAAACAAAATCGGTCATTAAACCCAAAGCATTCAGAATAAAACTTTGACGCACTTCGCCGCGGTGGATGTTTTTCACGTCCACTGTCAGCAGTCTTCTGAGAAAAGCAACACCTTGGGCATCATTGACTTCAATCGTGTAGTAAAGAGAATTGAGGCCGTCAGCATCGTTGGGACAAACGTACAATCCCATACCCGTATAAGCCTTTAAAGCGGCTTGACCACTCAATTTAATATCAGACATGGCTACTCTCTATGAAAAATCGACTCGGTCTATAAATCGGCAAACATTCTAACAAATAGAGCCCTCCGATATAAGGCGCTGGTGCATATTTTCTAAACTCTTTCATAAACGGTTTGTTGTGGCGTTCACTGGATCGATCCAGTAGACTAAGGAGCCAAAGATATTATTTAAGAAGAATTATGAGCGAAGAATTATTGATTCACTGTTCGGCTCAAGAAACGCGCGTGTCTGTCATGGTTAACGGCATTCTTGAAGACTTGCACATTGAAAGACGGGCCCAAAGAGGGTTGGTTGGCAACGTCTATAAAGGGAAAGTGATGCGTGTTTTACCCGGCATGCAATCGGCCTTTGTAGATATCGGTCTTGAACGAACAGCTTTTTTGCATATTCACGACATTTTCACAGCTCGTCAAGAAGACGGAACGTATAAACCCATCGAATACGTTTTACATGAAGGCGAATCCGTTATCGTTCAAGTATCCAAAGATCAAATCGGCACAAAGGGCGCAAGGCTTACCACCACCATCTCTTTGGCCGGGCACAAATTGGTTTACCTGCCTAAAGAACCTCATATCGGTGTCTCACAACGCATCGAAGATGAAGCAGAGCGTGAACGTTTAAAAGCTTTAGTTACAGCCGTTCGACCTGAAACAGAAAAAGGCGGCTATATTGTTCGCACCTGTGCCGAAGGCGCGACAAGCGAGGACTTCCTCACCGACATGGAGTACCTAAGCAGACTTTGGAAACAAATTTCAGCCAAGATTTCAGTTTCCAGCGCCCCTTCTATTCTTTACCAGGATTTGTACTTGGAATCTCGCGCATTGCGCGACATGGTCAATGAAAACACCACTCGCGTGTTGGTTGACTCATGGGATGACAATATAGGGGCGCTGTCGGAATTCGCGGAAAATTTCGTTCCAACGGTTGCCGACAAACTGGAAATGTATACCGGTGAAATCCCGCTTTTTGAACAATACGGCATCGAAAATGAGATCGAAAAGGCTCTTTCAAGACGGGTTGATCTCAAATCAGGCGGCTACCTGATTTTTGATCAAAATGAAGCCATGTCCACAATCGATGTAAATACCGGAGCCTATGTCGGTAAACGCGATTTCGGCGACACGGTGTTTAAAACCAACCTTGAAGCAGCCCGCGTCATTGCAAGACAATTGAGACTGCGCAATTTAGGCGGCATTATCATCATTGACTTCATTGACATGGAAAAAGATGCTCATCGAGCCGCGGTTCTCGCCGAACTTCAAAAAGCGGTTGCAACCGATCGAGTGCATATCACAATGAGTAATTTCACAGAACTGGGTTTGATTGAAATGACCCGAAAGCGCACGAGAGACTCGCTGGGTCATATTCTTTGTGAACCCTGCCCGCTTTGCGGCGGACGCGGTGAAATTAAAACAGCTCGGACGGTCTGCTACGAGATACTGCGAGAAATTCTTAGAGAGTGGCGGCAATACCCCGGCATTAAAAGCTTTTGCATTATCGCCAGTCAAACAGTCATTGATCTTTTTCTTGAAGATGAGGCTGCCGCCTTGGATCTGCTTCAGGATTTTATCGGCTCTCCGGTATCGCTTCAGGTAGAAAGCTGCTACAGTCCAGAGCAATACGATATTACCTTCAGTTAAGCAAATGGGACCTCACAGGGTCCCTTTGCATCAGATTTTTTCTTCGATAGATTGATATTTAGGCAATTCAATCGTCACGATGACGCCGCGACCCGGATTAGGTTCTGCCCAAACACGTCCGGCGTGACGTTCAGCCAATGAGCTCACAATTGATAAACCTAGCCCTAAGCCGTGGGCTTTTGTCGTCTCCAGTTTTTGGAAGAACTGCTCTGTAAAGGTCTCATCAACCAATTTTGCGTTATCGATAACACGAATCCACCACGTTTCCTCATGATCCTCAATACGGATGCGGATGACGTTCTCACCTTCATCGCGCATCGCAGGATGAATCTCTGTAAAAGCATCAGCAGAATTTTTCAAAAGATTCAGAAGCGCTAATTCAATTTCCCAATCGTCTGCTTCGACAAGTGCCCTGCGCTCGCCTTCAACGATGACGGGAACTGATGTACGGCCGGACTTTTCAAAAGTGGCCACGGTCTTTGCCACGATATCGCGCAAATCATGCTCTTCACGCTTGATCTCATGGGGCTTGGCATAACTTCTGACGTGATCAACAATGTCGTTAGCGCGCTCGGTATGGTAGTCAATTTCTTTGAGGATTTTGACGATCGTATCCTTATCGGCCGATCCCCTCTCAATGCGTCGCAGCAATCCTCTTGAATAATTGGAAACCGTTGCTAAAGGTTGCTTTAACTCATGGGCAATCATGCTCGACATCTGACCGACAATACCGGTGCGCTCCAGACGAGAGATATATTCATTGGTTTGTTCTTGCTGCTTAGAAATTCGGTCTTTTTCCGCCAAAGCCCGCTTCAGAGCCTTGGTGCGCGAGGCTACTTCCACAGAAATAATTAAGTTATAGAAAAAGCCTGCGACGATTAAGAAAATCGCCGTAATGAAAATCGTACGATTTTCGCTGAAAGTCCGATAAATAGCCGAATAAGTGACATTATTGTAGGGACCGATTCGTAAGTGATACATGAGATCGTACAACTCGCGGGTATTTTCAGGCATGCTCCAAGTTGTGCCAAATGGTAGCTTCAGTCCTAACAAAGCGTTGGTCATATCGAGAATATAGTTACTGTCCACACCGTTTCGATAAGAGACCATCAGGCTCGGGTAGGCATCGGTTGAGTGCTGACAAGCCATTTCGGTGACAGGCTGAGGATTGATGACACGATAATCGCTTAAGTGGGCTTGATTGCGAATCATGACCTGTTCAATAAAACAAGCCGGAACAATACCCACATCGGCGGTGCCGGTTTTAACCGCATTTAATACTTCCAATGGATTTCGATTGGAGGTAAAGACAATATATTTAAAAGCCGCTTGCCACGACAAATTCTTCTCTGCAAAAGGTTCTTTGGCTATGGTAAAACCGGCAAACGAATCACTGGAAGTGGCAGCAACACGATAAGAGCCGGTTGCAATGTCCGTCAATGTGTAAATTTTTTCATTCGCAGCATTTACAACGATAGTTGAAGCCGCTGAATAGCTTGGGGACTTGGCTTGCGCTCGCCAAAGCATGGCAATTGCCTTAACCTTGTCTTCAAAAGCCAGGCTTGCGTAGAAATCGGAATCGCTGATCAAAAAATCAATTTCGCCATCGGCCAACATGGCGGAAATCGTCTCACGATCTAAAAACTTCAGAACCAAAAATTTGTCAGCGTCTCGAACGGTTTTATCAATGGCATCAATGGTCGCTTTGAAATAGTTCCTTTGCATATAAGGATCTATTTGAGCATCGACAGCGACGACTACCTGGTTTGAGTTGATTCTGGAGCCGTCAATAAATTGCTTAACCGGACTGGTCAGAGTTTGTCGCAAGATTGAATTGTGATCACCCATAATGAGGGATTCGACCCCCATGGCAGAAAGGAGCACCACTAAAATGGCAACACAGGTAATCAGAAAACGCCGCATGATGAAAAATCTTACCAATCAAAAGGCTAATCTTAGTAAATACTGGCTAAAATTACACAGTTATTCAACATAAGTTTTTAAAATGTCGGTTTTATTTCTCAATCCACTACCTGAAAAAGTGAGCTCTAAAACGCGATTGACGGATATTTTCATAACGCCGATCGCTTTCAAAGCCTTTCAAGAAAACTGTCTCACCGTTTCTGATCTCGTCAAATTAATCAAAAAAGATGAATTGGCCAAGGTTATAGCTTCCGATGATGATAGAAAAGCTTTAACTCTGTGGCTCTCGTCGAATGGATTGATCCGAAATACTCAATCAAGAAAGAAAGATAAAGAGAAGTCTTCAATTGCTGACTTTCCGCCCAATCCCCGCATCGTCCCTTTGGAAAAAATACGTCTCGACATCGGCTTGGATGGGCGAGGCGGCACCAACAGAGGTGATGACTCAAAGAAAAGTCTCGAAGCCTCTGATGATTTATCGGCGGTCAAGGCCTGGCTTTCTGCCCGTGCTGGAAATGTCAATACGCAAGGCGTTTATCGAAAAGAGGCTGAGCGCTTTTTACTGTGGTGTACGGTTGAAAAAGACATCGCCATGAGTTCAGTTGGCGTGCAAGAAGCCGCTGAGTATTTGCGATGGCTTGAAGAACTTGGGCGCTTAAACGAAAAAGATTGGGCTAAACGTTGGAAAAATCCGCAGTACGACTGGATTGGCGCTAAAAATACGCCCCGTGACAATGATAACTGGCGTCCGTTTAACAGCGCTCTGTCGCATACTTCAAGAAAAATGTCGGTAACGGTGGTTCGACAGCTTTTTAACTTTTTAAAGAAAACGGGCTACATCATCTACAATCCTTTTGATCAGATTTCATCAAAAGTTCCTTATCTTGACGGTGAAGGCGCCCCGAAAGCTTTTGCCGACC
Source organism: uncultured Sutterella sp. (assembly GCA_905212345.1). Lineage (GTDB taxonomy): Bacteria > Pseudomonadota > Gammaproteobacteria > Burkholderiales > Burkholderiaceae_F > Aphodousia. The sequence continues at coordinate 33,099 of CAJMEC010000004.1, read as the reverse complement.
GATCCTTCAGCGAGGATCAATGGCAAAGCATTTACAACTTCTTCGAATCCCAGGATGACAATGAACGTCACGCTCGCATGGCGGTCATTTTGATGTTTGGCAAGGGATTGGGCTTGCGCGCCAGTGAAATGCTTCAGGCAAGAGCCTCTTGGATAGTTGAACGTCGAATAGACAATGACACCATAACCGTTATTGAAGTTGTTGGTAAGGGAGATAAAGTCAGACGGCTTCCCCTTCAAGAAGAACAAGTCGCCCTCATTAATCATTACCTAACCATGCGCGGTCTGGCCCACTTAGGCCTCGTTGATCCGGATACGCCACTACTGAGTTCCTTGGGACGAGGAAAGAAAACCGAACAGCGAATCGGTCAAGCGAAGCGAACGGCACTGAGCCGCTCGGGACTTTATCGGGCACTGGAAGAATTTCTCGAAGAAGTCGCTTCACACGTTGAGGCAGAACATCCATTGGACGCTGCCAAATTCAGAGCCAGTTCCACACACTGGCTGCGACATACCTTTGCCACAACTGCATTAAAAGAGATGCCGGTCAACGTCGTGCAAAACGCAATGGGGCATGCGAGCGTCGGGACAACCAGCCGTTACCTCACGCCTGAAGAAAGTGAAGTGGCCAGAGCTATGAGAAAACTGAGAGCCTTTTAAATTAGTCGAAGTCTTGATTGGCCATTGCTTTTCGATAGCGAAGAATGGCCTGCTCAATAATCAGTTGGGCATTTAACGGATGTGTGACAACCCGTCTCATCGCTTTGAGTGAATCAATGTATTTAAAAAGCTTCTCAGCGTCCACTGAACTGACCAACCTTTTCATTTGAGGTGAATAGGCCGGAAAGTAATGAGGTTCAAGGCCTTGCTTAACGGCCAAGAGGTCATAACTCCAGCGCTCCAAAACCGGCAATACGGCAGACACCGGCAAAGCGCTCCGTCCTTCTTTGACGGCGATATTGGTCAATTCAATCGAGGGTCCTTGAGACAATGTCTTTAAAAGCGCCATTCGAATAGATGGAGCCATTGTCGTCAATGTAAGAAGCTGATCACGAACCTTGGCGTCAATTTCTGCGTTATTACGAATGGCGCGCTCATCGGTTACAAGACACGGGCGTTCGGCAGCACGCGCCAAAGCTTCTTGCGCATCTTCAATGCCGACACTTTTAAGCCATTGCAACGATTCTTCATGCGTTGGAGCTTTGGCTCTTAACAATCTGCACCGTGAGCGGATGGTGGGCAGCACCCGGTCGATATCATCAGCAACCAACAGGAAAGTCGTTCTTTCGGGAGGCTCTTCAAGACTTTTCAAGAATGTGGCTGCTGCATCGGCTCGAATGGCGTCGGCCGGGTAGACCACAATAATGCGGCGTCCTTTATCAATGTGCGGGGCCAAATTTAAAAAGTCCGTGAGCTCCCGAGGCTGGTGAATGAGAATTTCACGGTATATTTTTCTGTCTTTTGTCGCATTGGAAGGCGGTTCAAAAGGAATGCCTCGAGGAATCGATTCCGCTTCGCTCACAACATAGCGCAAATCAGGGTGCGTAAAGGCGTTGGCCATTTTGCAGCCCTTGCACTCCCCGCACGGTGTCCCATCTTTGTGCGGATGCTCGCAAAACAGACTCTTTGCATATGCAATGACTAAGTCAATTGTTCCGATGCCGCGTGGGCCGTAGACCAGAAGACCATTGGGGAGATTATCCTTGAAACTGACAAGCTCGCGGGCCAGTTCCTCTTGCCAGGGATAAACCGCTATGCCCATGATGAGAACTCCTTGCGAAGGATAGCGCTTACCGTGTCCTTATCCTGCATGCTGTCAATAATAAGGAAACGGTTAGGCGACTGTTTGGCTCTCGTCAAATACGCCTGTCGGACCCGTTTGAAAAAGTCTAAATTTTCCTTCTCAAACCGATCAAGATTTCGGGCTCGTGCCACTCGTTCGGCTGCGACCTCAGGCTCAATATCAAAGAGCACCGTTCGATCGGGTTGCAAATCCCCCTGTGTCCATCGTTCTAGCTCTTCAACTTTATGAGCCGGGAAACCTCGGCCGCCGACCTGATAGGCGTAAGTCGCATCGGTAAAGCGATCGCTTAAGACCCAAGCACCGCGCTCAATGGCCGGGCGGATCACTTGCGCGATATGTTCGGCTCTGGAAGCAAAAAATAAAAGCGTCTCGGTCGATGGATCCATCGAGACCGACAAAAGCTCTTTGCGGATTACTTCTCCCAAAGGTGTACCGCCCGGTTCACGCGTGCGAATAACCTCAAAACCACGCGCTTTAAGCGTTTCCTCAATGACATCAATCTGGGTACTTTTACCGGCACCGTCAATGCCTTCAAAAGTAATGAAACGTCCTCGCATGAGTCTAATGTCCTTTATTCAAAATATAACGTCGTACCGCGCGATTGTGTTCGGCCAAGGTCTTCGAAGGAACTAAATCCCCGTTTGCCTTATTAATAAAATAGAGGTAATCCGTTTTAGCCGGATGTAAAACCGCATGAATGCTTTCCCGAGTCGGATTGCCAATCGGAGTGGGCGGCAAACCTACAAAACGATACGTATTGTAAGGCGTTATTTTTCGCAGGTGCTCGCGTTTGATATCGCCGCCAAAAGCTTCCCCTTCGCCATAAATCACACTCGGGTCGGTCTGAAGAGGCATCTTTATTCTTAAACGGTTAGAGAAAATTCCGGCAACGATTGCCCGATCTTCACTTCTGGCGACCTCGCGTTCGACAATACTGGCGAGAATCAAGGCTTCGTACGGTGTATTAACCTGACAGTCAGCCCCTCTGTTAGTCCACTCTTCGGTGAGAATCGCTTGTTGTTGCTCATAGGCCTTTTTTAAAATCAAAAGGTCAGAGACGTTGGCATGGAAGTTATACGTATCGGGCGCAAAGAGACCTTCAAGATGAGTTTCCTTTGCGCCGATAGCAAACAGAAGCGCCTCAGCGGTCATGTCTTGCGAATCGTGCTTTATGCCCTCCACGGCATTTAAGCTTTTACGAACTTCCCAATAGGTGGATCCATCGGGAATACGCCAGGAAAAGAGATAAGCTTCACCTTTTGAAAGGCGCTCAGTGATGCTACCGACTGTATCATCCGGATATACACGATAAAAACCTGCGTGAAGGTTTTTATGAGCACCGGTCAGACGAAGTGAAAGCTTAAAATAAAAGTCGTTTACCTCAACGCCCTCTTTTTCAAGCAGAGCTGGAATACGGGCGGCAGGAGTTCCCGGTGGCACATTGAAGGTAATTTCTTTTTTAGATAACGCCTCCTCAGTAAAAGTAATTTGATTGGCGCATACAAAAAAGAGTCCGACTGCCACAACACCGGCAGCCAGTCCCAAGACCCAATATCGCTTATCCACCGTTTTAATTTTCTCAATAGTGTCTGTACTAAATTTAAACATTGAAGGCAAATTCGCACATTTTTTTTGAAGCCTTCATAATAACAGCCTACATTGAATTTTGGAGTTGCCTGACATGGAAAATCACATCTCTGGCTCTTGGACATTAGACGAGATGGAAACAAAACCGTTTGTTTCTTTACTTAAAGAATTTTCTGTTCTTGAAGTTAAGGGAGAAGATGCGGAAGCTTTTCTGCACGGTCAATTCACCAACCACATTAGAAATCTCGGTGAGTCCTTTCGCTTAGCGGCTTATTGTCAACCGCAAGGCAGAATACTAGCGCTCATGCGTGTCGTTAAATATAACGACGTCTACCTACTCATTTTGCCCTCCGATCTTGTCGCTGGATTCATTAAACGCCTTTCCATGTTTATTTTGAGGAGCAAAGTGACGATTCGACAGGCTCAGGAACTATCCGTTTATGGCCTCATTGCTCCGGATCTGCCCTTGCCGGAAGTTGACCACGCTGTTTTAAGCGAGGGTTATTTAATCGGCCGTCTTCGTGATTGGAACAATAAAGCCAGAGTTATAGCCGTTGGATCAACTCAAACCCTCAATGATCATTTTACGGTCTCAACGGATAATGCCGCTTTATGGTTTAAGAGTGAAATTGAAACGGGCACGCCATGGGTTTTTGAAAAGACAAAAGAGGCCTTCATCCCTCAATGGATTAATTTGGACAAAATCGGCGGTCTTGTTTTTGACAAGGGTTGTTATCCGGGCCAAGAAATCATCTCACGTGTTCAACACATCGGATCAACCCCCCGTCGAATGGTTGTATTAAAGAGTGCAGAGTCGGTCAAGGTCTCAGCGAATACGGATATTTTCCAACTAAATGAAGCGGTCGGTAATGTTGTGATGAGCGTAAGTTCAAGCTCTGAAACTGTTGTTCTGGCCGAAGTAACATTAAAGAGTATGCAAGGTGGCTGCTACCAAATTAATGGTGCTTCTTTTTCGATGTTGGCACTTCCGTACGGTATTTAAATTGCAATTAAAAAGCCTCGGTTAACCAAATGTCAACCAAGGCTTTTTACTAACAGAAAAAATAACTTATTCTTGAGTCATCGCCTTTTTCTGGTCGCCGGCCAAAACAACCGTCAACCCATTGCGATCAACCATTTTACGGAAGGCACTGTTGACCTCGTCCAGAGTCAAATTGCGCACCGTTTCGTCACGGTCTTGGGCTTCCGTCCAGTCCACACCTTCATTCATCATTTGTACCCAATGATAGGCAATAAGGCTATCCTGACTGCGGTTAACCGCGCGATATTCGATAAAGCCTTTTTTCGCTTCATCCAACTCCTCTTGCGTAAAGCCTTCTTTTAATACACGGTCAATTTCTTCGTAGAGCGCGATTTCCGCTTTTCTCAAATTTTGAGGAGCCAAAATGGCTTGCATGGTCCAACTTGCGTCATTGCCAAAGGCAGGGATATTGACACTGCTGCCTGCGCCGTAACTTAAACCGTCTTTCTGACGAAGACGAAGCATCAGACGATTGGAAAGACCGGAGCTGCCGCCAAAGATCCAGTTAGCGAGCAACATTGCGTCGGTTCCCGGATCATTTTTATTCTGGGCAAAATCAAACCGAGCAACAATCGTTGCGTTTTCTTTATCAGGCGTATCGATAATGATTCGCGTGGCAGGCGTATCAAAATGCTCTCGAACAATTCGTTCATACGGAACCTGAGAAGCTTTCTGATTCAGCAATACTTCAAGTTGGCTACGGACAGCCTGAGCATCGAAATCCCCGACAATAGAAATTTCTCCGCGTCCGATTCCGAATTGATTGTCATAGTAGCTTTTTACATCATCCAATGAACTCTTCTCAATAGCCGCCTTCAACTCCTTGCTCGTCAGACGATAACGCGGATCGTCCTTCGGATAGTGATTGAAGTGTTCGGTGATGGCATCGCGGGCCTGAATGCGCGGATCGTCCATTCTGGATTGAACGTCATTGGCGAACTCAGCCTTTAATTCATCGAAATCCTTTTGCGGCATGGACGACTGTGTCCAAAGCTCTCCCATCAAATTCAGAGCTTCGGCTAAATGCTCACGAGTGGTTGTAAATTGTCCGATGTCACCTTCAATCTGAAGTTTGGTGAAAGCATCGTTAATTTCCTCGCGGCTCATAGTCTTTGTTCCGCGCTCAAGCATGGCGCTCATCAAAGCCGCCACGGCCCGCTTATCTTTGCGGGAATCATAGTTACCATAACGGAATTGCGCCCTGACCACAACCGTTTCACCGCGAGTCTTTTTCGGTAAAAGTGCAACATTAACGTCGCCAATAGCAAACCGTTCAGTGCGTGCGTTGAGATTGGCGGGGCTGGAATCAAAAACCTCAGCCTCCTGGCCCTGTTCCTTGAAATGATGTTCTGAGAGAACTTTATCCAAAGTCGGTGCAGGCGTCATTTGCGCGCGCTCCGGTTTGTTGTCCGGAATAAACGTACCGACAACGCGGTTATCACGGACAAAATATCGTTTCCAAGCCTGCATCACGTCTTCTGGTTTCATCTTTTCCCAACTGTCACGATGAACAAAGAAGAGCCGCCAGTCGCCTAATGCGATAAAGTCCGAAATATCCACGCCAAACGTTTCCGGATCGGCAAAAGTTCTTTCGTAGAGCGTTTTTTCTTCCCTTGCCATCAGGGAGAGATCTTCAGCCTGCAAGGGCTCTTTCTCAAAGGTTGATTCAACTGTTTCGATAAGAATCTTTTTGGCTTTTTCCACATCGCCATCTTTAGGCAACATGGCGCCAAACATCGCTAAACCCGGATCATGCGCCGGCATCGGCCAAGCAAAGACTTGAGTGGCCAGACCGGTTTCAACCAGTGCTTTGTGTAAACGGCCTCGCGGTGTATCACCCAAAACATCAGCCCCCAGATTGATCAGCTGGGCGTCCGGATGCAAAGCTGCAGGAATCCTGTAGCCAACGGCAACAACCTTCATTTCACCTGCGCGACGAATTTCAAAGGTACGCGGACCGTCAGCGATGGGCTCTTCAGTCCACTGCTGTTCTAAGACGCGAGTGGGCTTTTCAATAGCACCAAAAATGCGTTCAATTTTTTTGAGTGTTTCGGCCTCATCGAACTTACCGGATACCATCAACACAGCATTGTCAGGCTGATAATATTTGCGATAGAAAGCCTGCAAGTTTTCAATTTTTACATTTTCGATGTCGCTTCTGGCTCCAATCGTACTGTTGCCGTAGTTGTGCCAATCGAAAAGAACTGACTGCATTCGTTTTAAAAGCACGCTCACCGGGTTATTTTCACCCATTTCAAATTCGTTTCGGACAACCGTCATTTCCGTGTCCAAATCCTTTTGAGCGATAAAGGAGTTGGTCATGGCGTCGGCACTCCAGCCGAGAGCCCAATCGAGATTGTCATCAACGGCATTGAATGAAACAAAATAATTGGTTCGATCAAGCCAAGTGGAACCGTTCATCTTGAAACCGCGGCGCGTAAATTCCTTTGTCGGTTCCGGATAATTCTTTGACCCCTTAAACATCAGGTGTTCAAGTAAGTGAGCCATGCCCGTTTCGCCATAACCTTCATGGCGTGAGCCCACCAAATAGGTCATATTGACAGTAATGGTCGGTTTGCTGAAATCCGGAAAAAGCAAAACCCGCAAACCATTGGCTAAACGGTATTCCGTAACACCTTCCACGGTCACTACCATCTGAGCGGTTTCTGTATTCTGTACAACGGATGATGCGTCATTCATAGGGGTACTCGAGTCCTTTTGCCAAAATGTAAAGCCCACCGCGCACACAACAACGATGCCGGCCGCAGCAAGCCATTTTTGTTTTTTATTCATGGAGTCGTCCTTCGCTTTCAAACAGGAACGACGTTAGTGTAATCAATTTGATCCACAACATTTAGTACGAAAGTTCCTAAGTGTATCGGAATATTGCCGCCTTAGACAGTTATAGCTGTTTAAGGTATAGTGCTGAAGTCATTACTTACAGTGAATATTTATTGTGAAGGCCTTTTTCGATCTCCTACCCGTTATCTGCTTTTTCATTACCTTCAAAGTTGCTGGCTCTTATACATCTGAATTGGCTCCGATTGTTCCGGTTGCAGCCGACCTCATTCCCATTGTAAGTGCCACCGCGGTCATCATTGTGGCCAGCATTATTCAAATGGGCTTTATTTATATGAAGGGTGAAAAACCTTCCAAAATGGCCATTTTCTCCACCCTTTTGGTTGTGCTTTTCGGCGGAATGACGATTGCTTTTCAGGATCCGGCCTTTATTCAATGGAAGCCTACTTTACTTTATTGGCTTTTTGCCGCCATCTTGCTTTTCGGTCGCTTTGGTAAAAAGGATTACATTAAAAAAGTTTTCACCGGCATTTCCATGCCTGATCATGCATGGAAAAAAGTTGAGAACTTTTGTCTCATCTTTTTAATTGCCATCGGTTTTATTAATATTTTTGTTGCTTATACTTTCAGTATGGATATTTGGGTGGACTTCAAGCTCTTCGGCCTTTTGGGTCTGACACTTCTTTTTACAATTGGGCTTGGATTTTATGTCGCCAAATACGCTGAAGAAGCGCAAAATACAGGACATCATAATTAATTATTCTTTTTGTTATTGAGGATATTTATGCAACACAAAGCTTTAGTCATCGGTTTGTCCTTGGCCCTGGCCTCCACGATGGCGTTGGCGGCACCGACCGCTGTCACTGTCAACGGCAAGACGATTTCTGCTCAAGCTCAAGAAAAGATCATTCAACAAATCGTTAAAAATGGTCAAAAGAGAACGCCCGAGTTGGAAATGCAGGTTCGCAACCAGCTCATCCAGAAGGAAGTTCTTTTGCAGGAAGCTAACCGCAAGAAGCTCGCCAACCGTGCCGAAGTTCGTGATGCAATCAATAACGCTCGTGACAGTGTGCTCATTAACGCCCTTATAGCGGATTTCGCCAAGAAGAATCCGGTTAAAGAAGCTGATGTGAAGAAGTTCTACGAAGAACAAAAGAAAGCATACGGCGATAAGGAATACAAGGTCAGCATCATTACGGTTAAGACCGAAGCCGATGCCAAGAAGGTAACGGAAGCTTTGAAGGACGGTGATAAGTTCGCTGACGTGGCCAAGAAGTATTCCATGGATAAGAGCACCAAAGATAAGGGCGGCAAGATCGATAACTGGACGTCTTCTGCTAATTTCCCGCAAATGATCGGTTTGGCGATCCGCTCACTCGATGACGGTGACTATACCGAAGTGCCTATCCGTGCCAACGGCGGCTATTACATCATTCGCGTGGATGATTCCCGTAAGGCTCAGCTCTTCCCTGAATACAGCAAGAGTAAGGATCACTACAAGAACATGTTGGTTCAAACGAAGGTTCAACAAAACATTCAGGAACTCTTCCAAAAAGCCAATATTAAAGTCGGCAAGTAATACACTTGAACTTTTTATGATAAGGGGAAGTTCAAGGGCCAGTTAAAGGCTCGCTGAAATCCCCTTTTTTCTACGTCATCTCATTGTCTCAATGCCATTCTTTTGCCCGTTCATTGCTCAATGGCATTAATGTTTTTTCAGGCTAAGACACTTTCTCTTTTTGCTGTCCTACACCTAATGCCGTCAAAAGCGCCCCGGTTTGAAATAGACCGACAAGCACAAGAGCCATTGAGAAGAATCCGGCATCTAGCAAGGGACCGGCAACAAGCGGAGCCAGGGTCTGCCCCACATCCATTCCGCAGTACGTAAAACCGTATACGCGGCCAAAGCTGTGGCTGCCTAAAAATTTCATACAGGCTCCGCGGATCAACAAATCCCGTGACGGTGTAGCAACACCGACCCCAAGCCCCATGATTCCCATTAGGGGTAGAACGCACCACGCACCTAAGCCTTGCCAAGCAAGTAAAATCGCCATCACCGCAGAAAACGACATGCTCGCTGCGATAACATGATCGCTTCGTTTAAACGCCTTAGCAATGTAGGCTCCGGACAGTACTCCAACGATGGAGCCGACCATGTAGGCCGTTAAACCTGCCGTCGCGATCTCAAGCCCAACATGATAAGTGGCATTGAAAATCGACGGCGCGTAATTCTGCAAAATACCCAACGCAAATGAATTGCAGAAAAAGAACAGAAAGCAAAGCCAAACAACTAAAAGTTTTAGAAAAGCAAATCCCGCATCGCCTTTAGCATCATTTTGCTTTTCTTCCTTTGTTAAACCATTGCCCTGAGCCAATGCCCGATCAAAAAGAGAATTGTGGAAAAGAAGAACCACCAGCACAATCAAAGCCATAATGCCAGCAGTGGCCGCAGCCAAACGCCAACTTTGCGTATAAGTCGCTACCGCAACCATAAAAATCGGCGCCAAAGCCCAACCGATATTACCGACCACCGAATGAATTGAAAAGGCAAACGGTAAACGTTCATTGGTAATGCACCGGTTCATGATGGAATAATCGGTTGGATGGAAAACACTATTGCCTAAACCCGCGCAGGCGGCTACCGGGTAAAACCACCAATAATTTTGTGCAATGCTGAAAAGAAAACCGGCAATCATCAGTAACGAGACGCCGCCATACAGACAGACTTTTGCGCCGAATTTATCAACGAGAATACCGCTTGTAGCCTGACCCAACGAACTGCAGATGAAAAAGATAGTCATCACCGCTCCCATCTGAGCGAAACTCGTGCCGAATTCAGGCATGATCCATGGGAAAAGCGGTGGAATAATTAAATGAAAATAGTGTGACAACCCATGAGCCACGCCCAAAAGCGTGATTAGGATAAAGTCTTGCTTTCGGGCTTCATTCATAGGTCTTACCTTTCCTAATTAGCTTTCCAAAGAAGTGTAGAAATAGCCAAGACAGTAAAAATAACCGCACTGACCTTGTTAAGAATAGTCTGAACTTTAGGACTGCGCAAACGATCAGCTAAAGTTCCGGCGCACCAGGCAATAGCGCCAAACACAACTAAAGTGCAAACTAAAAAAGTTATTCCCATAATCAGCATCTGAACCATGACTTGAGATTCAGTTGATCCTTTAATGATAAATTGTGGGAAAAAAGCCAAGAAAAAAATCAGCACCTTTGGATTGGTGATATTCATCAAAATGCCACGACGCCAGAGCTGAAAATTAGTCAGACGAGGATATTTTTTAGATGACTCCCCACTTTTATCACCGACCGGTGCGTTCCAGGCTCCCCAAGCAAGATAGAGCAGATAAGCGGCGCCTGCGAACTGGATAATCATTAAAAGCGTGGGCGAAGCGGCCACGACAGCTGCGACACCGAAGGCAGCTAATAAAGTCTGAATAAATACCCCTACACAAAGCCCCAGTGTGACAAAAACACCGGCGCGCGCTCCATACATGGCCGATTGAAGCAAAACAAACAAATTATCCGGACCAGGAGCCACCGCTAACACAGCAGCGGCAATTGTAAAACTCAACCACAAATCAAATGGCATTTTCACTCATTCAAATGACAAAGCCTCCGTTTCCATGAGGTTGCGGAGGCTTGATCATACGAGAACCTTAAAAGTTACCGGAACTTAACCGACAAACTTTCTCGCGTTTCTGAACATTCTCATCCACGGACTGAATTCACCTAACGTATCAGGAGCCCAACTCATTTGAACTGTACGATGCGTACGTTCAGGGTGCGGCATCATGATCGTAAAGCGTCCGTCGGGAGTCGTAACACCGGTAATGCCGTCGGGTGAACCGTTCGGATTAAACGGGTAGAGCTCTGTCGGACGACCGGCCGGATCCACGTAACGAGCGGCCAAAGTAGCCAATTTAGCATCTTCTGCCGACAACCATTGAACGTGACCTTCTCCGTGAGAATTAACGATCGGCATCATGCTGCCCGCCATACCGTCAAAGAAAATAGACGGGCTCTTCATGACTTCAACCTCAACTAATCTCGCCTCAAATTGCTCACTGACATTGCGAACAAACTGCGGCCAATGGCTTGCGCCAGGGATAATGTTACGCAGATGACTCATCATCTGGCAACCGTTACAAATACCTAAGGCAAATGTATCAGGACGGTTAAAGAACGCTGAGAACATTTCAACCATCTTGGGATTACGCAAAATGGTTGTTGCCCAACCGCCACCGGCACCTAAAACGTCACCGTAGGAGAACCCACCGCAAGCAGCCAAACCAGCAAAATCCTTAAGATCGCTTCTGCCGGACAAAAGATCTGTCATATGAACATCAATCGCTTCAAAGCCGGCTCTTGTAAATGCGGCAGCCATTTCGGTCTGACTGTTAACCCCCTGCTCACGCAAAATGGCGATACGCGGACGAGCACCGGAAGCAATAAACGGTGCCGCAATATCCTCTTCGGTATCAAAGGTTGTGCGGACAAAAAGTCCCGTATCATCTTCCATTGTGCAGCGAGCGTATTCCTGATCTGCGCAGGCAGGATTATCACGCATGCGAGCAATCTGCCACGACACTTCGGTCCATGCTTTTTGCAATTGGCCGCGTGACTCTTCATAAAGTTTTTGTCCGTGTGCATGAATTTGCAAGGCATCGTCTTGCGTCACTTCACCGACGAAATGAGTGCAGTCAGCCAAACCCGCTTCTTTAACCGCTGCATGAACTTCTTCGATACGATCAGCGCGAATCTGAAGCACCGCGCCCAATTCTTCATTAAAGAGCGCCGGGATCACGTCTTCAACCCCATGAGTCTTCGTCATTGAAGTCAGATCAAGGCGAACCCCTGTATGACCGGCAAACATCATCTCAGCAACCGTAGCAAGCAAACCTCCGTCTGCACGGTCGTGATAAGCCAACACGCAACCGGCCAGCGTTAACTTACGAACCAATTTCACAAAGGCCTGCAGCTTCTTCGGATCATCTAAATCAGGTGTCTGCGAACCGAATTGTTGTGTTACTTGAGACAAAATGGAACCGGCCATGCGATTCTTGCCGCCGCCCAAATCAATGGCCACTAAAACAGAGCCAATATCGGTACGAAGCTGTGGCGTCAAACTCAAGCGAACATCACGAACAGGCGCAGCCGCTGAGACAATTAAAGAAACCGGTGAAGTAACCGTCTTCTTCTCACCATCATCGTCCCATGTCGTCTTCATGGAAAGGCTGTCTTTGCCCACAGGAATAGCCAATCCCATTTCTTGGCAAACGACACTGGCTGCACGAACAGCATCAAAGAGCTTGGCATCTTCGCCCTTTGTGCCACAGGCTGCCATCCAGTTAGCCGAAAGCTTCACCAATCCCAATTCAATGTCAGCACTGGTAATGTTGGTGACCGCTTCACCGATAGCCATACGGCTGGCTGCCGCGGCATCGGCAATCGCCAACGGAGTTCTTTCACCCATACTCATCGCTTCGCCACGATGACCGACAAAACTGATGTTCGTGACGGCCGCATCAGCTACCGGAACTTGCCAAGGTCCGACCATTTGGTCACGGTGGACAAGACCGCCAACCGTGCGGTCACCAATGGTGATCAGGAAATTCTTGCTGCCAACTGTCGGATGACGTAAAACGTCTTTTACGGCGTTTGCCAAATCAATGCCTTTAGCTTCAAACTCAGGCAAATGCTGTTCAACGTGCTCAACCGTGCGATGCATCCGGGGAGCCTTGCCTAAAAGCACTTCCATAGGCATATCGACTGCCGGGCTCTGTTTTTCCCCACGGACGACAACCAGGGTATTGTCTTCACTGATGGCACCCAATACCGCATACGGGCAACGTTCACGCTTACAAATCTGATCAAAGACTTCAAGCGATTCAGGAGCAATCGCAATGGAATAGCGTTCCTGACTTTCGTTACACCAAATTTCAAGCGGGCTCATACCGCTTTCCTCGACCGGCACTTTGGTCAAGTCAAGTTTGGCGCCGTGACCGGACAAATCTGCTAATTCAGGCATGGCATTGGAAAGGCCGCCTGCGCCGACATCGTGGATGGCCAAAATCGGGTTCTTATCACCGCTCGCCCAACAACGATCAATGACTTCTTGAGCACGACGTTCCATTTCAGGGTTGCCGCGCTGAACGCTATCGAAATCCAAGGCTTCCGAGTTCGAACCTGTGGTCATGGAACTAGCGGCGCCACCGCCCAAACCAATTCGCATGCCGGGGCCGCCAAGACTGATCAAAAGCGTTCCCGGAGGCAAACCGGTCTTATGTGTTTGGTCATTACGGATGTTGCCAATACCGCCGGCCAACATAATGGGCTTGTGGTAACCGTAGCGTGTTCCGCCCGTGTTATTTTCAAAAACACGGAAGTAACCCAAAACATTCGGGCGACCGAATTCGTTATTAAAAGCTGCACCACCCAACGGCCCATCGATCATAATCGACAAAGGACTGGCGATACGACCCGGTTTGCCGTATTTTTTGTCCGTATGATCAGCGGCATTGGTCACATCCTTGTCGTTTTCCCAATCTTGCGGAGCTTCTGGCAACTGCAAAGAAGAAACGGTAAATCCACAAAGGCCGGCTTTGGGGCGGGCGCCGCGTCCGGTTGCACCTTCATCGCGGATTTCACCGCCGGAACCGGTAGAGGCACCCGGGAACGGAGAAATAGCTGTTGGGTGGTTATGGGTTTCAACCTTAAAGACTGTATGGGTAAGTTCCTCTTCTTCCGTAAAAACACGACCGAAAGCTTCACCTTCAGGTGTTCTCGGATAAAGACGCGGCACTTTGGTGCCTTCAAAAATTGCGGCGTTATCAGAATACGCCACAATGGTTCCTTGGGGATGTGCCTTGTGGGTTTCACGAATCATGCCAAACAAAGTGGTGTCTTGATCCTTTCCGTCGATCGTCCACTTCGCATTGAAGATCTTATGGCGGCAGTGTTCTGAATTAGCCTGAGCAAACATCATCAATTCCACATCCGTGGGATTGCGCTTTGCTTTCGTAAAAGCTTCAGTCAGATAATCAATTTCATCCTCGCTCATCGCCAAACCCATGGAAAGGTTCGCATCGGCTAAGGCCTGTCTGCCTTCTTTTAACAGGTCAACCGTAACCATCGGTTTACCGGGTAATTCCAAAAAGAGCTTGGAAGCGTCAAAATCGGCCTGAACCACACTTTCGGTCATGCGGTCGTGTAAGACACCGGCGACTTGAGTCAATACGGACTCATTTGGAATTTGACCGTTGAAGTCAATGTTATAGAGCGTACCTCGTTCAATTCGCACAATGACGTCCAAACCGCAGTTGTGAGCGATATCTGTCGCTTTACTGGCCCAGGGACTGATCGTACCCAAGCGTGGGATAACCATGAAGGTCGCATCCGCTTTGACATCCTCGCTATCAAACCCATAATGCAAAAGCGCCTGTAAACGGGCGCTTTCATCTTCTGTTAATGCTTTTTGGGCATGCACAAAGTGCACAAAACGGGCTGACACACCTTGAGCAGCCGGAGCGACTTCACGAATGCGTTTCAGAAGTCGTGCGGCACGAAATTCAGACAGCGCACTGCTGGCCATCAAAGTAAACATCGATGCGGTGTTAGACATGGCAAATAAAATCCCCTGAAAAGTCTTCTTAATGAAGAAAAGGAAAAAATACTTAATCGAATCATTATAAGAATCAAGGCAATTAAATTAAGTCATACCGAGCATTTCACTGGACTTTTTTAACTTTACTGAAAGCTAATTGTTAAATTGCTTTTAAACAACACAGTTGACCTTCGAAAATTTTCCCCTCTATTGATTAAAATGTCAGCGTTTATTTGGTGGAAAATAAGGAGCGGCTCAGACAATGTCGACCACGCTTTTAAATTTGGAAGAATTGGGTGAATTGGAAACCCGTTTAAGTCATGTGCTGCCTGAAGGCACATTGATGGATCGCGCCGGATTTGTGTCGGCCAACTGGATTGATGATCAATGTGATGCGGCAAGCACCATTGTTATTCTTTGCGGTCAAGGCAATAACGGCGGTGACGGCTACACAGCAGCAGTGCATTTAAAAAGCCGCGGCCATCATGTCGTTTGCGTCGCTGTCGGCGGCAAGAAACCGAAAACTCAAGATGCCTTACGCGCCTATAACCATTGGGTAGAAAAAGGCGGAGAAGTCATTGATGATCCTTATATGGCTCCAAAGGCTGACGTCGTAGTCGACGCCATGCTGGGTGTCGGCATCACCAAAGCAATTTCAGGTGACTATATCGATGCTGCGCTTTGGTTTAATGAAAGACAAGCGCTTCATATGGCCATTGACGTTCCGACAGGAATTGATGCCGAAAAAGGAAATTGGGTCGGAGGCATCAAAGGGTGTGTAGCCGATATGACCCTTAATCTGATCAGTGCCAAAGCGGGCTGCTTTATGAATGATGGCAAAGATGCAAGCGGCATGGTCACTTTGTCCGAATTGGACGTATCCGTTCCCCTTTCTTCTTTAAGTCTGATTGACACGGACGACTTCAAACACATTCTGGAGTTACGTAAATATCACTCTCACAAGGGGATGTACGGTCACTGTGTGGTAATCGGCGGTGACAAGGGCAAAGTCGGCGCTGCGCTTTTAGCCGCTCGATCGGCCTTAAAGCTTGGCGCAGGCAGTGTAACTGTCGAATTAATGGCACCGAACGCACCGCTTTATGATCCGATGCAACCGGAATTAATGATCACCGATGAACCCGTCGATTTTTCAAATGCCGATGCAATCGTTATCGGCTGTGGAATGGGATTCAGTCAAAAAGCTAAGGATCGTTTGATCGCCGCTGTTCGCTCCAATGTTCCGTTGATCATTGACGCCGATGCTCTTACGATGATCTCTCAAGATCAGTCGCTTGAGGACGAAGTACTTGCTCGCAAGGCTCACACTGTCATTACACCTCACCCGGGTGAAGCGGCTCGAATGCTGCATCGTGACGTTAAGAGCATTCAAGCCGATCGCGTGACAAGCGCCCGTGAATTATCGTTACAAACCGGAGCCATTACCGTTCTGAAGGGAACCGGTACAGTGGTAACACTCAGAAGTTCCCGCTCCTGGATCAACCCGACCGGCAACGCTTGTCTTGCCACGGCCGGTTCCGGTGATGTATTGGCCGGCATGATCGGTTCTTTCTTTGCTCAGAAGTTTGACTTAGTCAGTGCCACTTTAGGCGCCGTTTGGTTACATGGAGAATCTGTTCGAGCCAGAAATACCGGTATTGTCGCCATGGATATTTGTGATCGCGCCGCGCGAGCTCTTGAAATTCTGCGCTGGGGCGGCAATCCTGATGATTTGGTTGACCCCTATGACGAAAGCGAGTTCATCTTGGATGAAGATGGTCCGGGTGAAGCTATTGCACGGACAATGGGTTCAGAAGAATCCTATCAATAACACGTAAATAACAGCGGTTCCCAATTTTTAGTTCAAAATTGGGAACCGCTTTACATTGGAGCGCTTTTATTGACTTAAAACGCTTTTCAAAAAAATTCGATTTATTTTCTTTTCAAAGGATAACTCATTGAATAACGAAACATTTTTTATACGACAAGAAACGTTATCAGACATTTTCAACACACAGCAAGTCATCCAAGAAGCGTTTGCTAATGTTAAAGAAAGCTCACAGAATGAACATCAATTAGTGAATAAATTAAGGAATCTTCCACAATTTATCCCTGAACTTTCTTTAGTCGCTGAATCCGTAAATGGCAACATTGTCGGTCACGTTCTTTTATCGGAGGTAGAAATCGTTTCGAAAGAGCGAACAGACACACTCTTAGCTCTGGCACCGCTATCTGTTTTACCATCATGGCAAAACCAAGGTGTTGGTAGCGCTCTTGTTCTGGCTGCTCACCGAGAGGCAACTCGTTTGAATTACAAAGGCGTCGTCGTTTTAGGACACCCAGGCTATTACAGTCGCTTTGGTTATAAACCAGCCTCAGATTTTGGCATTATGATGCCTTTTCCCGATCATCTGAACTGTTGTCTAGCCCTGCCGTTACGTCCCAATCGTCTGGATGATATTAAAGGTAACGTTGTTTACCCCAAAGTTTTTTTTGAATGATTGGCGAGAACGAAAAGTGTTGTGGCAACGGTGTGTAATACATCAACCGTAAAAAACACTCTCTGAGAAGCTTAAATAAAAAAATAACTCTCGCATGTCAAGACGAGAGTTGATGTCAATTCAGATAAACTTCAAAAACAGTGTTTTCAGAAGTCAATTCGATGTATTTGGTAGCCTGCCGTTTAAGGCAGACTACCAATTAAAGATTACGGAGTGACGTCGTCTTCCGTAGGTTGATAACCGGGCTTATATTCATCCTTAAGAATTTGAGTACCAAACTTGGTTTCTAAGCCACTAATGAAGGCAGCCTGCTCAGGGTTGCTGTAAAGTTGAGCCAATTCAGCCTTACGCATTGCCAACTGTTCAGGAGAAGCCTCAATCTTCTTAGAGCTTTGGACTTCAATGACGAAGTAAGAACCGTCTTGTGTTTGAACACCGGTATAGGTCGGAAGCTTATCAGCTTGAGGACGCAAAGCCGCGGTCACTACTTCATAAGCGAAGGCACCCGGACGCTCACGAGAGATAACCGTCTTGTCGCCAAACTTAGCGCTGGCGGGCTTTTTATCCAAAAGCTTAGCGATATCAGCCGATCCTTGTGCACGAGCGGCTTGCGTCGCTTTATGATTCTTCAAAGTGGTAACAATGTCACCCTTCACTTCATCGAAAGTCTTCACAGTCGGCTTGTGATGCGCCGTCACGCGTGCAGACAACAAGGTATTGGAAGCCACTTCAATAGCATTTGAATTGCGTTTATCTTCCAACACGTCAAAACCGTAAAGGGCTTCGATGACATTCGGATTGATGAGTTGGTCTTCAAAATCTCGAGTAACGTTTTTAACCGTTTGAATCTTTAAACCAAAACGCTCTGCGACTGGTTGAAGCGATTCACTTTGTTCATAAACCATATTGGAGAAATTTTCAGCGTCTTCCGCAAAGGCGCGAATGGCAGCCTGTTGCTGATAGAGTGCTTCAATTTCAGCGCAAACTTCTTTCAAAGGCTTCGCTTGAGCGGGCTTTACATCAACAATCTTGATGATGTGATAGCCAAATTGGGTCTTAACAGGAGCAACCAAATCCCCCTTCTTTCCGCTAAAGACAGCATTATCAAATTCGGGGACCATCATGCCTTTTTGGAAAAAGCCTAAATCTCCGCCTTGGCGAGCACTGCCGGGATCAGCCGACTTGGACTTGGCAAGCTGAGCGAACTTGGAAGGATCCGCTTGCAATTGCTTGTAAATTTCATCAGCTTCTTTTTTGGCGTCAGCGTCACTTTTTTCACCATTAACAGCGATTAAGATATGGCTGGCTCGGCGCTCTTCAGGGGTCGAGAAGCGTTGAAGATTTTGTTCATAGAACGTTTTGATGTCGTCTTCACTAGCTTGAATGTTTTTATAGCTCTCCGGCGACAAGACAACGTATTCAATATCCACACTTTCAGGAACAGCAAAGAGTGACTTATTCTGATCATAGTAGCTCTGCGCTTCAGCATCGGTGACAGAAACAGTCTTTAAAAATGCTGACGGTTTAATTTCAAAAGTACGAATGGTTCGTTCTTCAGTCAAAAGATCATGAATGCGTTGAGCAACCGTGTTGCTTGCCTGAGTTGTCTGGGAAACGGCAGACAAGAGCATTTGACGGGTGAGGTCGCGACGAAGCTCAAGCACGAACTGCTCATCCGACTTACCCATGCTGTTTAAGAATTGCTGGTAGGCTTCGGTGGAGAATTTACCGTCGCGCTGGAAGGCGGGAGCCTGTTTAACCAAATTAATGGCGTCGGCTTCGCCTACATTCATATATTCACTGGCAATTTCAAGAGAGATCGCTCGATCACTAATTAAAGCAGCCAAGATAGAGGCACGTGCCTCAGCCGTATCAAGCATATTGGGCTTAAAACTTTGCCCCATTTGGCGACGGAAATTATCCAAATACTGACGTTTAGCGTTATCAAAATCCATCATTGTGATAGAAGTATCACCGACGGTCGCTAAATCGTTTTCAGAATCTGACATACGGTTATAACTATAAATACCCGTGACAACGAACGAAGGAATAATGAAAATCATAGCGATAAACATCATCCATCGCTTGTGTGTACGAAAAGCCTGAAGCATTTCTCAATCCCTAAATGAAATAAAAATCGAAATGCGATCACAGAATCGCAAAATGCGTTAATTCTAGCAATTACAAGGCGTAACCGCTTGAAGAAAGAACAAAAGTTTACGAAAAACTGTAGGAAATAAGTAGAAGGAAAGAAAAAGATGACTGGCGGAGTGGACGGGACTCGAACCCGCGACCCTCGGCGTGACAGGCCGATATTCTAACCAACTGAACTACCACTCCGTCGACCTACAATCGTTTGACGTTGTGGTGGGTGCTAAGAGGTTCGAACTCCTGACCTACGCCTTGTAAGGGCGCCGCTCTACCAGCTGAGCTAAGCACCCACAACTCTCAAACAGAAGTCCGCATATTACACTACAAAAGTCCTGAATTCAAGGGGGAAAACAAACTTTTTTCGCATACACAGACCAAAAATCACAAAAGGAGCCCAATTTGAACTCCTTTTGCGTATCACCCAAACAAGATACCAGAACTTTTATGAAGCGGCGGATCCCGTTTGGCTTCCTAAAACAGAATGTTTAATGACATCTGTTTTCACTTCTCTCGTTAATTCATCGAAACGTTTCATCGGATTTTTCACCAAGGCAATCGGTAAAATCTCATCAATCCATTTCACTGGAATAATTTCCAAACCGTTCTTGACATTGTCCGGGATCTCTTGAAGATCCTTCACATTGTCTTTAGGAATCAAAACGGTCTTTACACCGGCTCTGAGCGCTGCCAAAAGCTTTTCTTTCAAGCCGCCGATTTCCAAAATCTCACCATGAAGTGTGATTTCACCGGTCATTGCCACGTCAGGACGGACAGGGATCTTCGTCAAAGCCGAAACCATAGCGGTAGCAATCGCTCCGCCGGCACTCGGCCCATCCTTCGGTGTCGCTCCTTCCGGGAAGTGTAAGTGCCAATCGGTCTTACCGAAAATATCCGGATCAAGTCCAAGACTATCTGCACGGGCGCGCACCACACTGCGCGCGGCTTCAACCGATTCTTTCATCACGTCGCCGAGGCTGCCAGTGCGTTGAACCTGTCCCTTGCCGGGGAACACGGCCGCTTCAATTTGAAGCAGATCTCCTCCGACTTCAGTCCAAGCCAATCCGTTAACTTGACCAATTTGCGGCTCCTTCTGTGCCAAACCGATACTGAACCGTTTAACCCCCAAATAATCTCCGATATTTGAAGAATTGACGACCACAGTATCAATTGTTTTCTTCTTCGCTCCCCGTTTTTTGGGCGCAGCGGCCTGAGCAATCAAGGCATTTTTAACCGTCTTACGACAGATCTTGCTGATTTCACGCTCCAGACCACGTACCCCCGCTTCACGGGTGTAGTAACGGATAATATCTAAAATCGCCTCATCTTCAATCTGAAGTTCTTTATCTTTCAGACCGTTTAATTTCATCTGTTTCGGTATCAGATGACGTTTGGCAATATTAAGTTTCTCATCCTCCGTGTACCCGGACAGGTAAATCACTTCCATGCGGTCCAGCAAGGCTTGCGGAATATTGAGCGAGTTGCTCGTCGCGACAAACATTACATCGGAGAGATCGTAGTCAACCTCGACGTAGTGATCCTGGAAAGTATTGTTTTGTTCAGGATCCAAAACCTCCAACAGGGCACTGGCGGGATCGCCACGGCTATCCATTCCCATTTTGTCTACTTCATCGAGCAAAAAGAGCGGATTACGAACACCTGCTTTTGTAATGCTTTGAATAATTTTCCCAGGCATAGACCCGATATAAGTGCGTCTATGTCCGCGAATTTCTGCTTCATCACGAACACCGCCCAAAGCCATACGGACGAATTTACGGTTTGTTGCCCTAGCGATGGACTGACCCAAACTGGTTTTACCGACACCGGGGGCACCGACTAAACAAAGAATAGGTGCTTTAACCTTGTCAACTCGAGATTGAACAGCAAGATACTCAAGAATGCGCTCCTTGACCTTCTCTAAGCCATAGTGATCAGCCTCGAGAATATCACTTGCCTCTTTGATGTTCTTGCTGACACGACTCTTTTTGGTCCAAGGCAGAGCCAAAAGCGTATCCAAATAACCGCGAACTACCGTTGCTTCAGCGGACATGGCAGGCATCATGCGAAGTTTCTTTAATTCGCTTTCGCATTTTTCCCGAGCCTCATCACTCATGCCGCTTTTAGCAATTTTTTCGGCATACTGGTCAATATCGACCATTTCGTCTTCGCCGCGACCCAACTCCTTCTGAATCGCTTTCATCTGTTCGTTGAGGTAATACTCTCGTTGATTGCGATCCATTTGACGCTTGACTTGACGTTGAATTTTCTCTTCAATCTGCACTTTGTCAATGAGTTCGCTCACGCGAGCCAAAACCTTTTCAACACGATGAATCAGATCGGGCTCTTCAAGAAGCTCCTGGCGTTGGGATGCAGAGATATCCAAATAATGGCTGGCTACATCAAGCGTTTCTTCCAAAGAGTTTTTATTCTTGAGAAGATTAATCAGGTCTTTGGGTAAAGCCGTATTGACTTGCGTAAAGTTCGTAAAGGCTGTCATCAAAGCCTTTAACCAAGCTTCCTCCTCAAGAGGCTGCTCCGGACGAACAGTGACCATCGGTTCAACCATTGCACTAATGTAAGCTTGCGAAAAATCAAGCCACTGTACCTTCACGCGATATAACGCATTAATCAAAAGCTTAACCGAACCGTCTTGAAGCGTGATTCGTTGCAAAACACGAGCAACCACACCCACATCAAACAGATCCTCCGCTTTCGGCTCATTCACGTCGGGCTTTTTCTGAGTCAAAATAACAATCTGATCTCCTTCACCCATCGCTTGAATGGCAGCCAGACTCATCGCACGACCGGCATAGACCGGTTGGATGCATCCGGGGAAAATCACCATATCGCGCAGAGGAAGAACAGGCAAAACTGCTTGTTTCTTTTTAGATTTAGTTGTCATCGATTTCTTTACCATAGAAACTATTACAGGGCGTATATGGGGATGAAAATCAAAATTTCAACCCCAAACGGCCCTGTACAACATTATTGATACGAACGAGAGTAACAGTTTTGATTAGGTTTGTAATCAGACAAAGACAAACAGATACAAATTAGGTTCGTTTAAGCAATATTTTAGGTTAACGTATACGAAACCGTGATTTGACCTTTCTTCATCTTAATTTTTTTAATTTCAACTTGACCGATTTCGTTCAAAGTTTTGACATGCGTTCCCCCACAGGGATAGGCTGGCAAATCGCCCCAAGTCACAGTGCGTATGCCGTTTATTTCATTTAAAACTCTCGAAAAGGATCCAGAGATAACTTTATTAACCTCTGTTTGAAACAGCGGACAATCAATTAATTTCACGGAAGCTGGATCTCGCGGCTCGAATAACACACGAGCTTCGCCCGGGAAATGATTACCGCGTATTGCATGCCAACCCAATTGATCGCCGACTAAGCCGACAATGTGCCCCGCTGAATGCAGTCTTGAGTGCAAAAGGCGTTTCTCTAAATTGACTTTGAGGACGACATTACCGGCAACTTCGTGATCTGTTAAATGCAAAACAGCCTCAGGTGTATGCACGACTTTAAGAACTGAAACATTACCTATTGTGCCAATGTCTGAGGGTTGACCGCCACCTTGGGGATGAAAAATTGTACGGTCAAGTGTTACGGCATACTGACCGTCATCGGTCGGAATGCAGGACAAAACACTTGCCGAACACTCAGTTGAATCATCAAAAAGGTACAAAAGTTCTGTCATTGGCGAATATAGGTCGGTTTAGCGGCCTCATTGATTACACGCTCATCAACCACAACTTCTTTAACATCCCCTAAACTTGGGACTTCGTACATCACATCCGTGAGCACACCTTCAACAATACTTCTTAGGCCGCGAGCGCCGGTTTTGCGTTTGATCGCTTTCTTGGCAATAGCTACAAGTGCCTCATCCGTTACAGTGAGTTTCACCCCTTCCATTGCAAACAAGGCTTCAAACTGCTTAATCAGAGCATTCTTCGGTTTAACAAGAATGCTAATCAAAGCCTCCTCTGTGAGTTCCTCTAAAGAAGCAATCACAGGCAAACGCCCCACCAATTCCGGAATTAGGCCATATTTGACCAAGTCCGTCGGTTCAACTTGTGCGAAAAGTTCTGTGAGCGACTTTTCGTTTTTGCTCTTTAATTGAGCAGCAAAACCGATTCCTGCGCGCTCACCTCGACGTTGAATAATCTTGTCAAGTCCGTCAAAAGCACCACCACAAATGAAAAGGATATTTGTGGTATCCACTGTCACCATGGCTTTGCCGGGGTTCTTTCTGCCACCCTGTTGCGGAAGATTGGCTTGAGTTCCTTCAATAAGTTTTAATAAAGCCTGTTGAACTCCTTCACCGGAAACGTCACGGGTAATGGAAGGATTTTCACTTTTACGGGCAATCTTATCCAATTCATCCAGATAAATAATGCCGCGCTGGGCTTTTTCAATATCGCCGTCAGCCGCCTGAAGGAGCTTGAGCACAACATTTTCGACGTCTTCGCCAACATAACCGGCTTCTGTCAAAGTTGTTGCATCGGCAATAGCAAAGGGGACATCAAGCATTTTGGCGAGGGTTTGCGCAAAAAGCGTTTTACCGGAGCCGGTCGGACCAATGAGCAAAATATTACTCTTGGCTAATTCAACGTCTGTTGTTTTATCGCTCAGGTGTCTCAATCGTTTGTAGTGGTTATAAACCGCGACAGAAAGAATTCGTTTGGCGCGGTCTTGCCCAATAACGTATTGATCTAAACGATCAAAAATTTCCTTGGGCTTGGGCAGCGGTTTATTCAGGAAACTTTCTTGCGGTGCTGTGTCTGAAGCGACGGCAGGAGCTGTCTCTCCAGTCATTGACTCGAGCGCCATACGGGCGCAATCCGAACAAATGCTAACGCCATTGGCAGTTACCATGTGTTCGACTTCGCTTTCACCACGACCACAAAAAGCACAGCGATTTTGTTTGTCCGACATTGATATCCCTAATTAAGAAAAGGGAGGACAACGCCTCCCCTGTTGAAACGGTACGAAGTTTCGTTTACTTCAACATTTGACCGCGTTTGACATAAATCTCATCAATGATACCGTATTGTTTAGCTTGAATTGGATTCATGTAATTATCGCGATCAGTGTCTCGGGCAATCGTCTCAATAGATTGGCCGGTACGTTCAGCCAAGATGGTATTGAGTGTAAGTTTCAAGTCCAAAATTTCTTTGGCTTGAATTTCAATATCACTTGCCATACCCTGAGAACCGCCCGACGGTTGGTGAATCATGATACGGGAGTTAGGCAAAGCAAAACGCTTACCCTTGGCACCGGCTGCCAACAGGAACGCGCCCATACTGGCAGCCATACCGACACAAATTGTGCTCACATCAGGCTTGATGAATTGCATTGTGTCGTAAATTCCCATACCAGCGTAAACACTGCCACCGGGACTGTTGATGTAAAGCGAAATATCTTTTTCCGGATCTTCACTTTCTAAGAATAAAAGCTGAGCGATGACTAAATTGGCACTTTCCGTTGTCACCGGACCGGTGAGAAAGACCACACGGTCTCTCAACAAACGGGAGAAAATGTCAAAAGCACGTTCCCCGCGTCCACTTTGTTCAACAACAGTGGGCACGAGATTCATGTCTGCATAAGTCATCGCCATAGCCTTCATCCTTTCTTCGGAGATCTGATTAGAGACCACCCATCAACTTGTCGAATTCGACCTTTTCTTCAGTGGTCTTGCCCTTGCCCAAAGCCCATTCGGTGATCTTGTTTTCCAAAACATAGGCTTGTGCATCGGACATGCGGCGAGCATCGCTCGTGAACCACTTCTTGACTTCTTCCGGATCTTCGTAGCTGGCAGCCAAATCAGCAACGTGAGCTTCCACTTCTTCCTTGGTCGGCGTCAACTTTTCTTTTTCAACCAAGGCGTTCACCAGCAAGCCTAAACGAACGCGGCGTTCGGCTTGTTCCTTGAACATTTCAAGCGGAATCTTGTGTTGCTTCGGATCCATGCCGCGAGCGGTCATATTTTGCTCAAAGCCACGGGCCAACGCTTGTTGTTCTTCAGCAACCAAGGCCTTCGGGAGGTCAAAATGGCAAGCGTCATTCAAAGCATTCATTACACCGTCTTTGGTTTGTTGGGTGATACGAGCCTTGACTTCGCGCTTCAAGTTGGCGGCGATTTCTTCGCGCATCTTGGCAACGCCGTCATTGATGCCGAGTTTCTTGGCGAATTCATCATCAATTTCAGGCAACTTGGCAACTTCAACCTTGGTGAGTTCGACTTCGAATTCAACGGTCTTGCCGGCAAGCTTTTCAACATAATCGGCCGGGAAAGTCATTTCAAAGGTCTTCTTTTCGCCGGTCTTCATTCCGGTCACACCCTTTTCAAAGTCAGGGAGCATTTGACCGGCACCGATCACAAAAGCGAAACCATTGGCCGTACCGCCTTCAAACGGGGTACCATCAAGCTTACCGACAAAGTTAATCGTCACGCGCTTTTCTTCAGCGGCAACACCGTTTTCTTCCACTTCGTAAGTGGCACGTTGCTTGCGCATGATTTCGAGCGTCTTTTCAACTTCGGTATCCGTGACTTCGCAAACGAAACGCTTGAGTTCCACGTCCTTCAAATCCGGCACTTCAACTTCCGGGAAAACTTCAACCGTAGCCGTAAATTTCGGATCTTCACCATCCTTGATCTCGCCCTTCGGGGTGATTTCAGGAGCACCGGCAACTTTCAAACCGGCTTCTTCAACAGCCTTTTCATAAGCTTGGCCGATCAAGTGATTCATAGCGTCCATGTAGGCTTGAGCACCGTACATTTCGCGGACCATCTTCATCGGAACCTTACCCGGGCGGAAACCGTGAGCCTTAGCCGTCTTAGCACGACGCTTAAGGATCGTTTCGGTGTCGGCTTGCAATTGTTGAGCCGAAATCGTCAAATCAAGGGTACGTTCCAAAGAACTCTTCGTGGTTTCTTTTTCAGTCATTTTCTACTACTAATTAAAGTGTTCGGCATGAACAAGAGCACACCGAACGGTTCAATAGTCAGGGAACCTAGTCCCCGCCCAATTAAAAATTTGTCATCAGTACGAAGTATCTTACTTTTCGCACAAAAACGCTTGATTATAGCCACAGTAGCAACAAAATTGTGATTACCCTTCATTAAATTGCTGAAGTCTTCACAAGTAAGCCACTAACTGTTCAACCATTTTGATCAAATCCACTTTTAAGGCAGAACTTTAAAAGGACTTAATTTAACTTTAATTATCAATTAATTAAGAAATATTTTAAAGTTAAAGAATAATTAAAGTCTCTTTTTCAAAATTTCTCGGGCAACATCTCCTGTCACATTCCGAGCCTCTCCCAAGTGAACATTACGTTCGTTGAATCGTCTGGCGATTTCTTCAACAACATCCTCGCCGATGTTCTTTTCAGACAATCTCGTCGCTAAGCCAAGAGATTTGAAGAATGCCTCAATTTTTTCAATAACCTCATCTACCCGTTGCTCTTCTGTACCTTCGGTGATACCTAATACACGCGAACCGAATTGAAGCAGTTTGCCTTTCTTTTGCTCACGAAGCACATCAATTGTGCCCGGGTAAACAATCGCCAAACTCTCTCCATGGGTAACACCGCAAAGCGCAGTCAATTCATGACCGATTTGGTGCGTGCACCAATCTTGAGTGACTCCCATTCGAATAAAGTTATTTAATGCCATAGTGGCGCTGTACATGTAGTCACACATAAGGTCATAATTGTGTTGATCAGCCTGAATCTTCGGAGCAATCTCCATAGCCGTCGCGATAACCCCCTCAGCCCAACGATCAAGAACACGGCTTTGTCCCGTTGTTGTCATGTACTGCTCAAAGCAATGGACAACAATATCAGCGAGACTGCAGGCGATTTGGTGAGCCGGCAACGAATAAGTGGTTTCCGGATCCAATATAGAAAATTCCGGATAGTCACCCCTAAATGAGAATTTTTCCTTCGTTTCATGACAGGAAATAACGGCTCCGTTGTTCATTTCAGAGCCTGTCGCAGGAAGGGTCATCACACTGGCAAAAGGAATTTGCTTAATAGCCGTGCCTGACTTAACGATATCCCAAGCGTCCAAATTAGGTTGTGCAATGGCGGCCGCGATGAGTTTTGTCCCATCCAAAACAGAACCGCCGCCAACAGCCAAAAGCATGTCAACTTTTTCATCTAACCCAAGCTTAACAGCCTTACGTAAGGTTTCTACGGCCGGGTTGGGTTCAATGCCCCAGAATTCGACAAAGTTGTGATCTGCCAATGCCTTTTTGACCTGATCATACACACCGTTTCTTTTGACACTGCCGCCGCCAAAAGTAATCAGTACTTTTTTATCGGTCGGAATCAAAGAGGACAGTTGTTCAATTTGACCACGACCAAAAACCAACTTAGTCGTATTTTGAAAAACGAAATTAAACATGATGATTTCCTTCGTAAAGCAGAAGAATTCTATCAAGGAAAAGTTTTCAAGAAGTGATAAGCGAAGGAATGGTGCTAATGGTGCGGGGAATCGGACTCGAACCGACACGCCGTTTAAATGGCGTCAGGACCTAAACCTGGTGCGTCTACCAATTTCGCCATCCCCGCACGCGAAGCTAAGATTGTACATGAAAGCCTGACAACATGTAATGCAGGCAGACGCGCTTTCTCAAAAATTTAAGTCTACTTCGTAACTGCTACCCAACCGGCCGATAAAATCTCGGACAATCGCTGAGGCGTAATTTTTACCGCATTATTAGGAGCGCCTGCCGCCGGGTAGACAACATCATATTTCTTTAAGCTTTCATCTAAAAAGATTTCAACATTGTCCTTTAGTGCAAAGGGACAAACGCCGCCCATCGGATGACCGAAAAGCTCCGGCAGAAGTTCTGCAGGACAAAAGTGCGAAGTTTCTTTAAAAAGCTTTTTAAATTTTGAATTATCTAATTTCGATTCACCGGAGACAACAATAACGAGCAACCGTCCGCTTTTTAATTTGATAGCCAAAGACTTCGCAATACGATCGGGCTCGCATCCCAATTGCTCCGCCGCCAGGCTGACGGTAGCACTCGAGCCAGGAAATTCAATGTAAGAGTCTCCAATTCCTTTTTCGTTCAAATAGGCTTTTACGTTTTCGATACTCATAGCAAAAAATGGGCGAGAAGCTTGAACTTCACGCCCTGATCTTGGTAGTTATTCGGCTTTATTTTTTTCTTCGTGATGGTAATGACGCTGATGAGAATGATGGTGATGTTCTTCATCATGGTCATGATGACCACAACAGCATCCATCCCCATGATGATGTTCGTCACCGCATTCACACGCCTGCTCATGATCATGGTGTCCACAACAGCACTCACCGTCTTCGTGATGATGGTGGTGATGATGTTCCCCACCACAACAGCACCCCTCTTCATCATGGTGGTGATGTCCGCCATGGCAACCACAGCCTTCAGAATGATCATGATGGTGGTGTCCGCCACAGCAACAGCCGCCTCCGTGATGACGTTTAGGCAACTTAATCGGCTCAAAAGGCATCATCACCTCTTCAAATTCCAACCCAGCATCGGTCAGCAATTGCTGTAAGGCTTCATCCTTAGCAATCGCAAAACCATTTTCAATTTGTGCGACACGAATGCCTCTGTTAAGGAGAGCCACAGCAGCTTCTGCGGCGAATTCTTCGTCGCCCTTGATCATCAAAACAGACTCGGGGGCTGCGTCAACCACATAAAAATGACCGCCATCGTCCAAGAGAACATCTCCAATTTCTAATGGACGCTTTTCACTCACTTCTGTCTCTACTGCCACACCGTTCACAATAATCTGAGCGGGCAAATTGTCGCGTTCAAAGCTAGTCAAAGCCACATGTTGAGCGCGGTTTAAAATAGCTTTTGCCGGGGTCGCCCCAGAAGCCAAAATTTTTGTAATTTTCATCATTTTTCTCGCTTATAAATCTTAACGAATGGCATCTATTGCGTTGCTTAATCGATCAACCGCAATAATTTCAAGTCCTTCAATGGGCTGTTTCGGTGCGTTCGCTCGAGGAATAATAGCTCGTGAAAATCCCAATTTGGCCGCCTCTTTCAGACGCTCCTGGCCTCTGGGCGCCGGTCGGATTTCGCCTGCCAATCCCACTTCGCCAAACACAACCAATCCTTCAGGCAAAGAACGATTTCTTAGTGAAGAATATATCGCCATCAATACCGCCAAATCGGCGGCGGGTTCGGTAATTTTAACCCCACCGACAGCATTGACAAATACATCCTGGTCAAAACAAGCCAATCCCGCATGTCTGTGAAGCACTGCCAATAACATAGAAAGGCGTTGTTGATCAATACCGACAGACAAACGTTTAGGTGATGGAAGATGCGTTGTGTCCACCAATGCTTGCACCTCTACAAGCAATGGCCGCGTGCCTTCCTGAGTCACCATGACGACTGAACCTGGGACATTTGCCTTGTGCTCAGACAAAAAGATGGCGCTCGGGTTATTGACACCCTTCAGTCCCCTATCGGTCATGGCAAATACGCCTAATTCATTGACCGCGCCGAAACGATTTTTAAAAGCGCGGATTAATCTGAAATTGGAGTGAGTATCCCCTTCAAAATAAAGAACAGTATCAACAATATGCTCTAAAACGCGGGGGCCGGCCAAAGAGCCGTCTTTTGTCACATGACCGACAAAAATTAAAGTAATGCCTGAACTCTTGGCTATCCGAGTCAGTCTTGCAGAGCATTCACGAACCTGCGTCACGGAACCCGGCGCTGACTCAAGCTGATCTGAAAAGAGCGTTTGAATAGAGTCAATAACGACGAATTGGGGCTTTTCCTCCAAAAGCGTCGCTTCAATCTTTTCCAACTGAATTTCGCTCATTAACCTCAAGCCTTGAGGTTCAAGCCCTAATCGTTTGGCTCGCAGGGCGATTTGCCCCGGGCTTTCTTCACCACTTACGTACAAACAACGCACGGCCTGGTGAACGAGTCTATACATGACCTGAAGCAAAAGAGTGGACTTACCGATCCCGGGATCCCCACCGATAAGTGAGACACCCCCACAAACAAGACCACCACCCATAACTCGATCAAACTCTTGAAATCCGGTAATAATGCGAGGAACCTCTTGAGCTTGAACATCGTTTAAGTCCAACACTTCTGAAGCGCTAACCAATCCCTTATGACGTGAATCACCAAATCGAGCGGCAGCCCCCGATTCAACAACAAATTCTTTTAACGTGTTCCACTCTCCGCAATGGGGACAGCGACCGGCCCACTTAACCGTGGTACCGCCGCACTCGGAACAAACCCATTCAACTTTTTTCTTTTTAGTTGCCATATAGATTAATTTTCATCTTCGAGCATCGGAACACGAAGTGCTATCGCACACATGAGTTCGTAGCCGATCGTACCGCATCGCTTCGCAACATCATTAACCGGTATATTCGCCCCCCAAAGTTCTACTTCGCTGCCTAATTGAGCTTCGGGGATATCCGTGACATCAATCGTAAGCATATCCATGGAAATAGCCCCGGCAATCGGAGCAATTTTGCCTTCGACAAAGGTAGGCGTGCCATCAGGGGTTGAACGTGGATACCCATCGGCATAGCCGCAAGCGACAACAGCAATACGTGAATCACGATGCGTGACGAAGCGGGAACCGTATCCGATTGCTTCACCCGCCGGGACATTTTGAATAGCCAAAATTTTGGCCGATAAGGTCATCGCCGGTCGGATATCCAGATCAGCAGACGTGTAGTGACTGTCAGGGCTAACGCCATAAAGTGCCACCCCGGCACGAACGGCATCGCCCTTTACATCCGATTGCCAAAGCGTTGCCGCTGAATTGGCCATACACAGATTCTTGGGCATCGGTTGAATTTTGCCCATTCGGTTCAATTGAATTGAAACAGTAGCCGGTTGTTCTTGACCATAGGTGGGCTCCGCATTGGCAAAATGCGTAACAACGCCCATCACTTGAACGCCTTCAATTGTTTGTAGTTGCGCTCGAATTTCCTCTTCCTCTTGAGGTAGGAATCCCAAGCGGTTCATACCGGAGTTGATTTTGATATGAACTTTCAAAGAAGCATAAGGAGCCTGATTCTTCAACAGTTCAATCATATGACGGTTATGAACGATGGTCTCGATATCATACTTTTCCAGCAAAGGAATATCGGTGGCGTCAAAAAAACCTTCAAGAAGTAAAATCCGTTTTTTCCACCCCTGTTCCCTAACCTTTTGAGCGTCGCAAAGATCGATCATGGCCAAACCGTCAGCAGCCTCGAATGCACGAGCTGCCCGCAATAAACCGTGACCATAAGCGTTGGCTTTGACAACAGCCCAAAGTGTGCGACCGTTGGCTGCCTCTCGCATACGTTGCAGATTGTGTCTGAGTGACCCCATATGAATGGTGGCTGCAATAGGACGTGGCATAACTCTTCTCTAATATTTAAAGCTTCACAAAAAGATTCGTCTAATCTTAGCGCAGCGGCCTTAATTTTTTCTGCTTAATTCAACTTTTTCTTGATTTCAATGGGACTTCCACCTAATACCCAATCAGCTACACTCTTTCATTGATCTGCTAGAATCGATCAGCTTAAAAATTTTGGGATTATTCATGAATCGCGGTTTTTATTCCATTATGTGCGCTCAGTTTCTCTCGAGCCTGGCCGACAATGCCTTGTTAATTGCCGCCATTGCGCTCCTGACGCAAATGAATGCGCCTGAGTGGATGACCCCGCTTCTGAAACTCTTTTTTGTTGTCAGTTACATTTGTTTGGCCGCCTATGTCGGAATTTTTGCCGACTCAATGCCAAAAGGCCGAGTGATGTTTCTGACCAACATGCTCAAAGTCGGCGGCTGTCTATTAATGCTCTTTGGTTCGCATCCGCTTTTGGCGTACGCCGTAGTCGGTATCGGTGCGGCAGCCTACTCCCCTGCCAAGTACGGCATTCTTACCGAACTTCTCCCTCCGGTTAAATTAGTGTTAGCTAACAGTTGGATCGAAGGTCTGACCGTTGCTTCGATTATTTTAGGGGTTGTAATGGGCGGTGTTTTAATTAATGACGCTGTCAGTTATGCCATTTTGCACTCGGGCTTTCCTTTTGTGGCTTTAGGTATCGCCACCCCGGCACAAGCGGCCATCTCAATTATTGTTCTTATCTACTTAGCTGCCGCCGCTGTCAACTTGTTGATTCCTGATACCGGAGCGCGTTATCCCAAAGCGGACTTCAGACCGATCGAAACTCTTAAGAATTTCTATAAAAGCTGCGCCATTTTGTGGAAAGACCGCCTGGGACAAATTTCACTTTCCGTCACAACGCTCTTTTGGGGCGCGGGTGCTGTATTGCAGTTCCTCGTTTTAAAGTGGGCTGAATATGCCCTCGGCATGAATTTATCCGAAGGCGCTATTCTTCAGGCTGTTGTTAGTATCGGCATCGCCATTGGCGCAGGAGCAGATGTTGCGATTGACGCGGCGGATGTGGTACTGATGGACGATGATCCCATGAAAATATCCAAGGCTATCCGGATTTCCCGCAAGTGCCTGCGGATTGTCTATGAAAACATCGTATTCGCCATCGGCGTTAAGCTCATCTGTTTGGTGCTGGGCGCTCTTGGTATCGCCAATATG